>NZ_JAMYOT010000007.1:0-338952 GCF_040320005.1 Mesorhizobium sp. M0816 | reverse complement strand
GCTTCCTCCAGACCACCGGGACCAATCACCTTCTACAACGGCCTGGCCTACTTCCGTGCCTGTGCCGATGGATGGGCTCTGCGAGATGTGTATATGCCCTAGCTCGAGGGGGGGGAGATCAGCAGTTTCTAAGGCTCGGCGTCGAACACCGGTGTCATCACCCTGATCGTGCAGGGCGTTGGATTGACGTGGCGGATCTTCACCCGCCCCTGCCCTTCCCAGCTATCGTCGATCGGCACCTCGACATTGCCGGTGAACAATTTCGCCATGCCGTCGGGTGCAACCACGGACGGGATGCGAACCTGCTCCCAGCGGCCGCGGATGAACGACTGGACCTGAAGCCCGGTTGTGTCGGTTTCCAGCAGCGAAAGAATGAGCTTGGCCACCTTCTTGCGCCGCCCGACAATCGATCCGTCGCGGCCGCCGACATCGAGCTCCAGCGTGTTGGCTTCGGACTGGTAGCCGAGCCCGACCTGCCATTTGGCTGCCATAGCCCCACCGGGCAGCGAGACCGCGCCAGCGGCCACAGCAAGGCCCTGGTAGACCTTGCCATCGGCCAGGACGTCGGCTGTTTCGCCGTTGAGATGATCAAGCCCTGAGACCGTGCCCACAGCGACGCCACCATAGCTCAGGCCGCAGTCGACTTCGAATGCATCGCCGATCCCGCCATACTCGAACGGCGCGGTCTTTATTTCGATATAGCGCCTGGTCACACCGCCGATCGTGCGCTTGACTATCAGCCAGAGATCGTCGTTGCCGTCCTGGCCGGGCGTCACCACGGCGCTTTCGACAACGGCCCAGTTCGATCCTGCGAAGCTTCCGGCGATCTGGTGGATGTGCATGCCGCGAACGTCCTGCGACGGCTGGTGCGTGTAGCCGCCGAGTTCGCCATCCCCGAGCGGGAACCAGAGCAGCGGATCGGGGTCGGTCTGGAAGGCGAGTTCGACGACGCCTTTCTTGGGAATGTGCTCCGATATTTGACCGACATCGTCGGAGGTGAAGCGGCCGGTGGCGTTTTGCGTCAGCTCGGCGATCGATTTGCGGGAGCGGGTGACATAGAGGAATGACTGCCCCGCATCGACGGGACGCAGCGGGGCACAACCGAAAGTCCGCGACCGGCGGTTCTTGAACGAGGACGGCGTCAGCGCCTCGTCGATGCCGGAACCCGACAGCGCCCTCACCCCGCCAAGCGTTCCGATGATCAGCGCGCCGTCCGATTCCGCCACCCACGTAATGTCATTGGCCTGGCCGCCACCTGCCTGCACGAATTCCAGCGCGTCGGTGTCTTTCTCACCGGTGGCGAAGTTGTCGAAATCGCCGGTTTGCGAGGCATAGACCGAGAATTTTCGGCTGAACGCCAGGCGCTCCTCGTAAAGCGAACCGCTCTGGACGTACTTGCCGGGCACGAACGTGCCGAGACGCCAGCGGATGATCGGGCTGAGATCGGGCAGAGCATGCCCGTACAACTGGACCGTGACCACCGTGGTGCTGGTCCGGGCAACGATCTTGGCCCAGCGCCAGAAGCCATCCGCGCCAAGCAGACGAATGGCGCGGCCGATATCGCTGGTCTGGAAGCCGATGCCGTCGTTGATGCCGACGATCGAGGAGGCTGAAAGATCGAACGGCGTTTGCGACGGCGCGTATTCGTGCAGGGCCAGTTCGGCGATAGCGGTTCCGTCGCTGCCGCCACCTGAAAACAGCAGCTGATAATATTCGTAGGCAACCGTGTTGTTGAAGCCGTCGAAGAAGCGGGTTTCCGACTTGGACCAGCCGGTCTCTCCGTCCCGGCTGTCGAGCGTCGTCCAGTCGGTGCCGTTGTGCGAGGCCTGGAATTGCCACTGGGTCGGCGATGCAGTGTCTGAGTGATCATTCGTGGCGGTAATCCAGTAGGCGTCGACCGTCTTGGCCCCGCCGCCGAACTGGTAGCGCAGATACCCGCTCGGAAAGCCCGCTATGTTCTCCCCCTTCTGCTTGTCGCCATCGAACACCTGCCACACGTCGGATGAGCCGTTGCTGTTGCTGACCGTGCCGCTTGGCAGCGTATTCGCGACCATGACCGGCATGGCGTTGCCGGTTGCGGCCGGCGTTAGCGTCGTGGCCGTGGTGTTGATCTTGTCGTAAGGGCCGTCGAGAAAGACGAAATCGGCCAGCGTCCAGGTCGTGTGCGCAGTGCGCGTCAGCACTTTGACCGGATGATCCTTGTGGGTGATCCACATCTGGTCTGCCGACTGGACGAATTGCAGGTCGAACAGATCGGCCTCGGGATAAGGCGAAACGACTTCGACCGTGCCGACGCGCGCGCCATAGGCATAGACGCGGATGTAGAGATCGCCGAATTCGAGCGCATAGGCCTGATCGGCCGAGAAGATGAACGGGATCAGCCGTGTCGCCTTTGACGGAGCCTTCACCTGCGCGCAAAAATACGTGCCACCGCGTTTCCTGATGCCGCCATGCGGCAGCGTGACGAAGTTCGTGCATTTCGACAGCGCCGCCCGGTAAAGGTCGAGCGAGGCGCGAGCATGCAAGCGGGGAGAAATCTCGCCGCGGATGAAAGCATCCTGGACCGGATAGAGCGTGGTCATCGGCCGACGCCCCGGCTGTCGCCGCGCTGGAAAGCCCAGGACGTCGTCGAAAATCTGCCGCCGCGCTGGATGGCATTGGCTGAATAGGCGGCGTCCAGCGCCCTGTCATAGGCGCTACGGGCGACGTCGATCATGCTGGCCTTGTGGGTCAACGGATGGGCGATCTTGATGGCGAGCGCCGCCATCAGCACTTCGCTGAACAGCGCGTCCCAGTCGTTGGGATCGGTCAGATTGGCGACATAGCGGATGACGCGCGGTCCGGCCTGATCCGAATAGATCAGCCCGGCCTCCTGCCGCCATGAGAGCGGAACGCCATCCGGCTCGCCATTCCCTGTCAGCGGCAAGGGCCGCAGGCAATCGGCGGGAAGCTCATAGGCGAAGTTCAGCGTGCCAGCGCCGCTGCCGGTGTCGAAGCCGGCGACCGAGGCCGCCAGGATGGCGAAGACAAAGGCGTGCTTGGTCAATTCGGCCTCGCGGGTCAGGTCGAAATGCAGATTGAGCAGGCGTGCCGCCTTGGCGTCCTGGTCGAGGCTTTCGATCGGCGCCTCGTCGAGCACGGCGAGCGCCATGTTGGCGATGTCGAGCGGGGTGATGGCCATGGCTCAGGCCTCTGTCTGTATGGTTGGTCGGAGAAAACGGGGCATGGTGCCTCCACGGCAAAAAGCCGCTTCGAAGCGGCTGGGGATTTTTTGTGATTTGTGGCTTGGGCAGAACGTTGCACGTCTCGTGCATCGAGCGTCACAACGCCAACCGCCCGTCAGGACACGGGTTGCAGGCGCTGCGTGATCCGTCTCTTTTCCGTTCGAAGCAAGGAAGCAATGCTTCGGCTATTGCGGTTCACGACACCGCCGCGCATCGCGGCGATGTCTTGCATGAATTGTGTCAGCCGATGCGTGCGCTGGTCGAGATCCCTGTTTCAGCTGACTTGGCAAAGACACTTGCTTTCACCCTTCCGGCACCTCCCGCCAAAGCCAAGCCCCTGTCCAGGGCATCCTGAAGACTTGGCGTGTAGTAGGCGGTGTCTTCCAGGCCACTGAAGAAGTTTATGCGATGAACTTCCCCCTTCTTACTCATGACAATGCCCGCTTTTCGGAGCACTTCCTGAACTGTTTTGTACTTCATGTTCATGGTGACCTCCCTTACCAAGACAAGGCAGCATCGCCCTTTCTTGTAACTGTTTGGTGCCGTCGATTGACCGAAGGGCAACACGAATAATGTGGTGAACGCCAAAAGTCGCACTCTGGTGCAGCGCAGTGGGTGAACTTGGGGTTCGCCACATCGGCCGACCTGGCGTCCCGAAGGGGCGGGAGTTCTTCACTCCTGCCCCCTTCCAGCCCGATCAGGCCTCCGTCGTCTTCAACGCGATGAACGTCATGTGCTTGACGCTCGACGCCGTGCGGTCCCAGTTTGCCGCCAGCGCCAGTTCCGCATCGGTGGCAAATTCGCCGGCCGAGGACGCATCGAGGAAGCGGGTGCCCGGCACATGCGGCACGAAATGCCGGCGGCCGACCATTTCGGTGACGCCGCCGCCATGGCCCTGCCGCGGCTTGCGGTCGAACTCGAGCGGGCCGCCTTCGGTGTTGACCGGCAGCTCGTTCCACAGGATCGCCTTGTCCTTGAACATGAACGCCGTGTAGACGCCGCCGGCAACCGGAATGTCGTCGTCGACGACGGCCCTGAGCCCCATGTAATAGGGGATCAGCGGCCCGCCCTGCTCGGACGACGGCACATAGTCGATGAGGTCGGCGAGTTTCAGTGCCTTCATCTGTTTCGAGTGCATCCAGATCGTCTTGAACTTGTCGGCGCGGTCGCCCATCAGATAAGCGGCCTCGATGATGTCGGTGTCGACGATGGAGGCGCCGGTGACGCGCACCAGGTCACTGCCGTCATTGGCGATGTTGTCGGCCAGCACGCCTTTCAGTATGCCCAGCAGCGTCAGCTTGTTGGCGCGCTGCCAGTAGTCGGTCTGGCGACGCACGATAAGCTTCTGCGGATCGTCGCCGGCAAGGATCGAGGTCAGATCCGGGATGCCCCAGGCATGCGCACGCACATTGCGGGCCGCGACTTCGCGGCGCGCGCCGATCTTCTTCATTTCGATCGAGTCGGCCGGGTCGTCATTGACCGGCTCGGACGGATCGTTGCCGAGGTCCTTCCAGCCGGGCATGTCGACGGAACGTCCGCCCAGGCTGAGCTTCGAGGCGATCGACGGTTCGGAAAACAGGATCCCGGCCTGGTAAATCTCCAGCGACTGGACGTGCTCCTCGAACGAGTATTGCGCATAGACGGACGGAACGATCGCGTCCGCGATACGGGTATAGGCGTCTGCCATTTTTGTCTTCCTTCAGGTTTGGGTTAAAGAGGATTGTTGGGCATCCACAGGTCGGGATTTTCGCCGGTCTCGCGTGCCAGCCGCCGGGCGCGGGCGGGGTCGCTTTTGACCAGGGCTGAGATGCCAGTCAGGTTGCGCTCGCCGGCGGCATTGCGCTTGAAGGGATTGCCTCCGCTCAAGGCAGCATTGCCGTCGATCGTGTCTTCGCGGAACATCGCCTCGCCGATGGCGTGGACCGCCTTGGCGATCTGCGGGTCGGTCAAGGCACCGTCCGGCAGAAGGATGCCCTTCGCCTTGTAGGCATTGACCAGTCCGAGCTTTTTCATCGCCCGGTTGG
Organism: Mesorhizobium sp. M0816; assembly: GCF_040320005.1. Taxonomy (NCBI): domain Bacteria; kingdom Pseudomonadati; phylum Pseudomonadota; class Alphaproteobacteria; order Hyphomicrobiales; family Phyllobacteriaceae; genus Mesorhizobium; species Mesorhizobium sp. M0816. The sequence continues at coordinate 333,704 of NZ_JAMYOT010000007.1, read as the reverse complement.
CGACCTCGAGCTTCTGGCGAAAGCCATCGCTGCCGGTCGGTCCCCAATCCCTGACGAGGTCGTCGTGGGTCGTCTCGACCGAGCGGGCAACAGCGATTTGCTGTGCCTTGGCCTGCTCGGCCATGTAGCCGACGAAGCGGTCGTGATAGGCCTGTGCGACCTTCGGGGTAGCACCTGCCTCGACTGCCCAGGCCTTGGACGCATTGGCGAGCTCGTCCGAATACGCGAAGTTTTCGGGAAGCCCGTCGGGGCGCCTGTACTCGACCTTGTCGGGCGAGGTCAGCGGACGCATCGCCTCGGGCAGCCGGGCGTGGAACCTGTCCCAGTCTTCCGCGGCTGCATCGGCTGCCGGAACGCGCAGGCTCTCGCCCTGCTGCCGCTCCAGCTCCGCATAGGAGTTGAAAACCCGATCGAGGCTGTCAGGCTTGGTCCAGCCCTTGGTTTCAGCAAGCTTGCGGTTGCCTTCGGAGAGACCGTCAAACCAGCTTGTGGCCGCAGGCGGGGCGGACCCGCTGTCCCCGTTGGCCGGTGGCCGTGCAAGGTTGCCCGCCGGTGGCGCCGCCACCACGGACCCGGCGTCTGCCAGATCTGTCATGAGAAGATTCCTTTTGTTACAGAATTAAAGGCCGGTGATGAGAGCACTGGCGGCGAAGCTTGGTATCTCCCCCCTCGAGGGGGAGATGGCCGGCAGGCCAGAGGGGGTAGCCGCGCGTGGAGCGCTGACCTCATCTGTCGCCGGGCGTCGCGCCCGGTCGAACCGACCCCCTCTGTCGCCTTCGGCAACATCTCCCCCTCAAGGGGGGAGATTAGCGCCTACCCATTATCGCCCCAGTTCTCCCAGAGCAGCGTGATGGTGCCCGACACCGCCAGCGTGCCGTCGGCGTCGATATCGGTGCCGGTGGCAAACGCCAGGTTGAGATAGAGGTCGACCGGCGTCACGGTGCCGTCGAGCGTCAAGGCTGCGGCAACATCGGCAATCGATGCGCTCGACGGCGCGGCACCCGCGCCATCCAGCGTACGGCCGGTCGCGCCCAGCACATTGACCATGGTGCCGGCGAGCGCCGCGCTCGATGCTGCCGCCGAGCCGAGCGACCAGGTCAGCGCGACATTGTCGTTGATGGTCGAGGCGCGTGGCGTCAGCACGGCGAACTGCAATCTTGCCGTGCCGCCCTTGATCCGCACCTTGCCATCGAGAAAGTCGAAGAGCTTCTGGCTGGCAAAGCCCTGCGCATCGGTGACCGGCACCGGCATGGCATTGAAGGAGAAGACGGTGCGGTAGGCGCCGCCCTGTCCGGTCGTCCTGGCTATCAGCCCTGCCCTGGGTGGGGCAAGGCCGGCTTCTCTGGCGGCGGCACGCGAAAGCGTCCGGGCAAGACCTCGGGTCATTTGGTATCTCCATTCTTGCGGGATTGAAAACGGGGTCGGCTGGGCCGCCGCACGCAACAGCGGCAAAAGCTCATGGACATTTGGATCAGTTATGTGTATCTATACACAACATGAAGAGCGCCGCTGTCATTCACAGGCTGTTGGCGGATGGCTGGTACGAAGTGGCTCGAAAAGGAAGTCACGCCCAGTTCAAGCACAAATCCAAGCCGGGCCGGGTGACAGTTCCGCATCCCAAGCGCGACATCCCGATCGGCACTCTCAAGAGTATTGAAAAACAATCCGGCGTGAAGCTGAGGTAGAGAAATGCGGAACTATATCGGATTGATCCACAAGCAAGCGGACAGCGACTTCGGCGTCTCCTTTCCCGATTTTCCGGGCCTGGTGACAGCCGGCGTCAACCTGGATGATGCCCGTGCCATGGCCGGGGAAGCACTGGCCTTTCATGTCGAGGGGCTGGTCGAGGATGGCGAGGCCATTCCCGAACCGTCGTCCCTGGAGGAAGTGATGTCGGACAAGGACAATCTGAGCGGTGTCGCCATCCTGGTTCCCTTGAAAGCTGAAGCTGCGAAGGTCGTGCGTGTCAATGTCACCATTCCGGAAGATGTCCTCGATCAGATTGACCGATATGCGGAGCGCCACGGCTACAGCCGATCCGGATTTCTGGCCGCTGCGGCGAAAAAGGTAATGCAGATCGAGGCAGCGTAGCGCTCTCGAAGGTCGACTGGAGATGAAGCTCTTTGGGTCTTGTTCGGTTACTTTTCTTTGCGGATCAGGCCGTCAGACAAAAACAACCATGTCTTATTTCGTGAGGCACGGTGCCTATGTTCCGCCGCAAATGCGACCGTACTTGGCAAAATCAGCCTGCGAATTAGTTCATAGACTTCAAGGGAGTATCAGACGATGACCATGTCCAGAGCCATTGCCGCCATGTTCGTAACCGCCGCGCTGGCAGGCTGCGCGCAGACCGAAGCACAGCAGAGAACCAGCACCGGTGCGCTGCTCGGCGCCGGCGCCGGCGCGCTTGCCGGCCAGGCGATCGGCGGCAACACCAAGAGCACGGTCATCGGTGCCGGAGCCGGCGCCTTGCTGGGCGCCGTCGTCGGCAACGCCACCACGCCCCAGCCGCGCAGCGAACAGCTTTGCCGCTATCAGGATCGCACCAGCGGCCGCATCTACACCGCCCCCTGCGACGACCGGTACTACAACGGCGACTATTGAGCCGGCGCGGGCTGCAAATCACGACAAGGCCGGCGGGACAGCACCCCCCTCTGGCCTGCCGGCCATCTCCCCCTCAAGGGGGGAGATTGGGTATCTTGTCTGCTTCCGCCAATCACCAACGTTGCAGGATTGGCGGCTAGGGCGAAGCTGCTGATCTCCCCCCTGGAGGGGGAGATGGCCGGCAGGCCAGAGGGGGGCGCCTCGCGCCTTTCGGACCTTATCCTACCTCCCCTCCGCCCTCGCCGCCTTCTCCAGCGCCGCCAGCTGCGCCTCGTCCAGCGTCAGGAACCCCATAATGTGCTGCACCACTTCGGCCCGCGCATTGCTCAGCGCGCTGTGCAGCTCGAAGCCGTTCGGCGTTTTGGTCTTGGCCAGCCACTCGCTGTAGGATGGGCGGCGGTAATAGCCGGTTGCCGCCGTCAGATCGGCCAGCACCATTTCGCCGTCCTGGCCCGAGAACACCCTGAGATAGGCCTTGGCCAGGGCATCCCGCGCCTTGGCCGGGCCGCCGGCCTGGCTGGAATGGGCGAAGCGTTTGCCGCTCATGCGCCCTGCCCGCCCGAAGCATCTTGCGCAGCCTGCGGCATCAGTCCGCCGAGCCCGTCGAGCAGGCCGCCGTCGCGCGCCTGCACTGCCGCCGGCACGGCATCCCTGGCGACCTTGCCGGCGGCAGCCATCGCCGCCATGCCGGCCTGTTCAGCTTGAGCCTTGGCTCTGGCATCGCGGATGCCGGCCACCTCGTCCTGGCGGCGAAAAATGCGCTGCGGGCTGCGGCCGGCGCCCTGCACGATCTTCAGCGCCTCGTCGCCGTCGATATTGTCCATCACGCCGGGGTCGAACTGCGCCATCTGCATGGCTGTGGTGACCACCTGGATGGTGTCGCGCGCCTCGGCCGAGCGGCGCAGCACGTCGAGCGGACCGGTGAAGGTCGGCCGCAGCGCCTTGCCGGCGAGGCTCGCGGGTGGCAGGAAGCGGCTGTCTTCCTCGTAAAGTCCCTTGTCTTCCAGAATACCCAGCTCGCGGTCGAGATTGCTGGCAAAGCCGGCCTGGATGATCGAACCGGACGGCCCGAGCAGCGCGCCCTTCTCCTCCTGCCGGATCAAGGCTTCGGTCGCCGTCATCTGCGGGTTCTGCACCAGCGTCTGGAACAGGTTGACGAACATCATGTCGCGGATCTCCTCGGCCCGGCTGTCGGCATAATTGAACGCATAGGTCGGGTTCTGGCCGGTGGCGATCGGCGCGATCAGCGGCCGGCCGGCATCGTCGATGAGGCCGGGATAGTTCTCGCCGGGATTGAGCACCGGCACATAGTCGAGCCTGGCCTTGGAGGCGGTCGCCGGATCGGTGATCTGCTGCAGCGCGCGAAGGCCGGAGCGCCGCACGGCGTTCTCTTCGCGCACCGTCGTCAGTGCCTCGATGGTCGGCGAGATGCCGTAGGGATCGCCCTCGTAGCGGCGCCAGTTGAAGCACGACACCGGGAACGAGCGAAACCCGCTTTCCCTCACGATCGCCTCCTCGTCCTCGATCACATGATAGGACGCGAAGGCCGTGTCGAGATACTGGTAGGAGCCGCTCAGACTGTACATCTTGCGCTCGTCGCGCGGCTGGATGCACTGGATCAGCGAGATTTTTGTCTCGCATTTGGCGGGGTCGTCGACCAGGATTTTGATCCGCGCCGGCAGTCTGTCGTAGCCGAGCAGTTGCGCCGCCTGTCTTGCCGTGCGCTCGTAGCGGCGGTGGAAAATATCGACCTGGCCCCAGCGGTTGCGCGAGAGATAGCCCTCGACCACCGGGATCGAAGCATAGCGGATCAGCGTGCCGCCAAAACCTTCCTCGGCATAGAGATAGGCCGGGCCATAGCGCACGACATTGCGCAGGCAGGCCTGCGTTGCCGGCACGAAATTGGAATTGGCGGAATAGCGCAGCGAGAACAGGAAGTCGCGCAGCGCTTCCGCCCATTCCTTTTCCTCGTCGGTCTCCTCGTCGTTGATGGCTGCGGTCGACAACCCATGCCATTTCTCCGACTGCGGAATGATCAGGCTTTCCAGCCCCGCGGCCAGCCGGTTGGCGGCCGAGTTTATGGTGTTGGCGTAGACGCGCGCACCGCGCCGCTCCTGCCGCTCAGCCTGCGAATCGACGCCGGCCTGGCGGCGGCCACTCCACATATCGGGCGCGTCGGGATCGCAGAATTCGGACACCGCCTCCCAGACATGCTCATACTGGCTGCGCTCGCTCTCCAGTTCAGCCTGTCGCGACAGAATATCGCGAGCACGGGAATCGCTCATGGTCAGCCTCGCTTGATGAACTCAATGGGAAAAAGAAATGGCGGGCGCGCCGAAACCGCCGATCTCCCCCCTCGTGGGGGAGACGTCCGGCAGGACAGAGGGGGGTCGTCTCGCGTGGATCGGCGACCCCCTCTGTCGCCTTCGGCGACATCTCCCCCTCAAGGGGGGAGATTGGAAGCGCCTTATTCCGCCGGCGTCGTCTCCAGCGCGGCTTTGCGCCCAAAGCGCTGCACCACGAAGCGTCCCATCTTCTGGCCGGGTACTTCGATCAGCGTATAGGTGATCCAGGACAGCAGGCACACCACCGGCAAGACGACGACAACAACGATCGCGAAGCGCAGCGGCGCCGACAGCTCGTGGCCGAACTGGGTGATGACCAGAGCCGCCACCGGCTGGAGAACCAGCAGATGGATCAAATAGATGCTGAAGGAAAGCTCACCCATCAAATGAAAGAACCTGTTGGCGAGCATCATGGCGATCTTTCTGGCCACGATACCCGCCATTCCCGGCAGCATGCGGTAGAGAACCAGGGCAAAGAACCCCAGGACGAGCACTTCGCGCATCAACAGCTTACCCAGCCCATAGCCGCCGCCGAAGGGCAGCGCCGCCAGCAGCATGGCCAGTGCCAGATGCACGAAGGGCCGCTTCTGCCTTTGATGGACGACGCCCGCCAGCAGCATCCCGCACAGGAAAATCTGCATCTTCAACGGCAGGAACGACGGCATCGGAAAATGCACCGACAACTGCCCCATCAAGAACACCATCGCGCTGCCGATCGCCGCGGTCAGGATGGCCGCCCATAGCCAGTCAAGCCTGCGCACCAGCAGCATGATGGCCGGAAACAGTGCGTAGAACTGCATCTCCAGCCCGAGGCTCCAGTCGGGCAGCGGCGTGCGATAGGCGAAATTCGGCACCAGGCCGAACAGGAACAGCAGATGGGCGCCGATGTTTTTCAAGCCGCTGTCGAGATAACGCTCGGGCGCCTGCGGCGACCGCAGCAGGAACTCGTCGATGATCATTCGCGACCCGTAGAGATAGGGGCCGAGCGCCAGGGCAGCGAACAGCATGACGTAGAACAGCGGCGCTATCCTGAAATAGCGGCGGGTCCAGAATTTCAGCCAGGTTTCCGGCCTTTGCCAGGGCTCCTTGTCCTGGCGCAGCTGGTAGTGGAACACCATCAGGAAGCCGGACAGCATGATGAAGAGATCGACGCCGAGGTCCGGTTCGCCGAGGATAGGAATCTGCCAGCCGGTCAACAGCAGGCAGTGCCCGATGAGCACCCAGATCGCGGCAAGCGCCCGAAGCCCGTCCAGGCACTCGATGCGCGATGACCGGGCTTCTGTCATGCCGAACTCCTCGATTGCCATGTTGCAATGCAGCATGGCGGCTGAGGGAGGAATGTCAACCGTGCCGAAGGAACACGATTTGCGCAGGGTTGTTACGGAAAACGCGGAAGCTGCCTTGACCTTCTCCCCTTGTGGGAGAAGGTGGCCGAGCGAAGCTCGGTCGGATGAGGGGTGTTGGACCGATCGCTATTTTGCAGAGGTAAGCTCTTCAAATCGCTAAAGGTTTTTTCGCCTCATTCCTTCCAGCACCCCTCATCCGGCTCGGCGCTGCCGCACCGATCCACCTTCTCCCACAAGGGGAGAAGGAAGAGCCCTCATCCCGCCTCTCTTCTTCCCCAACCGCGCGTGCCGGCGCCAGTACCACCACGCCAGCACGCGGTTGCGGAACACTCTTCTCATGGCGCCAATGTCACACCCCCAGCAGCACGCGGCGCTGGCCGGTGAGCTCACTGGGCGACAAATCGGTCTTCACGGTTCCGGCGGTGCCATCATTGGCCGCAAGCTGGGCCCGCAAGGCGGCTTCGCGCGCCTGCACGTCCTTATCGGCAATGGTCGGTGTCGGCGGCAACGGCTTCAGCGCCGGCGGCTTTTGAAAAAGGCACATGGTTTTCTCCAAAGTGAGAGGCTCTTGTCCAGTCGTAGAGCAGAAAATCCTCGCCGTTCCGGCCATAGCCCGGCAGGCGGCAGCGTTGCGTCGCGCCCAGCCGGACAAGCCAGCGCAGCGCCAGTTGATTGGCCGCCAAGGCGCGGGCCTCGACACGCCAGGCGCCGCGCGCCGCAACTTCAGGCCCGAGCACGGCATGAAAGAATTCCGTAATGCCAGGCACGCAGCGCCTCATGCGGCGCGTGCCCCAGCTCCAGGCGATCCACAGCCCGCTGCGCTGCTCGGCAGCGCCGAAGCCGGCCTCCGGATTGCCGTCAAGCTCGGCGACATAGGCAAACCCCTGCAGCGCCGTGAGCGCCAGCAGCGCCGGCGACCACTCGTCGAACTGGCAGTCGATCTCGGCCCGGTCTTCGGGCCGCAGATTGGCGGCGATATAGGAGAGGTCGCGCAGCGTGGCGGGGATGATGCGGATTGTCATGCTCGGCGAACCTTACCGTCCACTGCGGCGCTAGAAGGCGGCGGTCGACCTTGCATGCGGTCCAGCATTTCAATCAGCCCGGCCTCGACCGAGCCAGCGAACTGGGTGCCAAGCCTCTATTTGTAAGCCACTGCTGCGCTTGCAGGTCCCGCCAACGGAATAATCTCGCAGCGACTAAACCCTGCCTCTTTGCACCACTCGGTGAACTGGGCGCCGGTGAAGTCAAACGCCTCGCCAAATTCGATCAGCATGTTCAGCGACATCATGAGACCGAAGCCGTTTTGCCTGCGTTCATCGTCGATGATGTTCTCGATGGCGACCAACGCGCCGCCGGTCGGCAATGCACGATAGGCCTTGGCGATCAGCATTTTCTTGTTCTCGAGATTCCAGTCGTGAAGGATCATTCCCATCGTGATGATGTCCGCCTTGGGGAATTCGTCCGCGAAGAAGTCGATCGTCTCGGCGATGACCCGGCCGCCGAGATTGCGCTCCCTCAAGCGCCGTTCGGCGATCGGCTGCACATCGGCGAGATCGCACGTCCGGCATTGCATGTGCGGATGCCGCGCCGCGACGATGGCCGAAAGCTGCCCGGTTGCGCCGCCTATATCGGCCAGCGTCTTATATTTGGAAAAGTCGAATTTCTCGGCAAACGCCGTGAAATTGCCCATGGAGATGCCGCTCATCGCGTCCATGAACTGCTCCAGGCGCGCCGGGTCCGCATAGAGCTCGCCGAACATCGACTTGCCTGTCTCCTTGATCTCGTTTTGAGGCTTTCCGGTTTGCAATGCCGGTGTGAGATCGCCCCAGAACCGATACAGTCGTGCGTTCGCCATCTCAAGGATTCCACCGATGTATTGGGGGCTCCGCTTGACCAGGAACAGCGCGGTCGATGGCGTATTGCCGTATTTGCCGGTTTCGCCGGCGCCGTCCCTCTGCAGCAATCCGAGCGCGACGAGGGTGTCGAGAAAATCATACGTTGCGCGCGGATGCAGCCCCATCGCGCCTTGCAGTTCGAGGCCCGTTTTGGGGCCGTCCGCAAGCAGCGAGAAGAGTCCCAGTTCCACGGCGCTCAACAATGTCTTGGCTGGCCAGAACCCAAAGCCAATTTGCAGTATGTGGTCTGGAGAAATTCCGTTTTGCATCTGATCCTCCCCTATCGGCGAATGCCCCCGTGAGGCCACGCCGATGCGTCCCTTGAGCGGGATCATTCGATGCTACACCACGTCCACGGACGTTCACTACAGTTTTCCAATCGGAGCCGGAGCGCATTGCCTCCCTCCCCGATTTTCCTCACCGAAACGCCCCCAGCGGATCGGCCTGCCCGGCCTTTCGCCGCGCGGCCTTGAACACCGCCGGGTCGACTGCCGCCTCCCTCAGCATCATCACGCCGTAGCGTGTCGCCGCCATCAAATCGTCGCGCAGCTTCACCACCTGGCCGTCCCTGCGGTGGTAGAGCCGGAATTCCTCGAACCAGGGCAAAAGCGTCGAGAACACCTTGAAGCGGCCTGATTGCATGCGGTCCAGCATGTCCATCAGCCCGGCCTCGACCGATACGGAACCGTCGGCGAACTGAGCATGGCTGGCGAGCATGTTCAGCCCACGTGCCGAATATTGCCTGGCAAGGGCGGTGCCGGCACCTTCCAGCGTCTCGCGGCGGCCGTCGCGCGGCCATGCCCATGGCAGCCATTCGCCCCACGGTTTCAGCGTCAGCGCCTGCATGGCGGGCGTCTGCTGCGAAGCGCGGCAGGCTTTCGTGACATAGACGACATCGGCCTCCGTATCCCAGGCAAGCTCGACCGCCGCCGAGGGATGGTCCCAGCCGAAATCGAGCGCGCCGAGCCTTGGCCAGTAGCGCGGCAGCGGGAACGGCTCGCAGGCGATCAGCTCCTCGCCCACCGGAAAGATGCGGCCGGAGCCGAGCACCGGAATGCCCTTGGCCCGCGCCTCGCGCTCATGCGCCGGATAGGCGGCAATGATCTCGGCGCGCTGCTGCGGCGTATAATGTTCGGCATCGTCGATGGTCATGAAGGTGACGTGACGGGTCATTGTTCTCACCCTCGCGGCAGTGAATCGTGGTGGCAGGTGCGCGCTCCAACGCCCCGCCTCGCAGCTCCGTTTGCATCGCTCGGAACACCTGCCACGGAGCCGGTCGAAAAGTCGGGATCAGATCGCCCGACGTTTGATGCGCATGACTTTCGGCGCCTGTGCATCCATGAACATGTAGCACCGGCCTAGCAGCGCCTTTTTGCCAAAATCATCGAATACGTTCTGCCCGAGCGGCGTGAACAACACCTCGTCGGTCGTCAGTCCGTCCTGGTGGCGAGCCTCGATCTCTGGCCAATGCGCCTTGGCAATGTCGGTCAGCACGACGTTGAAGGCAGGATGATTGTAACTGACCAACAAATTGCCATCGTCCATATCGGACGGTTTCATGTCCGGGTGGTAGTTGTAGATCTCGGCAAGCGTCTGGATGGCTGCCAAGGATGCAGCGCCATCGGAAAGACCAGCCTCCGTCAGCACACAGGTGCCGTTTTCAAGGATGGCAAAGTCACGCTCCTGGTTGAAGTAGTAGCCAAAGCGCTCCTCGATGCGATCGATGGGCTGCGAAAACGATGGCCGCCATTTCGGAACGGGAGGAAAAGTTGCTGACATGCCGACGTTGCCTTCTGGTGATACGACAATTGACGAAAGGCCGCCGATCAACACCATTCGTCTATTCATAGTTGTGATCTCCCGCCCAATGTAGCCAGTCTAGTTCCGGATCATGGCTTGGCAACCGCGCTGGTCATGAAGGGGACGTGGCGGCTCATGCGAGATACCTTGCTGGAGCAAAACCGGGACGGCGCGCGACGAACACAGGCGGGCCGGCTAATGGCCCTGAAGTATCTTGATCAACTTACTTTCGTAGGTAGGTCGCGACAATCCATTTTTGTAATCCGCATACGTCATTCGTCCGCTCATCGCCGCATCAGTCCAGCGTTTGCAGTACACCTCTGGCAACGCTTCAACACTTGTGTTTATTATTCTAGCCCATTGTTTGCGGTAAGCTAGTGGCTTTGCCCCCAATCCCACCGCACACTGAGTCATAAAATCCTTTTTGAAAGCTGGACTTCTTTGTATTCCAGCGTTGATTGTGTTGAACCGGCTCTCAGTCACTACGCATCCTGAAAGCATTATTGCACCGATCACGACTAGCGACCGATAGTGATTTCCCACTGCCCACCCCTCCGTTACGGCTCTCATCCTCCGTCCAAATAACTACAATTTTGCTGCAAGAGAAGTGCTCCACACTTATTCCGTGCGCCACAGTCAGCTGGGATAATGATTGCGCCGGGCTGGCTTATTCAGCCGATTGCTTCCCCTTTCACCAATGAACTCGACCTGCTCAGCCGACAAGAACAGCAGCACCACATCGCTCATGCCGAGCAACGGCGTGAAGGTGACGATGGTGATGCCGCCGGTGGCGTTGGTACGGGTCAGCCCTTCGGAATAGATGTCGAGCGGCGGCTCCTCGTCGAACCAGACGCCGTGCAGCGTCTCGCCCTGCCATTTCTCGCGACCCTTCTCGTAGCTTTTGAACGACAGCACCGATTCGTCGGCCTGGGCATCGCCGCCGCCGCCCCAGCGCACCACGACGCTGTCGAGCGCGCCCGGCGCCCGCCCCGCCATCGTGCTGACGATGGCGTCGGCCGGGATCATGCCGGTGCCCCAGGCCGCCTGCTGCTGCGGCGGGCCGATCAGGATGCGCTGCGGGTTGTCGCGCGTGCTTTCGCCGGTGACGCCGGCCGCCCACATCCGAACCGGACAGTCGAAAACCTTGCCTTGCCACCAATCTGGATAGCGGCCGGTGAGGTGCATCGCCCATTCGGCGCCGCCGGCCCTGGTCTTGCCGAGCTGGTTGCCGGCCATGAACAGGCGCTCGCGATTGGTCGCGCCGGCTGCATGGAACTCGGCCTGCCTGGGATAGGGCCGATAGGCGGCAAGCTGGTTAGTGCGGCGCCTGCGGTCCAGCTCCGCCAGCAGGCTGAGATATTCTGTCCTTGCCGCCCGGGTCTGCGAGGCCTTTTGCGAAGCCCGGCTTCTCGAGGAACGGCCTAAGGACGGCTTCGAGGCCGCGGATGCGCTGCCTGATTTCGTCATCGCTCAATGCATCCAGATTGTTGATGTTGACATTAAGATCCTTGGGCAGCACCGACAGCACGAGCTTCAGATACTGATCGGGCTTTTCGACGCGCACCTCGGCGATGACGCCGGCGCCATGGGCGCGAAAATCGGCGCGGATCGCTTCGAGAAAGCCGTCGGCCAGCGTCTTCTTCGGCCGCCTGGTTCGGCCGAGCTTGCCGGGTGCTTGATCGTGCGGCTGCGGATCGCCGGCGGAAGGAGCCTTGGCCATGCCCTACTCCGCTGTCCCGGGGGACATCGGCTTCTTGTTGCCTGGCCGCACGATGCGCTTGCGCGGCCTGGCCTTCTTGCCGGCGCGTGCCGACTTCGGCTTCCGCGGCTGGCTTGCCGGTTTCGCATCAGTCGTCGTGCCGGGCCTCATCGCAGCGGCGTCGGGCAAGGCATTCAGCCTTGCCCTGAGAATTGCCACCGCGTTGCCGTCGAGTGCTCCCGACGGGAAGCCGAAGCCGCCGACCGCATCGACGCTACCGCCGCGCACCATGCCGATCCGCACGCCGGCGGCCACCTGCTCGAAGCGGCCATGGCGTGCATAGGGTGCGGCGCCGGCGAACTCGCCAATAGCGCTGACGACCTCGCGGCCGTCATCGTCGGTGATGATCGTGGCGTAACGGTTGGACATGGGGTGTTCTCTGAAATGGGCGCACGGGCGCGTTGGGAAATCTATGGACGATAGGTGGTTGCGGACCGGGATAGTCGGTCGCGTTCATTCGCGCCGACATGCCTCGGCAGCACACGCAACATTCGGTCGAACAGGAGCCCGAAATGAAAAACCCGCCTCGGCGGGCGGGTCGTTGGAGCCAATTGGCACCATACCCAAATTAGTAGCATAGCTGCCGGCACAAAGCAAGAACAAAATGTGGCACGGCGGCAGAAAAATGCGAATTCCGTTCAGCGCCTCGCCTTGTCCGCCTCCCGATTAACGTTCCAAGAAGACCGCTAGGCTGCATTCCTTCGCGCCCCTCTCTGTCCTGCCGGACATCTCCCCACTTGGGGGGAGATCGGCTTTCGCGCCGGCTTTCGCCAATCTCCAGCGTTGCAGGAAGAGCGCAGCGCCGAAACCGCCAATCTCCCCACGTGAGGGGGAGATGGCCGGCAGGCCAGAGGGGGGTACTGTCCCGGGCGCCGTCCCGCCGACTTCACAGCCGGCAACACAAGCAACGTTCGATCGAAAAGAGGCCTGAATGAAAAACCCGCCTCGGCGGGCGGGTCGTTGGAGCCAATTAGCACCATACGCAAATTAGTAGCATAGCTGCCGGCACAAAGCAAGAACAAAATGTGGCGCGGTGGAAGAAAATGCACTGACGACCTCGCACCCTCGTCGGTGAACGGCTGGAAGGAGGGGCGAAAAAGGCGGGCATTGCGTGAGACTTGCGTTGATGGGATGGTGGTTGCGCTTGAGGGGAACGCGTCATGGGCAATGTCACCAGTCACTACGGCAGCGACGGCATCGTCGATCGCATATTGGCCGCGATCCCGGACGCCGACCCGGCCGGAAAACTCGCGGCCGCGCAACTCTATCCATTCGATCAGCTCCATGGCCGCGAACTGATCGCCACGCGGGAGCATGCGGCCCGTCTTGCTCCTTCGCCGACAGATCGGATCCTGGATATCGGCAGTGGCATTGGCGGGCCGGCAAGGTTTCTGGCCTCGACCTATGGCTGCCAGGTCGACGGCATCGACCTGACACCAGCCTTTGTCGCCGCGTCGAGCCGACTGACCGCACTCAGCGGACTGGCAGACAAGATTCGCTTCCATCAGGCCGACGCAACGAAACTGCCTTTTGGCGACAGCACCTTCGATGCGGCGATCTGCTTCTATGTCGGCATGAACATCGAGAACAAGGCCGCGGTCATCGACGAGGCCTGGCGCGTGCTGAAACCGCGAGGCAGGCTGATCTGGACCGAAGCCGTGCTCGCCGGCGGCGAGCCCTACTATCCCATGCCCTGGGCGGTTTCTGCGGCGACCAGCCACCTCGCCGATCGGGAAAAATTGAAAACCCTGTTTGTCGATGCCGGATTTCGCATCGACGAAATCGTCGACGAAACCGGCGAACATGTTGAGCTGGCGCTGAAGAGGGCCAATTCCGGCGTCGTGCCCTCGCCGGCGCAGCAGCAGGCAAATGAAGTCGTCATGGGCGCGGAATTCCTGCAGCGCCGCCGCAACTACATTCGAAGCCTGAGTGACGGAAAACTCGCCTCGCTCGCCGTGATCGTCTCCAAACCGGCCTGAAACAAAAAACCCGCCTCGGCGGGCGGGTCGTTGGAGCCAATTGGCACCATACCCAAATTAGTAGCATAGCTGCCGGCACAAAGCAAGAACAAAATTCACCTGAGACGCGAAAAAATGTGAGAATACCCCTCGCCTGCTCGCTTTGGTGGCGCCGCGCGGACCATTTTGAATTCGGCCTCGTTCCTTCGACCGGCAATAGAAATTTTGCCCAGAACCGCTTGTTGCATAGTCAATTCAATGCTTTGCTGCACGCGTTGGTTGAGGACGTGGAATCAAGGTGTCGACATGGAAGACGGTTCGAGCTCTCTGCTCGGCATTATTATCAGCTGGCTCCCGATGGTTCTGATGCTCGGGGTGTTCGGATATTTCGTCATGAAACTGGTGCGCGTTCAGCGCGGGTCAGTCGCGGCTCTCGAGATCATTGCGCAGAAGCTGAGCGACATCGATGCTCGCCTGGCCAAGAACCCTGCAGAGCCATCGCCACCCGACCGGTCGTAGACTGCCCCGCTGTCCCACACTGGATCGCAACACGCGCTGGCGCGTTTGAACCCTAGCCAATGGGAGCAAAAGCCATGAACGTCGCCAATCTGCAACTCGAAGGCCTGCTGATGGCCATCGCATCGATCAATCAGGTCCTGGTCCGCAAAGGCGTGCTCTCCGTCGAGGAGATAGACATCGCCTTGCGCAAGGCCGAAGCCAGCGAGACCAACGAGGAAAGGTCCGAAGGCATGTCGGCGTCGAGCCGCGACGCCGTCAACTTCCCGATCCGACTGCTGGAGTTGGCCAATCAATGTCAGCCGGAGACGGACATGCCGTCCTTTTCGAAACTGGCGCGCATGGTCGGTCAGATCAAGGAACCTTACAACGACCAGATGTGACACCGCGATCGGAGCTGACGCGGCGATACCAGCTTTGCCGCGCCGGGGCGGCAAGACTGCTGGCGGCGCCTGCTAGCGGCCCTGCAGGATCTTGATCAACTTGCTGCTGTCGGCCCCCGGCGAGGAAAGCCTGCGGTAGTCCGCGTAAGTCAGCCTGCCATTTGCAACGGCATTAAAGAGCCGGTTACAAAAGGCGCTGTCGTATTTTGCGACACTGACATTCATGATTGCTGCGTAAGTCTTTCTTTCGTTGAGCGGCGTGGATCTCTCGCGTGCAATGCATTCATTGATCGCCACGCGCTTGGTGACAGGGCTGCCTTCAAGCGTGGTATGCATCGTGTTGAATTCGCCTTCGGTCAAGGTAGTGCAGCCGGCAAGCAGAGACGTGCCGATCATGGCGGCAGCAAAACGCGTGGCGATGTTCATGAATTCCCCCTCAAGACCCGTGTCTTGCTTAGCCCGCCGAAAGTTGGAAGTACAGAGGGAATGCAGGCGCATCTACAAAAAGCATAAACCTCGAACGCTCGTACTTTAGCTGTCGCTTTTATTGCGCGCGACCTGCGGATGGCCGGAATGACGGTACCCGGCCGCTCTCGATCGTCACGACGATGCTGGTGCGGATCGTGCTGCCGATCTGGCCCTGGTCGCGGTCATAGACCCGACCGCCATTGTCGCAGCCACCCTTCTGAGCGCCTTTACGAGAACGCCGCCTCCGAGATTGGGGATCACCCCCTGCCAAGCCTCAGCGCCAGGACCCTGCCCGGCCCGTGCACGGCGGCAAACAGCAGCCCGGCCAGGAAAGTGAAGTGATCGACGAAGAAGCCGAACTCCGCCTGGTTGCCGGCCCAGTGCGACGGCCCGTGGAAGGCAAAGCCGAGGAACAGCACATAGGCGCCGGCGACGAGTGCTGCCCATGAGAAGAAGGCGCCGGTCAGGAAGCATAGAACGAGGACGACCTCGAGCAGGGCTGCGCACCAGGCCAGGAACAGCGGGAACGGAAACCCGGCCGCCGCGATATAGCCGGCGGTGGCGCCGATATCGATGAATTTGAAAATCACGGCCATCAGGAAGACGGCGGCGAAGATCAGGCGGGCGATAAGGATTGCCGCGGTCTGCCACGGCGACTGAACGGATGATTGAGCGGTTTCCAAGGTCATGATGTCCTCCCAAGAGTTACGATGGTTGTGCCCCAAGGACGCACCACCAGCCGCAAGCCCGACATCATCCCCCGAAAAACCTGCAGGATACAAGCGCGGCACCAAAGTGGCGCCTTCCCTTCTCCCCTTGTGGGAGAAGGTGTCGCCGAAGGCGACGGATGAGGGGTGCTCCAGCTTGGCGCCGGCGGCACTCCGTCCAACACTCCTCATCCGTCTCGGCGCTGCGCGCCGATCCACCTTCTCCCACAAGGGGAGAAGGAAGGTTGTACTACCCCACCTTGACCCCCGGCTTGCTGATCGGCTCCCGTACCGTTCCATACTGGCTGCCCCAGCGGTCGGTCATCGCCCAGCGTATGTCCCAGAGTTCCGGGAAGAAGCGGTGGCGGGCGCCGGCTTCCAGCAATTCGACCGGCCGGCCCTTCAGCGATTTCGCGCCGAGGCCGATCGTGCGGTGGATGAGATAGAGGTGGTTGGCGCGGAATTTCTGGAACAGCTCGTCGAACTCGATCAGCGCTTCGGCAACGACATAGCTGTCGCCGTGATCGTAGCCGGTATCGTAGACATCCTCGACCGAAAGGCCGCGGTCGTCGAGGTACGACGCCTTGAAGGCCCGCCACAGATCGGGCGGCAGGCGCAGCAGCTGCTTGAAACCCGGCGATTCCTGGCCGCTGCCATTGCCGAGCTGCAGCCGGATCTGCTGGTACTCCTTGGGCGACATGGTTTCGAGCAGGTCGAGCTGCGCCGTCATCAGCCGCATCAGCCGATGCACGCGCCCCATCAGCGTGACGATGCGATGCGTGTCCTGCTTTTCCAGGAAATCGACGACATCGACCAGCGTATAGGCGATGAGCTTCATCCACAGCTCCTCGACCTGATGAACGATCTGGAACTGCAGCTCGTCGGCATTCACCATCTCGGCCAGCGGCTTCTGGCAGGCAAGCAGCCTGTCGCATTTGAGGTAGACGCCATAGTCGCGCATCTCAGGCGTTTCGATGCGGGCGTAGTAATCCTGCTTGTCCATGGCCATGCTCCTTGCCGCGGCCGTTGGGCCGCAGGCGTTTGTTGGATCCCAGCCCGAGTCTAATCGCTTTCTTGCCGAACATTGTCCCTTTCTGTTATTCGAGTGGCGGGAAACGAAGGACGAAAATTGCCGCTGAAGCAGATTGGAAGAACGAATGATGCTGGATGCGGTCGACCGGAAGATCATAGCTGCGCTCGAACGCGAGGCCCGCATCTCCTTTGCCGCGCTCGCCGATGAGGTCGGCTTGAGCAAGACGCCGTGCTGGAAGCGGGTCAAGGCGCTGGAGGACGCCGGCGTCATCCGCGGCTACTCGACCCGGATCGACCCGGCCAAGCTCGGCTTCGGCATCGAAGCCTTCATCCAGGTGTCGATCGATTTCGAACTGTCGGACGCCTTCGAGGCGGCGGTCAAAAAGCATCCGCTGATCCGCCGCTGCCACGCCACGACTGGCGAGGCCGACTATCTCCTGCAGATCGTCACCGTCGACATGATGGCGCTCGACAGGATGCTGCGCGAGGAGCTCAGCCGGCTGCCCGGCGTGCGGCGCACGATCACCTCGATGGCGATGCGCGAGATCAAGGGCGGCATCTCGTTCGCCAATGCCGTCGGGCATACGCAGACCAAGCGATAGACCGGTCAGGCCCTGGTCATCAATTCGCGTCCCAGCCGCTTCGGTTGCTCGGCGCGCAGAACCACATTTGTCGTCACCGTGCCGTAGTGGCCGATGCTGTCGACTATGCTTTCAAGATCGGGCGGTGACGGGACCACGACCTTGACCAGAAAACAATCCTCGCCGGTCACCCGCAGCACCTCGACCACCTCCGGCAATTGGGCGAACTTCTTCAGGCAGGCCTGGATATGCTCATGCGTGGTGCGCAGGCGGATGACCGCCATGGTGCCGAGCCCGAGCGCTGCCGAATTGATCACCGCCTTGTAACCGGTGATGACGCCGCGCTCCTCCAGCCGCTTCACCCGTTCCGAGGTGGCCGGCTGGGACAGTCCGACGCGGCGGCCAAGCTCGGAGATGCCGATGCGGCCATCCTCTTGCATGATCTCAATGATCGCCAGATCGGTGGGATCGAGCCTTGGCCGATAATCGCCGTTCCGCATGATCGCCCTTTAATCCATCGGATTTCGTCGCTGCTTTCCGATGATCTCGCATTCCGCCACCTGGGAGAAGACCTAGAATTGCACGCGCTGCATCAGGAAAGAAGGGCTTCGCATGACCGACTTCATCATTGTGCCGGGCATCGGCGGATCGGGCAAAGCCCACTGGCAGACACGTTGGCAGCAGGCAAACCCGGCGATGCGGCGGTTCAACCCGGCGAGTTGGGACGTGCCGGACCTCGACGACTGGGTGGCTGCGCTGGAAACCGCTGTATGCCAGGCAAGGACACCGCCGGTGCTCGTCGCCCACAGCCTCGGCTGTCTGCTCGTCGTACACTGGCAGCGGATCTCCCCCCGCTCTATCGGCGGCGCGTTGCTGGTCGCGGTTCCGGACCCTGCGTCGCCGGCCTTCCCCTCCTCCGCCCGGACCTTCGCCGACGCACCGCAACAACGGCTTCGCTTTCCGTCGCTGATTGTCGCCAGCGCCAACGATCCCTACGGCTCGCTGGACTATGCCAGGGCGAAATCCGAGCGATGGGGCAGCGATCTCCATATCGCCGGACCGCTTGGCCATATCAATGGCGACAGCGGGCTCGGCGACTGGCCGGCGGGAATGGAGCTGCTGACAGCTTTTCTAAGTCAAACGCAGGCAATCGCCCGAGGCGCCGTGCTTCAGCCGTAACCGCACCAGGACGGCTATCGCGCCGCCGTCCTGATCTGGTTTGCGCCGTGCCTCAGTTCGATGCTGCGGCAGGCGTGCTGAGTTCGAGGAACGGTACGGTCGAGCCCGGGATCATCGACTTCGGCAATTCGCCGTTCCATCTCTCCGCCTTGGTCAGTTCGACCAGCAGCGGATTGTTGGCGATTGCGGCGGCGCGAGCCTTGATGGCGCCCGCGGTCGCATCGCCTTCGACCCTGGTCTTGTAGGCGCTGGCCTCGGCTTCGGCCTTGACGCTGTCGGCGCGGCCCTTGGCCTGGGTGACCGCGATATCGGCCTTGATCTTTTCCTGCTGCAGGTTCTGTTCCTGCTTCTGCACCTCGACCTGCGCCGTCATCCTGGCTTCGACCGCCTGCTCGTAGGCGTCGGAGAAATCGATGTTCTCGACCTGCACGCTGTCGATCATCACCGGGCCGTCGGTTACCGCCGCGATGGCCTCGGCGACGTCCTTGTTGAACTTCGCCCGGTTCTGGATAACCGACACCGCGTCGTACTGGCCGAACACCGTCTTGATCTCCTGCGGTGCTTTCCTGGCAATGACACGGTCGGCCAGTGCCTCGATCGATCCATAATTGGTGTAGACGTTGCTGACTTCGGCGGCCGGCACGTGGAAGTTGACGGTGACGCGCATGTCGGCCGGCTGCTGGTCGCGCGAATAGGCTTGCATGGCGGGCAGGCCGCTGCAATCGTTCTGGTTCTCGCAGCCCCATTTGAGCACCTGCTGGCGCAGGCTGATCTTCTCGACACGCTGTAACCACGGCAGCTTGAAATGCAGTCCGGGATCAACGACCGAACTTAGCGCTCCGTTGGTCAAGAGCACGCCGCGGTCGCCCTGGTCGATCGTGTACCAGGACCCCAGTAGCGCAAAGACGCCGAGCGCCACGATGACGAGTGCGATCAGGCCGGAACCGATCGACCCCGATGCCATCCCCGGCTTGCCCTGCGGACGGCTTGAATTGCCTTGCGTTTCGGTCATCACCCCACCCCAACCTGATTGCCCGTGCTGCTTTTGCCCACAATAGTGGCGGCATTGCAATCCTCTGGACATGGAAGGACCTTCGCGCCAGCCGGCCGGACCGGCGGGGTGGTTCAGGCCGGCTGGCGGATTTCCCCTCCAGCCGCAGCGCCAGGCTGGTAGGCGTTGCCTGGCGTGTCCTTCTGCCGTTCGGCATCGCTTTTGCGCTTTGGGCAATCCTCGTAATTGTGGTCGCGCCCGCCGCAGTAGGAGCAGCATTGTGCCGGCGCGTCGGAGCGAAGCATCGTTGGCATGCACAAGAATGCACGAAACCCGACAGATTGCGAAGGCTTGCGCACCGGCAAGGTCGATTTCGCCACGGAACCGCTGCCGCCGAATGAAAGTTATCTGCTCATTGCAACCGGAGCACAGGACATGGCCGACGACCAGAAC
The DNA here is from genome assembly GCF_040320005.1 of Mesorhizobium sp. M0816. Lineage (NCBI taxonomy): Bacteria > Pseudomonadati > Pseudomonadota > Alphaproteobacteria > Hyphomicrobiales > Phyllobacteriaceae > Mesorhizobium > Mesorhizobium sp. M0816. The sequence goes on along the minus strand of NZ_JAMYOT010000007.1, from coordinate 313,687 downwards.
CGCTACGAGACCGGCGCGAGGAAATATCCGGCAAAGACGAGCCCCGACGCGGCCGACGAATTTTCGCAGGATGCGGCCGGCAACAAGCCACCTCCCGGCGGCATGGGATTGACCAGGCCGGCTGACGATTTCGACGACAGGACCCGGCATTCGGAGGGCCAGAACCCGCCGCGCGCAGCGATCCGGCCAGACGGCAAGGCCACCGCCAAGAAGCCCGGCAAGGACGCAAGACGATGAACGTCGCCAATCTCCAGCTCGAAGGATTGATGATGGCGATCGCGGCCGTCAACAACGCGCTGGTCCACAAGGGCCTGCTGTCGGTCGACGAGGTCGACATGGCGTTGCGCCGGGCCGAGGCGGCGATGACCAGCGACGAGCGTCTCTATGAAGACATGTCGCCATCCAACCGCGACGCCGTCTGCTTTCCGCTCAGGCTGCTGCAGGCGGCCAACAATGCCCAGGGTGAAACCGGCGTACCGTCCTTCGCCGAACTGGCCAGGATGGTCGGCCGGACCAAGGAGCCCTATAACGACCAGATGTGATGGAGGACGCCATGGCCGACGACAAATCCAAGACCAAGCAGGATCGCAAACTGGTCTCAGGCGAAGAGCCTTACGAGGTCGCTGCCTTTGCCCGCAAATACGGCATACCGCAAAGCGAGGCCGCGACCATCATCAAGCGTTACGGCCCCTCGAGGAGGAAGCTCGACGCGCATATGGCGAGCCGCAACGCCTGATCCAATTCTGGCGGCGGCCGCCGTTCACGCCGGAAGCGTCCCTGCCCTGCCGCCTTGTCGAGAGTATCGGCACCGTCAGCCGTGACCTGTCGGGTTCGCCCCTGTGGGGATTCAACGCCTGGTTTTGACAGCCGCGGAATACTCGCGCGGCGCAACAACTCATTTACCTCGACGCTGTACCAGTCCGGTGAGCAAAGCCGGGGGTCGGATGCAGGAACAATTATTGCGCTACGAATGTGTCATGGAGCCGAACGGCCGTTGGATGGTGTGGGACATCGTTCACGATCTGCCGGCGCAATTTTCGGAAATCGCGCTGATCGGCCTGAGCCGTCGTGAAGCGGTTTCGCTCTGCCGGCTGCTCAACGAGACGAGCCGTTCCGAGACGCGGCAGAGCCGGGCCTCCTGAGAAGCGCGTGCGTCTCAGGCCTGCCCAGGCTAAGAGGATTTTACATGCGATCGACAATATTCGGTCTGGTCCTGCTGCTGCCGGCCGCCGCCCTGGCGGAGCCGATCGAGACCCAGAAGATCATCACGGCGGCGACCGGCGACTGGAACGGCGACGGCGCCGCCGATCTGGCGATGATCGTCGAGACCGAGCCCGGCTCTCCCATGGACCTGTATTTTTTCCTCAAAGATCGCGATGGCGATTTTCTAAAACCTGCCGGGATCGTGCATGATCAGATTGACGGGGAATGGAAGGATTACGACCGGCCGGGCCCCGCCACATCCGACACCGAGCCCGAACTCACTGCGCTCCCCAACGGTTCGATCAAGCTCTATATTCCGGCGATGGAGATCGGCAGCGAGCGGACCAACAAGACGCTGACGCTCGCCTGGCGCAACGGCACGTTCGTCGTCGCCGGTTTCGCCTACGAGTATTGGGACTACATGGACGACAATGTTGCCGGCGCCTGCGACTACAATGTGCTGACCGGCAAGGGCAACAGCAGCAAGAAGCTGGCGGACGGCACCACCAGGCAAGCGACCGTATCGGTCGAAGGCAAGGTCATCCCATTCGCGGAGTGGACCCCGGGCACTGGCTTCAGCGCTTGCGGAGAGTGAGAGGTTTCGGTTGCCTCACTGCAGCGGCGGCTTCCACAGCAGGCTGTTGCGATCGGCGGACTTGACGCGCAGCCAGGTTTCGCGGCCATCGCGCAGCACCCGGAGCGGGATCTCGGCACCGGCCGGGCCGCTCTTCCAAAGCTTGCGATAAAAATCGGCAAGCCCATCGACCGCCGTGTCGCGGACATCCGAGATGACATCGCCTTGGCGAAGGCCCGCCTGGGCGGCCGGACCGCCCTCGGCGACGCTCATCACCACGACCTTGCCGTCGCTCTCGGCCGAGAAGGCGCCGAGCCACGGCCGCGGCGGCCTGGCGACCTGCCCGCGCGTCAGCAGATCGTCGAGGATGGGCGGCAGAAGATCGATCGGCACCACCATGTTGATGTCGGCGACCTCGCCGTTGCGGCTCATCTGCAGGCGCAGCGAACCGATGCCGAGCAGCCTGCCATCCGCGCCGATGAGGCCGGCGCCGCCCCATGAGGGGTGAGCCGGCGCCGTGAAGATCGCCTCGTCGAGCAGATATTCCCAATAGCCGGCGAATTCCTGCTTGGTGACGATCCGCGCCCGCACGGAGCGGCCGACGCCGTCGGCGAGCACGACGGGATCGCCGATCTTGGCCCTGGAGGCATCGCCGAGCGCAATGGCGGGCAGCCCGAGCGGCGCCAGCGCCTGCACCAGGCCGAAGCCCGACTCCTGGTCGTAGGCGAGCGCATGGGCGGGAACCACGCGCCCGTCCTGGTCGGCCAGCCAGACCTCCTCGGCCTCAGTGATGAGATAGCCGATGGTGAGTACCAGCCCGTCGCCGCGGATGACCACGCCACTGCCCTCGCGGCGGGTGCCAAGTGTATTTGCCGTGAAGGCGTCCTCTGGCACGGTGGCGCGGACGGCCACGATGGATCGCAAAAGGGGTTCGATATTCATGCTTTGGTTCCTGGCAATGTTCGCAGGCTGATATGGGCTATAGGTATGGCGCAGGTGATCAGGCGCAAGAGGTGGCGCCGGCTTTGGCGTGGACCGGCGCCGCGCCGTTCGCGCCGGGGTTTTGCATCAGCGCCGGCAGCCCTATCTGTACCTACGGCTATCCCAAGCTGCCCTATGCAAAGTTCCTCCGCCATCACCCACGTTGACATCTGATATCCTCCCAACCCAACCCTTCCAAAGGCCTCCCAAATGAACGACTACGCAACGGACCAATACACGCCGCCAAAAGTCTGGACCTGGAACAAGGCAAATGGCGGCGCTTTCGCCAGCATCAACCGGCCGACCGCCGGCCCGACGCATGACAAGAAACTGCCGGTCGGCAAGCATCCGCTGCAGCTTTATTCGCTGGCGACACCGAACGGCGTCAAGGTGACGATCATGCTGGAGGAACTTCTGGCGCTCGGCCACAGCGGCGCCGAATACGACGCCTGGCTTATCAGGATCAACGACGGCGACCAGTTCGGCAGCGGCTTCGTCGAGGTCAACCCCAACTCGAAGATCCCGGCCATGATGGATCGCAGTGGGAAAAAGCCGGTCCGCATCTTCGAATCCGGCTCGATCCTGCTCTACCTCGCCGAAAAATTCGGCGAATTCCTGCCGACGGAGCAGCCGGCTCGCGCCGAGACCCTGTCATGGCTGTTCTGGCAGATGGGCTCGGCGCCCTATCTCGGTGGCGGATTCGGCCATTTCTACGCCTATGCGCCGACGAAGATCGAATATGCCATCGACCGCTTCGCCATGGAAACCAAGCGGCAGATGGATGTGCTCGACCGACGCCTCGCCGAAAGCGAGTATTTAGGCGGCAGCGACTATACGATTGCCGACATTGCGGTGTGGCCCTGGTATGGCGGGCTGGCCAAGGGCCGTATGTATGACGATTCCGGCGAGTTCCTGCAGGTGGAGCAGTACAAGAACGTGCAGCGCTGGGCCGACGCCATCGACGCGCGGCCGGCGGTCAAGCGCGGCCGCATGGTCAACCGCACCTTCGGCGAGCCTTCGAGGCAGCTGCACGAGCGCCATGACGCCAGCGATTTCGAGACCAAGACGCAAGACAAGCTCGCGGCGGCCAAAAGCTAAGCGGATGACGCGCCGATCTCCCGCCTTGTAGGGGAGATCGGCAGCTTCGGCCGACTGCTCAAGCTCGCCTTCACCGCCGCCATCCACAGCCGGTCGATGTTGGCCAGGAATTTCTCGTCGAGTTTGTCGAGGTGCTTCCAGTACATGCCGTCCTCGAAGAGATAGCCGAGTTCCTTCTCGATCCTGTCGGCCTCCTCCGCCTGATCGAGCCGCAGGCCGGCAAGCATCTGCGCCTTCATTTCCGATATTCGCGAGGGAGAAAGCGCGCCGAGTTCATCGAGCGTCAGCCGCGGGAAGACCAGCCGGCTGCGCGGCAGGTCGGATAGGTTGACGCACAGGCAGCCGCGCCGAAGCGCATGGATGAGCAGGCGGGCCGACTTCGCCTCGAGGTTGCGCAGGGTGACGTCGTTGCGCAGCGGATCGGCGCGGCCGACGCCGTAAAAATGCGTGTTGCCGGGCTGGTCGTAGATCATGTCGCAGCCAAGGAATGCCAGCACGTCCGGCTTCTGACTGTGGATCGTCCAGTAGGCCGCCGTCATCGACATGGTGCCGCCGGCATAGACGAAGCCGCCAAAGCTGTTTTGCGCCGGCACGTAATGCGAGGCGCTGAAGATCTGCGCCTGCTGCAGGGGACCGCCTTGCGGCATCCGCTCCGCCGGGAAATCGCCGGCATGGACGAGGAAATCCCAGTCGGGGCGCACGCGCCAGGCGTTGTTGATGGCGACGATCTTGCCGAAGGCCTGCTTGGGTCAGGCGGCGCAGCGCACGACATCGGGGGCGCTACCGATCAGCAAGATCACATTCGGCGTTCCGTCGATCACCACAACCCTCTCGACCGGCCGAAATGCATCTCGATGCCGCCCGGTTGAACGGCTTTATAGCCTCAACGGCCCATCGAAAACACCAGCCGGATTTAAGCTGGCATCAACAAAAGGGAGCTTGCCAGCCGGTTGTAAAATGTGGCCTTAGGCACTGTCGTACAAACAGCAGGCAGGTTTTCCCACTAGCCCAAAAACGACGATATGAGTTGGGCGATATATATTAGTTGACTAAACTAGCGGAACGTCCAATGCACATTCCCAGAACCGAACATGTCCTGTCTAGACCATGATATCTATATGGGACATTACTACATAAGCTGAACGCGACCTCGACGGTTCGGCGGCACAGCCCTCAGACGCCGCGGCTTTGCCTCCGCGCTTTTCGCCCCGGATCCGTAGATCAACCGGACGACGAATAGGAAATATCCAACCTGCATGACGATCAAGGTCAAGATCGTCCAGGCCAGCGTCTTCCAGATTGAACCCGTCGCAAGGTAAGTCGAGATCGCCACGATGGACGATGTGGTGGTCAGCCCCACCAGGAACTGTGGAAAGTTCATGACTTTTCTGCGCCGCCCCGAAACTCGCTATAGCCGGGACGAACTCCCCTAACCCATTACCCCGGACCAACGTTTTCACTATTTCAGCAATTGCGCAAGCACCAAATAGAACAGCAGTTAACGCATGCTTCCGTGATCAAGGGCTGCATGTCAGGTCACCAAGGTGGGCTGGCTTGGACGGCGGCTGCGCGTCCCTCCCTCCCCAACCAGCTCTCCATAACCCCTCACCGCCCCATCAAGCCCACGTATTCGCCACGTCTCCCCTTCCCGTGCCTCAAGATGGGACGGGCCGAGCGGGACTTTCCCTCCGCCGTCCGGCAGGTCCAGCACGTAGACGGGATTGCAGATGCCCGACAGGCGCGCACGCAAGGCGCTGACCAGCGCCTGGCCCTCGGCGATCGTGGTGCGCCGGTGCGCCATGCCGCGCACGAGATCGCCGTGGTGCAGATAATAGGGTTTGACGCCAAGGCGATACATCAGCTCGCGGCACAGCTCTTCCAGCACCTCGACCGTATCGTTCACGCCTTTCAGCAGAACGCTCTGGTTCAGCAGCACGAAGCCGCCCTGCCGCAACGTGCGGCAGGCCCGCTCGGTCGCCTCCGTGATTTCGCGTGGATGGTTGAAATGGGTGACGACAGTGACCATCAGCCGGCCCTGCAAGGCTTGAATCAACCCGCCGGTGACGCGCGACGGCAGCGCGACGGGTACGCGAGTGTGGATGCGCAACAGCCGCACATGCTGGATCGCCTCGACACGGGCGCGGGTTTCCGCCAGCGCCCTATCCGGCAGCGATAGCGGGTCGCCGCCGGTCAGGATCACCTCGCGGATTTCCGGATGGACCGCGATATAGGCGAAGGCTTCGTCGAGAGCTTCGCGCGTATAACCGCGGCCGATCGACGTCAGCTGCTCCTTGCGAAAGCAGAACCGGCAATAGACCGCGCATTGATAGGTCGGGAACAACAGAACCCGGTCGGCATGTCGATGCGTCAATCTAGGCACGGGACTGAAGGCGTGGTCGGCGATCGGATCGTCGAGTTCGCCCTCCTGCTCTGCCAGTTCGTCGGGCGACGGGATGACCTGAAGCCGTATCGGATCGGCGGGGTCGTTCCAGTCGATCAGGTCTAGATAGGCCTTGGGAATGCGAACCTTGTGGCGCGTGGCCGCGGCTTCGGCCGCCGCCCGCTCGGCTGGCGACAGCGGCAGCGAATCCAGATCGCCTACATGCCGCACGCCCTCGCGAACATCGTCCCGCCATGCGGCATCCGCCTCGCGAGCGCGCCGGTCATCGGCTGCCACGCCGGCCGCATCGAGCGCCATGCTGGCGTCGGGGATGTCGGGATGTGAGGTCATCGCAGGCTCCTTGAATTTCGGGCCGGGGTACAGCATTGGAGCCAGGACTTGAAGGCAATAAGCGGTGTTTGGCCGGGTTGGAGGGCGCGGCAGGAAGCCACAACCGGCCATTGATCAGAACAATCGTCCAACATCGCTGACGCAAAACATTAGCTTGCTCTTATATTAGCTTGAGCGTATACACATAAACGGCCGGTGATCTACCCCCCAACCGGTTAGGCTCGGCGCCAGTTCCCTCCCTACCCCTCAGGTCAACGACGCCGGGCCGCTCGGGCCCGCCCGGTCGCCCGCGGTCGAGACCGGATCGACCTCTTCGATGTCGATCATGCCCCTGCTCAAGCAGCACCCAACTGAACATACCAGCTGAACACATCGGCGATGCCCGCGTCTGTCGGCCTTCCCGTCGCCGGCCGCGGTCGCTAATCTCGGATTGCGAAAAAGCTGGAGAAGAGCGTATGGCGAACGACTTGTCGCCAAGGCTTTTGGAGATCGTCAATGCGCTGCCCTTGCGGCAGGGCATGCGAGTGCTGGAGATCGGCTGCGGACCGGGTGCTGCAGCGCGCGAGATCGCGCGCCGGATCGGCGGTGGGCACGTGCTGGCGATCGACCGCTCGGCCAAGGCCATCGCGCAGGCCGGGGCCGCCTCGCGCGCCGAGATTGCGGCAGGCCGGCTGAGCCTTCGCCAGGTCGCCATCGAGGATTTCGAGTTGGAAGCCGATGAGAAGCACTTCGACATTGCCGTTGCGGTGCGCGTCGGCGCGCTGGACGGGCGTCATCCCGAAGCAGGAAAAATTGCCCTGCGACGGCTCAAGGCGGCGTTGACCGCGCAAGGCCGGCTGTTCATCGACGGCGGCGATCCGCTGCGCGAAATTGCGATACATGGCTGAGCACCTCGTGCTTGGCTTCCGGAATCGAGCGTCTACGTGACCGTGAGCGGCAGAGCCGGCCTCAGCTCCGCAACCCCGGCGCCTCCTGCCCGGTGCGCTCGACATATTCGGTATAGCCGCCGCCATAGGTGTGGATCCCCTCGGGCGTCAGTTCCAGCACCCGGTTCGACAGCGCCGCCAGGAAATGGCGGTCGTGCGAGACGAACAGCATGGTTCCCTCGTACTGCGACAGTGCCGTGATCAGCATCTCCTTGGTGGCGATGTCGAGGTGGTTGGTCGGCTCGTCCAGCACCAGCAAATTGGGCGGATCGAACAGCATCAGCGCCATCACCAGCCGCGCCTTCTCGCCGCCCGACAGCACGCGGCATTTCTTGTCGATCTCGTCGCCGGAAAAGCCGAAGCAGCCGGCCAGCGCCCTGAGCGGCGCCTGGCCGGCCTGCGGAAATGCGTCTTCCAGCGTCTGGAACACGGTGCGCTCGCCCTCCAGCACTTCCATGGCGTGCTGGGCGAAATAGCCCATCTTGACGCTGGGCCCGCGCGCCACCGTGCCATTGTCCGGCTCGGAAGCGCCAGCGACCAGCTTCAGCAGCGTCGACTTGCCCACACCATTGACGCCCATGATGCACCAGCGCTCGCGGCGGCGCACCTGAAAATCCAATCCCTCGTAGATCGAGCGGCTGCCATAGCCCTTGTGCACGTTCTTCAGCGTCACCACGTCCTCGCCGCAGCGCGGCGCCGGCTGGAAGTCGAACGATACCTTCTGGCGGCGCTTGGGCGGCTCGACCCGGTCGATCTTGTCCAGCTTCTTCACCCGGCTCTGCACCTGGGCGGCATGCGAGGCACGTGCCTTGAAGCGCTCGATGAAGGCGATCTCCTTGGCCAGCATCGCCTGCTGGCGCTCGAACTGCGCCTGCTGCTGCCGGTCGGCAATCGCCCGCTGCTGCTGGTAGAATTCGTAGTTGCCGGAGTAGGCGGTCAGCGAACCGCCGTCGATCTCGACCACCTTGTTGACAATGCGGTTCATGAACTCGCGGTCATGCGAAGTCATCAGCAGCGCGCCGTCATAGTTCTTCAGGAACTGCTCCAGCCAGATCAGGCTTTCGAGGTCGAGATGGTTGCTCGGCTCGTCGAGCAGCATGGCATCGGGCCGCATCAGAAGGATCCTGGCCAGTGCCACGCGCATTTTCCAGCCGCCGGACAGCTTGCCGACGTCGCCGTCCATCATCTCCTGGCTGAAGCCAAGGCCGTCCAGCACCTCGCGGGCGCGCCCGTCCAGCGCGTAGCCGTCGAGCTCCTCGAAGCGGTGCTGCGCCTCGCCGTAGCGGGCGATGATCTCGTCCATCTGGTCGGCTTGGTCAGGGTCGCCCATGGCGTGCTCGAGCTCGCGCATCTCGGCCGCCACTTCGCTGACCGGCCCGGCGCCGTCCATCACTTCGGCCACCGCACTGCGGCCCTCCATGTCGCCGACATCCTGGCTGAAATAGCCGATGGTGACGCCGCGATCGACGGAGACCTGGCCCTCGTCGGGCTGCTCCTCGCCGTTGATCATGCGAAACAGCGTCGTCTTGCCGGCGCCGTTGGGGCCGACCAGCCCGACCTTCTCGCCCTTCTGCAAGGCGGCGGAGGCTTCGATGAAGACAATCTGACGGCCGTTCTGCTTGCTGATGCTTTCGAGACGAATCATGGTTTTCCGGGAAAGGCCAAAGGAGCGTTCCCGCGCCAATACGCGATAGGCCGCGCCGGCGGAAGCCCGCAGTAGTGAGGCGCCCCGCGCCAAATTGTCTGAACCCGCCAGTTGCTTCCCGGCTGGATCAGGCTTTGACGGCGTAGGGATGAGCCGGCGGATCAGCTATCGGTCAGGGCTTTTGTCGTCGCCAGTTTGACCCCGGCGGCGGCAAATGCCGCATTGTGTCGGGCGATGATCTCCGCGGCGGTCTCGCTGGCGGCGTCGAGCGTGCTGTGGGCGTCGGAAACCACGGTGACGCCCAGGCCCGCTGCAAAGGCGCCCTTCACCGTGGCCGCCACGCAGAAATCGGTCTGCGCGCCGATCAGAACGACCTCGCCGGCGCCCTGCCCGGCCACCCATTCTGCAAGGGCGGCATTGCTGAACGCATCGCCGACACGCTTGGCGAAAGTCGGCTCGTCCTCGGCCTGGCCGAGCGCCGGCCACACCGACCAGCCGGGCCCACCCGGCGCCAGAGGATCGCCCTGCGGGCCGTCATGCCTGATGAAGGCGATCTTGCGCCCGCTGCGCCGTGCCCATTCGATCAGCGCGCGGGTGCGGGCAACCATGCCGTCGGCATCATGGATCGGCGGTTCGGCGACACCGTCGAACATGCCGGTCTGAAGGTCAATCACGATGAGCGGCGCAGCGGCCGCGGGGCTGGTCCCTGACATGGTTTTTTATAGCACGAGGGCGGAGCTGATCAAGGATCAGGGCCGCGATGGCGCGCACGGGCAACCGCAAGTGGCTGGAGTTCGAGATATGTGACAATCCGCTTGCAGCAGCGCTAACATAGCGCGCCATTGGGATGTGGGTCAGTTCGAAATTCTGGCTATCGGCCGTGACCGGATTGCATTCGTGGCAAGCTCCTGCGAAGAAATTACCATGACACATGCAGCCGTAGCTTTCCTTGCGATCGTGACTTCGGTGTTGGTCGCGATCCTACCCGCACAATCGCAAGAGTGGACGCCCTCGGAGGACGCGGTTCGAGATGCAACGGAAACGGTTGGTCACTATTTCCTTTCGCTCGATAACCAAGAATATGGGCGGGCATACGAAATGAAAACTGATACCGCCAAAGCTTCGATCCCATCGAACGCCTTCGTGGAGCAAAGTAAACATTTTCATTCTCAGGCCGGCGCTGTGCGCGAGCGCCGGCTACTCAAATTCACGTGGTTGAAGGACCCGGCGAACGCTGCCTTTCCTGGCGTTTATGCCGCAGTCGACATAGCGGCGAAATTTGAAAACATCGATCGTTACTGCGGCTATATTGTTCTCTATCAGCGGCCGTCAGGTGGAAATTTTCGAGTCATGCGGGTCGAAAGCAACTTCATCGACAACGCTACCGCGAAAAGCATTGAAAAGACCCAATCGAAACTCGAATTGGATCGAGCATGGGCCGAGTTGTCGGCTAACTGTCCGAATTTTCCATCGTGAAGGTGAGGCGGTCCGTTTTTGTACCTTCCGCGACCATCGGCTTTTCGGTTTCCCTCGCTTCGATCAGCGCAACGATGTCGGTGAACTCCTACAGTTTGCCGGCCCGAGGATGATGAACGCGGGGAGAGCGCAGCTTTTGTCCTCACCCAATCCCGCCCATCACGGCATAGGTGCCGGCGGTGCGCTTGTCACTAAACCCAAGCGCGATGTTTATCTCGTCCGATCGCCCTTCGCAAAGTAGCCGGCGGCCCGGACGATCACACCTGGCCCGATGTCCCATCCTCGCCAAAAATCCCGGTCACGCAGTCGATGAACACGCGTACCCGTGGCGCCAGCTGGCGGTTCTGCGGATAGAGCGCCGACAGCGGTGTCGGCGACGGCGGGTAATCCGGCAGCACTTCGACAAGCGTGCCGCGTGCGAAATCACCGGCGAAGCGGTAGTGCGGCGCCTGCACCAGGCCGAAGCCGAGACGCGCCAGCTCCGCCATCGTGTCGGAGCCGTTGACCGTCACCCGGTTGGGCAGGCTGACATAACTCAACGCGCCGCCGACGGTGAATTCGAGCGGCATGACCTCGCCGGTCCGCGACGAGCGGAAGCCGACCATCAGATGGCCTTCGAGATCGTCGAGGGTTGCCGGCAAGCCGAGGCGTTCGCCCGCGAAGCAGCGCGACCAACCTGACGAAAGCGCCAATGACGGCCAATGTCCCCCTCACTTCAATTCCACCCAGACCGGCGCGTGGTCGCTGGCGCCGGTCTCGCCGCGCACGTCGCGGTCGATGCCCGCCGCTACCAGCCGGCGCGACAGCTTCTTGCTGAGCAAGATATGATCGAGCCGCAGGCCGGCATCGCGCGGCCAGCGGTTGCGGCGGTAGTCCCAGAATGTGTAGAGCGTCTCGTTCGGGTGCTTCTTGCGCAGCGCGTCAAGCCAGCCCTGGTCGAGCAGCCGCTGGAACGATGCGCGGCTTTCCGGCTGGACCAGCGCGTTGTCGTCATAGGAGCGGGTCGGGTAGATGTCGCGCGGCTCGGGCACGATGTTGTAGTCGCCGGCCAGTACCACCGGCAGGCCGGTGTCGAGCAACTGCGCCGCATGCGCCTCCAGCCTTTCGTGCCAGGCCAGCTTGTACTGGAATTTCGGGCCGGGCTGCGGATTGCCGTTCGGCGCGTAGAGGCAGGCGACGACGATGCCGTTGACCGCTGCCTCGATGTAGCGCGCCTGCTGGTCGCTGTCGTCGCCGGGCAGCGCCTCGCGGGTCAGAACGGGTTCTGAGCCACGCGCGAGTATGGCGACGCCGTTCCAGGTCGGCTGCCCGACCCAAACCGCGCCGTAGCCGGCGGCCGCCAGCGCAGTGCGCGGAAACTGCGTCTGCCTGGTCTTGAGCTCCTGCAGGCAGGCGATGTCGGGTTTGGCGGCGGCCAGCCATGCGAGCAGGTTCGGCAGCCGGCTGTTGATGTTGTTGACGTTGAAGGTGGCGATCTTCATCGGCCTGCTTCAGCGCACGATGCGTTCGGTCCACGCCTTCACCGCATCAGCGAGCGTCTTCAGATGATCGGCGGTGGAGAAGCCGGAGATGTTTTTGCGCGGCTTCAGATCATGGTCGCCGTCTTCCAGCCAGAAAATCTCGATTGCGTCGGACAGAGCATAGGTCGCGACCTCGTCTTTGGTCCCGAACTCGTCGCGCGTGCCTTGGAAGATCACTGTCGGCATCTTGAGATCGGCGAGGTGCTTTGTCCGAAGCTGCGTCGGTTTGCCCGGCGGATGGAAGGGATAGCCAAGGCAAAGCAGGCCCGAGATCTCGCCCTTTGAAAACATCTCGTCGGCGATCATCGAAGCGACGCGTCCGCCCATCGACTTGCCACCGATGATCAGCGGACCCTTCACGCCCTTCGCCCGGAGGTCGGCGATCGCCTTGACGTATTGCGGGTTAACCGTCTCGGCGCGCGGCGGCGGCTTGCGGTGGCCGTAGCGGCGAGCCGCCATGTAGTGGAATTCAAAGCGCGCAACGCGGAAGCCGGCCTCGGCCAGCGCTTTTGCCGTGGCTGTCAGCGAGGGGGAGTCCATAGGAGCGCCTGCGCCATGGGCGAGCAAGATGGTGATTGGGGCGGTGTCGGGGCCGTCGAAGAGGAAGGTTGTCATGGGGACTCCAACGCTGGTGACCCCTTCTCCCCTTGTGGGAGAAGGTGGCCGAGCGAAGCTCGGTCGGATGAGGGGTGTTCCAGGGAACGCCGACGCCTCATTTCTTCCAACACCCCTCAACCGTCTCGGCGCTGCGCGCCGATCCACCTTCTCCCACAACAAGGGGAGAAGGAGGCGCTACTACCTCACCCCGCCGACATCCGCGCCAGCTGCAAATCCACGAACTGTATCCCCTTGGCGGCCGTGCGCGCCCATTCGGAGTTGGGATCGAGTTCGAGGTAGCGCACCCAGCGACGCCGCGCCTCGGCGAGATTGCCGGCGTCGAACTCCAGCCTCGCAAGGTTGAATACCGCGTCGGCATAATTGGGATCGAGTGCGATCGCCTTGAGCAAATGCCGTCGCGCCGACGCCACCCGCCCCTCTTCGCTCATCAGCCCGGCGAGATTGAACCAGGCCTCGACGAAGCCGGGATCGAGCTTTATCGCGCGGGCATAGTCGTGCGCCGCCTCGGCCGCGTGGCCGGCGGCGCGCAGGCAGTTGGCGCGGTTGAAAGCGGCGATGGCATCGCTTGGGTCGATGGCCAGGCAGCGCCGGTAGAGCGCCGCCGCCTGCTCGTGGTCTTCAGCCCCTTCCGCCGCCTCGGCATCGGCGAACAGCTCTTCCAGCGTGTCGTCATCCTGCGTTCCCAGATCGAACAGCAGCTGGCCGTCGAGTTCGCTCTGGCCGCCCTCGAGATAGATCGCATCGGCCCGCCCATGCTGTGAGCCGACGGCGAGCGACTTGGCGGTGAGCGAGGCGACCGGGCCCGACCGGTGCACCGAGCGCGCAATCGCCCCCCATGAGGCGCCGCCGGCAACCAGCCCGGCATATTTGCGGGCGAGGATCAGGTCGCGAAAGGAATACGGTTCGCAATCATGCTCGAAGGCATCGAACAGCGACAAAAGGTCGAGATCCTCGCCGGTCAGCCGCGACTGGTCGATCAGCGACTGCCGCGACAGCGCCGAAGCCTCCGGCGCTTTCATCAGGCCGAGCAGGCGCAGGAAGCCGTTCTCGCTGACCAGCTTGCGCCCGGCCGCGCGCTCGGTGACGACGCGGCGCTCAATCTCGGCATCATCGGCCCTGGCGAGCAACATGCGGCCCAACACGACATGTGTGGTGCGCCGAGTGACGCCGCGCCGCAACTCGCCGTGCTGGCGCTCGACCTCGCGCGCCGCCAACCTGAGCGGAAAGGCGGCCAGCGCGCCGACGATGCCGAAGACCGTGCCGGCGAGAGCCGTCACGCCTTGCTCTTGCCGACGGCTTTGAGAAGGTTCGCCTTGAGCGGGTTTTCCTTGGCCGCGGCGGCGCCGGCCTTGGCGGATTTCGCCGCGGGCTTGGCCGTTTCATCGGCCTTGCTCTTGGACTTGGCCGGCGGCTTGGCCGATTGCGACAGGCTCGCCTTCAGCGCATCCATGAGATTGATGACATTGCCGCGCTCAGGCGCCGCCGCGATGATCGGCTTATGGCCCTTCAGCTTCTCGCGGATCATCGCCATCAGCGCGATCTCGTAGCGGTCCTCGTAATTCTTCGGATCGAAGGTGGTTTCCTTCTGCTTGATCAGCGCCTCGGCCAATTGCAGCATTTCGGGATCGGGGGTTCCGGCCGGGATATTGCCGAAATACTCAGCCGTGCCACGCACTTCGTTCGGATTCCTCAAGGTGCAGACGAACATGCCGTTCTCGCGCGCGCCGATCGTCACCACGCGCTCGCGGCTGGACAGCACCAGGCGGGCGATCGCCAGCTTGCCGGATTTGCGCATCGCTTCGCGCAGCACGGCGAAGGTCTCCTCGGCCATTGCGCCGTCCGGCGCCAGGTAATAGGGCGCGTCCTGATAGATGACGTCGACCGAATGCTCGTCGACAAAGGCCTCTATGTTCATCGTATGATTGGATTCGATGCGTACCGCATCGAGATCGGAGTCCTCGATGATGATGTACTGCTTGTCCTCGTATTCGTAGCCCTTGACCAGGTCCGAACGCTCGACCAGCCCGAGTTCGGGGTCGACCGGCTTCATGTTGATGCGGTTGTGCGTCTTGTTGTGCAGCTGGTTGAAGCTGATGCGCTCGCTGGCGCTGGTCGCCGGATAGAGCCGGACCGGACAGCTGACCAGACTGAGCTTGAGGTAACCTTTCCAACTTGCCCTGGGCGCCATGAAATACTCCTACGCGGCCTTGTGCTGTCGAACTGTTCGCAGCGTTCATTCGTCCGGAGGACGAACGGGGCTGCCGAAATCCTACATTGCCCCTTACAATACCGGCAAATCCCTAGCGAAATCTTCCTCCGCTGAGAGCCGCCTGCAGGCAAGGGATCCGTGGCGAAGAATAATTCAAATTTTCCGGAGCGTCGATGGATTGCAGATCGGACCGGCGCACCGCCGTCACCATTCTACCGGACGGCTCTGTGCAGCGGCCAAAAGATCGGCCAAACCTGTGCCTCGACCCGCTTTGATGCTGGAGTTTCAATCTGATAACGCCGTTTGCGATCGGCCATGACCGATCGCCGGCCGGCTGGCAGACAATCGGCCAAATGATCGGCCAATTTTTCTATTAATCTAGAAAAAAACTATTTATGATTATGTACTTATTAATTCTGAAGATCGGCCAAAAATTGGAGGCAGCCGTACCATGGAAGAAAGCGTACAGCGGATCGAACCGGCCCGTCTGGAGGAAGTATCCGAGGAAATCTCGGATGCCCTGGCGGAATTGTCGGCGGCGTCCGCTACGTTGGGCGGCAGCCTTCATCCCCGTACAGCTGCCAACCTCGCCGATCTCGTGCGCATCATGAATACCTATTACAGCAACCTCATAGAGGGCCATGACACGCGTCCGCGCGACATCGAGCGCGCGCTGGCAGGAAATTTCGACAAGGATGAGGAACGGCGGAACCTGCAACTTGAAGCCGCCACTCACGTCAGGCTCCAGGCCGAGATCGACCGGATGGCTGCGCGGGGCCGATTACCTGATCCGGCTTCCCGCGCCTTCATCCTGTGGCTGCATCAGGAATTCTATCGGGATGCCGAGGAACTCATGCTGCGTGTCAAGGGTGCAGGGCGCGAATTTCTCATGGTGCCCGGGGAATGGCGATCGAAACTTGAGCACGATGTTGCGGTCGGCAGGCATCAACCGCCATCCAGCGTCCGCGTCGACGATTTCATGTGCTATTTCGAAACGCGCTACGGCTTCGCAAAGCTCGGCAAGGCAGGCCGGATACTCGCCATTCCTGCTGCGCATCATCGCTTCAATTTCATCCATCCATTTCCCGACGGCAACGGGCGCGTCAGCCGCTTGATGAGCCATGCGATGGCACATGAGGCAGGTATCGCCGCTCATGGATTGTGGTCGATTTCACGTGGACTGGCGCGAGGGCTGAAGAGTCGCAAAGACTACAAGACCATGATGGATCATGCCGACATGCCGCGCCAGGGCGATCTCGACGGCAGAGGCAATCTCTCACAGCGCGCGCTAGCGGATTTCACCCTGTGGTTCCTGCGCGTCTGTGTTGACCAAGTGACCTTCATGTCCGGCCTTTTTGATCTCGCCACGCTGGCAAAGCGTCT
This sequence comes from Mesorhizobium sp. M0816, assembly GCF_040320005.1. Taxonomy (NCBI): domain Bacteria; kingdom Pseudomonadati; phylum Pseudomonadota; class Alphaproteobacteria; order Hyphomicrobiales; family Phyllobacteriaceae; genus Mesorhizobium; species Mesorhizobium sp. M0816. The sequence continues at coordinate 297,323 of NZ_JAMYOT010000007.1, read as the reverse complement.
TCGCGCCTACGCTACAAGCAGCGAGTTGAAGCCGGAAGCCAGCCGTCTGCTGGAAGAGGCGCTGATACGCGGCGAATTCGAGCGAGGCGAAATCTCGCGCATTACCGGACTGCCCGAGCGGACCGCGCGGCGGGTTTTCAATGATGTCATTTCGCTTGGGCTGCTAGAATCCGAGACGCCCAAAGGGCCGGTATCCCTGCGCTTTCCCGCCAAGGCCTTGGACACGCTGTTCCCGAGGCTGTTTCCCGAAACATGAATCAACAGTCAGCCAGCCTCAGGTCCAACCGGCGGCAAATCCCTGGCGAAATCTTCCATGTCGGCCCAGGGATCGCCTGACGTCGCCAGCAGGCCCGGCAGCGACGAATAATTCAGATCCTGCGGAGCGTCGATGGATTCCAGATCGCTCCAGCTCACCGGCGTCGAGGCCGGCAAATTGGTGCGGGCGCGCAGCGAATAGGGAGCCGCAGAAGTGTGGCCGCGCGCATTGCGGTGATAATCGATGAAGATACGCCGCTTGCGGTTATCCTTGCCCATGGTGGTGGTGAAAGTGTCGGGCGCGGTGGCGGCAAGATGCGTCGAGATGGCGCTGGTCGCCTGGTGCAATTTCTTCCAGTTCTGCTTTTGCGTCACCGGCACTGATATGTGGATGCCGTGGCCGCCGGACGTCTTGGCGAACGGCACCAGCCCTAGCGCTTCCAGCTCGCCCTTAATGTGCACCGCCGCCTCAACCACCTCGCGCCAGGCGATCCCCTCGCCCGGGTCGAGGTCGAAAACGATCAGGTCCGGCTTGTCGAGCCGCGTGCGATGGGTGCCCCAGGTGTGGAACTCGACGACACCGAACTGCGCCAGCGCCAGATAGCCCTTGGCGTCTTCCACCGAGAGATAGGATTTGGTCTCGCCCTCCGAATTGGTCGCTTCGAAAGTCGCCACAGAGGACGGCATGCCGGTGAAGGCGTGGCGCTGGAAGAAACAGTCCTGCGGCCTGCCGGTCGGGCAGCGCACCAGCGACACCGGCCGGCCGAGAATGTGCGGCAGCATGAAATCGCCGACCAGCGCGTAATAGACGGCAATGTCGAGCTTGGTCGGGCCGGTCTTGCCGAACAGCCGTCGCGTCGGGTTGGTCACCCAGATGGTGGCGAGGTCGGCCTCGGCGATCAGCCGCTTGCGCTTGGCCGAAACCGGCGTCGACAGGCCGACGTCGCGCAGGCCGCGGAACACGGCATGGCGCAGCGCATTGTCGGTGGTCCGGTTGGCGTAGTGGATATGCGCCGAAAGCAGCGGCCGCACCCAGTTCATCTCGCGCATGATTTCGCGGGGAACCCCTTCGGGCGCGGATGCCCCGGCGCGCAACGGCTCCAGCCGCGCCAGCAACTCGCCGGCGGTGGCGGCGTCGAAGCCGGTGCCGACCTTGCCGCGATAGTGCAATTCGCCATCCTCGAATTCGCCGAGGCCGAGTGCGGCCAGCCCCTCGGCCGCATCGGAGACTGTGTAGCCGGCGATAACGAAATCGCCGGTCTGAAGCGCCTTGGTCTTGGTCCAGGTCTTGGTGCGGCCGCTCTGGTAGACCGCCGTAGCACGTTTCGAGACGACGCCCTCCAGCCCCATTTCCGATGCCTGGTCATAAAGCGCCTGGCCGTCGCCCTCGGCGTGATCGCTGTACTGGATGGCGGAGTTGGCGCCGAGACCGGACAGCAGCTGCGAAAGCAGCGTCTTGCGCCGGCGGAGCGGCACTTGCCTCAGGTCCCAGCCGTCGAGATAGAGAAGGTCGAAGGCATAGAAGTGGAGCTTGTTGCCGGCGCCTTCGGCCAGCGCATCCTGCAAAAGGGCAAAGCGGCTGATGCCCTTGGCGTCGAGCGCGACGACCTCGCCGTCGATGATCGCCTCGCGGCACGGCAGCCTGGCGAAGGCAAGCGGAAGGTCGCCATAGCGCTTCGTCCAGTCGAGGCCGGCGCGGGTGATCAGCCTGACCTTCCCATCGGAAACATGCGCCATGGTGCGGTAGCCGTCGAACTTGATCTCGTGCAGCCAGGCTTCGCGCGTTCGGGCCGCTGGGTCATCGCCGCCCGGCGGCTTCGGAACCTGCGTGGTCAGCTGCGGCTCGATCCGGGAAGGCGGCGGCGCCTTGACGGCGCCCGGCAAAGCGCCGGGTTTCAGCACCACCGGCCTGGCAGGTTTGGCGGCAGGCTTCGGCGTTGCCACCAGCTCCTCGATGCGGCGTCCGGATTTGACGCTTTCCGGCCGGGCTTCCAGTATGTCGAGCTTGGCGTCGGCGGCGAGATCGCGCTCCTTGAACAGCAGCCAGTTCTTCTTGCCCTCATCGTCGCCGGGCTTGGGCTTCAGCCGCGTCAGCATCCAGCCGCCATTCAGCTTTTCGCCGGCGAGGCGGAACTTGAAGGAGCCGGTGCGCAGGCTCTTCTCGACATCGTCCATCGGCGCCCAGACGCCGGTGTCCCAGACGATCATCGGCCCGCCGCCATATTCGCCCTCGGGAATGACACCTTCGAAGTCGATATACTCGAGCGGATGGTCCTCGGTCTCGACCGCCAGCCGTTTGTCGGCGGGGTTGAGCGACGGGCCGCGCGGCACCGCCCAGCTCTTCAGCACGTCGCCGACCTGCAGGCGCAGATCGTAGTGGTCGGCGGTGGCGTGATGCTTGTGGACAACGAAACGATTGCCCTCACCGGCAACCAGACCGCCGGCTGGTTCCGGCGTCCTCGTGAACTCGCGCTTGGCGCGATAAGCCTTGAGCTTCGAAGGAGCTGGCATGGACTAGGCGCGGGTGGTGGGCAAAAGCAACGAGCGCGGCATCAAAATCCCATCGCAGCGGCGCTCCAATGTCACGGCATGGATCCCAGGGTCTCCGCGACGTCGCTTAGCTCCTGCTCCGCCCTGGGATGACGAAGGATGGCAGGTCACGCCGCTCAATCGTCGGTGGCCGGCGTCAATTCGAGTTCGGCCGGCGACAGGCCCTGCTGCAGCTGGCTGAGCCGGAATTCGTCGACCCAATAGGCCTCGCCGTCGACCAGCACGCGCGCGCTGTAGCTGCCGGCCGAAAAACGCTGCGCAGTGATGTACACCTTGTGGCGGTCGAGCGCGTTCCGCACCGCGGCGCGCTTGGATTTCTGACTGGCGACGGAACTGGCCATGCTGGTTACTCACGCACAAGCCGCAAGGCGGCGTGCCTTAAGGATGGCCGAGAGCGGCTCGGCTGTCAATTTGGCGGCCGCACTGAGCCCTCGCGCGGTGGCGCCTCCCGCTCTGTGGAAATCGAGCCGGTGCGCTATATTGCCCTGGCGGCTTGGAACGCGATGCTGATCCGGAGAGCTTCACATGACAGTGACGATGCGCAAACTCGGCAGCCAGGGGCTGCAAGTCTCGGCAATCGGTCTCGGCTGCATGGGCATGAGCCAGTCCTACGGCCCGGCCGACGAGGCGGAATCGACCGCCACGCTGCACCGCGCCATCGAACTCGGCTGCACCTTCCTCGACACCGCGGAAGTGTACGGGCCGTTCACCAACGAGGAACTGCTCGGCCGCGCGCTGAAGGGCCGGCGCGATGAGGTGACGATCGCGACGAAATTCGGCTTCCGCATTGAAAACGGCAAGCAAGTCGGCACCGAGCGCGACAGCCGGCCCGAACATATCCGCGAGGCTTTGGAAGGTTCGCTGAGGAGGCTCGCCACCGACCACGTCGACCTCCTCTATCAGCACCGCGTCGATCCGGCGGTGCCGATCGAGGATGTGGCGGGCGCTGTCGGCGAGCTGATCGCTCAGGGCAAGGTCCGCTTCTTCGGCCTCTCTGAAGCCGGCGCCGCCAATATCCGCCGGGCGCATGCCGTGCATCCGGTGTCGGCCGTGCAGAGCGAATATTCGCTGTGGGAGCGCAATCTGGAGCCGGAAATCATTACGCTGCTGAAAGAGCTCGGCATCGGCCTGGTGCCGTTCTCGCCGCTCGGCCGCGGTTTTCTCACCGGCGATGTCAGGCGCGCCGAAGACTATCCGGAGGGCGATTACCGGCGCGGCGATCCGCGCTACCAGGGCGCCAACTATGACGCCAACATGCGGGCGGCGGCCACGGTACTCGACATCGCCGCGGCGAAGCCCGTCAAGCCAGGTCAGATCGCGCTGGCCTGGCTGCTCCACAAGGGGAGCGACTTCGGCATCGACATCGTCCCGATCCCCGGCACCAAGCGCAGAAAATACCTCGAGGAGAACGTCGCCGCGGCTTCGATCAGGCTCGACCCAGCCGAGATGCAAGTGCTCGACGACGCGCTGGCGCCGGGAAAGGTCGCCGGGCCGCGCTACGGCGAGCGCACCATGGTGATGATCGATCGGTAGGTCTTGCCTGCCCCCGTTCTTGCGCAAAGCTCCGGCCTTGGCTAGCATCCGCCGGCAGGCACCGAGCGGAGGAGAACGTCGCGGTGGACCGGCTGGAGCGCCGTGCGTCCCTTCAAAGCGAGTTGGGCGCTCAAAGGACACTCCATTTTTGAATCGACGCAAGGAACCTTCCGGAAAACCCATTCCGGTTTCGGGGTCATGCGCTCATCTGGGAGGAGACTAAATTGATCAACAGACGTGAATTCCTGCTGTCGTCGGCGGCGATGGGCGCCTTGGCGCTAGCCGCTCCGCGACTGGCTTTTGCGCAGGACAAGCTGACCATCCTTGGTTCGGTGCCGAGCCTCGGCTTTCCATTCTTCGTGCACATGCTGAACCAGATCAAAGCTGAGGCCCAGGCGCAAGGCGTCAACCTGGTCGAGAGCGACGGCCAGAATTCGGCGCCCAAGCAGACCGCCGATATCGAAGCGGCACTGGTGCAGAAGGTCAACGCCATCGTCATCTCGCCGCTCGACGTCAACGCGCTGGCCCCAGCCATCGAGGAAGCGGTCAAGGCCGGCGTTCCCGTCGTCACCATCGACCGCCGCGTCGAAGGCGTCGAAGGCATCCTCGCCCATGTCGGCGCCGACAATGTCAAGGGCGGCGAGGCCGAAGCACAGGCCATGGTGGCGGCGTTCCCGAACGGCGCCAAGATCTTCCATCTGCAGGGTCAGCCCGGCGCCGGCCCGGCGATCGACCGTAACAAGGGTGTGCACAACGTCCTCGATCCCATGAAGGACAAGTACCAGATCATCTTCGAGCAGACCGCCAACTTCGCCCGCGCCGAGGCGCTGTCCGTCACCGAGGCCGGCCTTGCCGCCAACGGCAAGCCCGACGCGATCATCTGCGCCAACGACGACATGGCGCTTGGCGCGGTTGAAGCCTGCGCGGCGCGCAACTTCACCGACGTCAAAATCTATGGCTTCGACGCGCTTCCCGAAGCGCTGGTCGCCGTGCGCGACGGCAAACTGGCCGGCACGGTCGAGCAATTCCCCGGCGAACAATCGCGCACCGCCGTGCAGATCGCGGTCGCTTACGCCAGGGACAAGACCGAGCCAAAGGAAAAGCTGGTGCTTTTGACGCCGATCGTCATCGGCAAGGACAATCTCGACAAGGCGGAGAGGCTGGGCGAGACGAAGTAGGCGAAGCCGACGGGACAGCCCCCCTCTGGCCTGCCGGCCATCTCCCCCTCAAGGGGGGAGATTGGATGTCACGTCGGCTTTCGCTAGTTTTCGATCTTGCAGAAGAGGCGAAGCCAATGAAGCTGCCAATCTCCCCACTTGAGGGGAGATGGCCGGCAGGCCAGAGGGGGGCGCTGCCCCGCCAGCCTTGCGTGACAACCGAATGATCGAGGAGCAAACTTTGCCCAAGGCAGCCGCCATCGCGCCCTCTCCCGCCCTGCTCACCGTCGAGGGCGTGACCAAGCGCTTTGCCGGCGTCACCGCGCTGAACGACGTTTCGCTCGAAGTCCGCCCCGGCGAGATACTCGGCCTGCTCGGCGAGAACGGCGCCGGCAAATCGACGCTGCTCAAGATCCTGTCCGGCGTGATGCCGCCGTCCAGTGGTCGCATCGTCTTCGACGGTGTCGAATTCAATCCGCACAATCCGCAGGATGCCAAGCGCCACGGCATCGTCACCATCTACCAGGAACTGAGCCTGATCCCCACGCTGACCGTGGCGGAGAATATTTTCATCGGCCGCGCGCCGCTCGGCCGGTTCGGGCTGGTGAGTTGGCGGCGAATGGAGCAAGATTCGCGCGCGATCATCGCCCGCGTCGGTCTCGACCTCGACCCGGCGACGCCGGTTTCCGCATTGTCGGTGGCCGAGCAGCAGCTGGTCGAGATCGCCCGCGCGCTATCGCTGAAGAGCCGCTTGATCATCATGGACGAGCCGACCTCGGCGCTGACCGAAACCGAAGTGCACAGGCTGATGTCGATCATGGACCGGCTGCGCAAGGATGGCGTCGCCATCATGTTCGTCACCCACCGGCTAGAGGAGGCATCGGCGATCTGCGACCGCATGACGGTGCTGCGCGACGGCAGGCTGGCCGGCCATCTCGACCGCGAAGGCGGGCCGATCAGGTTGCCGAAGATCATCGAGAAGATGGTCGGCCGTGCCGCTTCCGAGCTCTATGCCAGGCCGACGCAGCGCGATGTCGCCGGCGACGTCCGGCTCTCGGTGCGCGGCCTGCGCACGGTGCGCGATCCGCAGGCGCCGCACGCCATCGTGCTCGAAGGCGTCGATCTCGACCTCAAGGCGGGCGAAATCCTCGGCGTCGCCGGGCTCGTCGGCTCCGGCCGCACCGAGCTCGCCCGCGCCCTCTTCGGCGCCGACCGCATTGCAGCCGGCACCATCATGCTCGACGGCAAGCCGATCGCGCCCGCCTCACCCGCCGACGCCATCGAGCTCGGCATCGGGCTGGTTCCGGAAGACCGCAAGCACCAGGCAATCTTCGCAGCACTCGCCATCCTCACCAATTTCTCGATCGCCGCGCTCGACCGCTACTCCAATGTCGGCTTCATGGCCGAGCGGCGAGAGCGCGAGGCGTTGGCGAACTACAGGAAGACGCTGTCGATCCGCATGGCCTCGCCCGAGCAGGCGATCGAGGGACTGTCCGGTGGCAACCAGCAGAAGGTCATCCTTGCCCGCTGGCTGGCACGCGATCCCAAGGTGCTGATCGTCGATGAACCGACGCGTGGTGTCGATGTCGGCGCCAAGGCGGAGGTGCACCAGATCCTGGTAGAGCTCGCGGCACGCGGCATCGCCATCATGATGATCTCGTCCGAGCTGCCCGAAGTGCTTGCGGTGTCGGACAGGATCGTCACCATGCGGCGCGGGCGCATTACCGGCGAGATGCCCGGCATCGAGGCGACCGAGGAGAAACTGATGGAACTGATGGCGCTCGACCAGAAGCAGGAAGCAACGCAATGACCAGCACGACCGAACGAAGCCAGCGCGGCGGCGTCAATCTTGCGCGCCTGCTGATGAGCTTCGGCCCGCTGATGTTCCTGGCGTTGCTGATTGTCGTCTTCACCGTGCTGAAGCCGAGCTTCATCGACCCGATCAACCTGTTCAACATCATGCGCCAGATCTCGATCACCGGGCTGATCGCGCTCGGCATGACCTTCGTCATCCTGACGGCCGGTATCGATCTGTCGGTCGGCTCGCTGCTCGCCTTCTGCGGCATGGTCGCGGCGGTGGTGGCCAAAGGCGGCACCGCCAACACGCTGTCGCTGTCGACGTCTGGCACGCAAGGCTACGGCTGGTTCGCCGCCCTTCTCGCCGCCGTCGTCGTCGGCGCCATGGCCGGCGGCGTCCAGGGTTTTGCCATCACCAGGCTGAAAGTGCCGCCCTTCGTCGTCACGCTCGGCGGCCTCACCGTGTTTCGCGGCCTGACCTTGACGATTTCCAATGGCGGCCCGATCTCCGGCTTCGACGCCTCGATGCGCTGGTTCGGTACCGGCCTGATCGGCCCGGTGCCGGTGCCGGCGATCATCTTCGCGATTGCCGCGATCCTTTGCCATATCGTGCTGCGCTACACACGTTACGGCCGCGCGGTCTATGCCGTCGGCGGCAATGCCGAGGCGGCACGGCTCTCCGGCCTGCGTGTCGACCGCATCCTGATCTCGGTCTACATCATCGTCGGCTTCTTCGCCGGCCTTGCCGCCTTCGTTTTGTCGGCGCGGCTCAACTCCTCCGAAGCCGTCGCCGGCATCGGCTACGAGCTGACGGTGATCTCGGCGGTCGTCATCGGCGGCACCTCGCTGTTCGGCGGCATCGGCAGCGTCGGCGGCACGGTGGTCGGTGCAGGGCTGATCGGCGTGCTGCAGAACGGGCTGCAGTTCAACAACGTCTCGTCCTACACGCAAAGCATCGTCATCGGCCTGATCCTCATCCTCGCGGTGGCCTTCGATCGCTGGCTGAAATCGCGGGTGAGGCGGTGATACAGGTGCCATACCTATCCAGGTCGGCGGGCCAGCACCCCCCTCTGTCCTGCCGGACATCTCCCCCTCAAGGGGGGAGATTGGACGTCGCTCTAGCTTTCGCCAATCTCTAAAGAAGGGAGAACTTTCGGCGAAGCTGCCAATCTCCCCCCTTGAGGGGGAGATGTCCGGCAGGACAGAGGGAGGTGTTCAAGCGCAGCATAGAGAAGATGGGCAAGTTTCGCGCTGAGGAATAGAAGTAGTGAATCACTATCCCGTACCTCCCCGTAGCCGCGGCAATGCGCGCAAGATGCGCAAGGCCATGACGGATGCCGAGCTGAAGCTCTGGAATGAGGTCAGGGCGCATCGACTCATGGGGCTGGCATTTCGGCGGCAGATGCCAATTGCAGGCCATATTGTCGATTTTGCCCGCCCGGACAAAAAGCTGATTGTCGAACTGGATGGCTCCCAGCATGCCCGGGCCGATGCCTCAATATGGGACGCTACCAGAAGCGCACGGCTTGAAGCGCTGGGCTGGACTATCCTGCGGTTCTGGAACGACGACGTCATTCGCGATATCGATAATGTCTGCCAGCACATAGTCATGGTAGCCGGCGCGGATGTGCGCTGAACTCAGCCGTGCAGGGTCGGCGGGACAGCACCTCTCTGTCTTGCCGGACATCTCCGCTCAAAAGGGGCAGGTTTCTGAGGCGAGGTGCCAATGACCCAGATAAGAACCATGACCGAACAGGACGTTCCGGCGGTGTCGCGGCTGCTTGGAGGGTCCTGGCGACACACCTATTCGCCGATCCTGGGTGCCGAGACCACGGCACGGCTGTCGGATGAGAGGCACGCGCCGGAGCGGCTGGCGGCCGAGCTCAGGGACGACAGCAAGATGTCCTTCGTCGCCGAGCGGGCTGACGGCTCGCTCGCCGGTTATGCGATGGCCGCGATGGACGACAAAGGCGAGGTCATGCTCGAGCGGCTCCATATAGACAAAAGCGAGTACGGCACCGGCCTTGCCGCCGACCTGCTGCATGCCGTTCTTGCCGCGCATGCGGGTATTCCCAGCATCGCCCTGGAAGTGATCGAGGGCAACGACCGCGCAATCGCCTTCTATCGCAAGCACGGCTTCGAGGTCGTCGAGCGCCGGCCGGCTGCACACGGCGTGGGCGGCCACGCCTCGCTGATCATGCGCCGGCTGCTACCACGGGCTTAGCAAGCGAAAGCGGCTGAGCGCGTAATCTCCCCCCTTGAGGGGGAGATGTCCGGCAGGACAGAGGGGGGCGCCTCGCGTGAAGCGCCAACCTTCTCTTTCGTCCCACAGGGCGTCGCGCCAGGACGTACCGACCCTCTCTGTCGCCTTCGGCGACATCTCTCCCTCAAGGGGGAGATTGGCGACTTCTCCGACCGCTCAGACCGGCGTTGACGCGCTGTGCGCGCGTTGCCCAGTCGGCAACCGTCGCGCCAGCAACGCTCTCGCCGGCAACCATCCCGCTCGTCTGCGGCGCAAGCAGGTCGTTGCGGCGGGCGAGGGCGACGAAGGCGGACACGGTCCATCTGCCGTTTCGAAGTCGCGCTTTGGAAGCCTAGCCTTAGAAGTCCATGCCGCCACCGCCGGGCATCGGAGGCATGGGCGTTTCCTTCTTCGGCTTCTCGGCCACCATCGCCTCGGTCGTCACCAGCAGGCCGGCAACAGAGGCGGCACCCTGCAGGGCAGTGCGTACGACCTTGGCCGGGTCGATGACGCCTTGACTGTAGAGGTCGCCGAACTCGTTGGTCTGCGCGTTCCAGCCATAGCCGAAATCGGCCGTCTCGCGCAGCTTGCCGACGATGATCGAACCTTCGGCGCCGGCATTTTCGGCGATCTGGCGCACCGGGGCCTCGATCGCGCGACGCACGATCTCGACGCCGGTCTTCTGGTCCGGATTGTCGACCTCGATATTGTCGAGCGCCTTCGCCGCCCTCAGCAGCGCCACGCCACCGCCGGGCAGGATACCTTCCTCGACCGCCGCGCGTGTGGCGTGCATTGCATCGTCGACGCGATCCTTGCGCTCCTTGACCTCGATTTCGGTCGAGCCGCCGACACGGATGACGGCGACACCGCCTGCGAGCTTGGCCAACCGCTCCTGCAGCTTCTCGCGGTCGTAGTCGGAGGTGGTTTCCTCGACCTGCGCCTTGATCTGGCTGACGCGCGCCTGGATTTCATCCTTGCGGCCGGCGCCGTCGACGATGGTGGTGTTTTCCTTCTCGATCAGCACCTTCTTGGCGCGGCCGAGCATCTCCAGTGTGACGTTCTCGAGCTTGATGCCGAGGTCTTCCGAGATCGCCGTGCCGCCGGTCAGGATGGCAATGTCTTCGAGCATGGCCTTGCGGCGGTCACCAAAACCCGGCGCCTTGACAGCTGCAACCTTCAGGCCACCGCGCAGCTTGTTGACGACAAGCGTCGCCAGCGCCTCGCCTTCGACGTCCTCGGCAATGATCAGCAGCGGCTTGCCGGATTGCACGGCGGCTTCGAGCACGGGAAGCATGGCCTGGAGGTTGGAGAGCTTCTTCTCGTGGATCAGCACATAGGGTTCTTCGAGTTCGACGCGCATCTTGTCCTGGTTGGTGATGAAATAAGGCGAGAGATAGCCACGGTCGAACTGCATGCCTTCGACCACTTCCAACTCGGTCTCGGCGGTCTTGGCTTCTTCGACAGTGATGACGCCCTCATTGCCAACCCTTTCCATCGCCTCGGCGAGGAAGCGGCCGATCTCGGCATCGCCATTGGCAGAGACGGCGCCGACCTGGGCGATTTCGTCGTTCCTGGTCACCTTGCGGGCATTGGATTTCAGGTCGGCGACGACGGCGTCGACCGCCTTGTCGATGCCGCGTTTCAGGTCCATCGGGTTCATGCCGGCAGCGACGGCCTTGGCCCCTTCCCTGACGATGGCCTGAGCAAGAATCGTCGCGGTCGTGGTGCCGTCGCCGGCGGTATCGCTGGTCTTCGAGGCGACCTCGCGCACCATCTGCGCGCCCATGTTCTCGAACTTGTCCTCAAGCTCGATCTCTTTCGCCACCGTCACGCCGTCCTTGGTGATGCGCGGCGCGCCGAACGATTTGTCCAAGACAACGTTGCGGCCCTTGGGACCGAGCGTCACCTTCACCGCATTGGCAAGGATATCGACGCCGCGCAACATCTTCTCGCGGGCTTCGGTATGAAATTTCACATCTTTGGCAGCCATTGGAACACTCCTCGATAGGCAGCTTTTCGTTGACTGGAATGCTTGTTCAGGCCCCGCTCAGGCAGCCTTCTTCATTTCGCCCGTGGCTTCGATCACGCCCAGCACGTCGCTCTCTTTCATGATGAGCAGATCCTCGCCATTGAGTTTGATCTCGGTGCCGGACCATTTGCCGAACAAAATGCGGTCGCCGACCTTGACGTCGAGCGGCTGCAACTGGCCGCTGTCGTCGCGCGCGCCGGGGCCGGCGGCAATGACCTCGCCCTCCTGCGGCTTCTCCTTGGCGGTGTCGGGGATGATGATGCCGCCCGCTGTCTTTTCGTCGACCTCGATGCGGCGGACTAGGATGCGGTCATGCAATGGACGGAACGCCATGTCGTTCTCCTCTCGGGACAAACAGATTTTCGAACATCCTCCTGACCGGACCGGCAATATCGGCCCGGCACGGGGTGCGCGACCCCTTCATCAGGCATCGCGCGCATACGAACTAGTCGCGCTTTTTTCAGCTTTCAAGAGGATAATGCAAAAATTTTAGCACTCGACGCCTGAGAGTGCCAATACGCTGTAATTGTTCGCACATTCGCCGTTTCCGGCGCGATGACCCGGCCGGATTTCCAAATCTGTCCGTCTCCTGAGCCGCTTGCGGCGGCTGGAACCTATGTGGAAGGCGAGGCGTTTTGCAGACCGAGGTTCATTGGGAAAGGAAGGATTGCATGACCAGCAGGGACTTTCAGCTCCAGATGCAAGGGTTTGGCCTCACCACGGCGGAGATCCACTACCGTCTGCCCGACCATCGAAGCCTGCTTCAGCTCTATATCTGGCAGGAATACGATATCGCCCCTGATTTCCCGACGCTGAAGCATTTCCTCGATTTCTGGGAGCGCGAGATCGAAGGCCCGCTGCATTCGGTGCGCGTCGCCCATCATCACCTGATCCAGCCCTCCGAATGGCGGGCCGTAAACGGCATTATTACCGTCCACTGAGGAGCAACCCGATCAGCCGCTAGACAGCGGACAAAGTCTCCGAAGCGGGGGAGAGAGGTAGCTAACTCTCCCCCACTTGTTTTGGGTCTCACAATGTCGGAGGGGTCCGGGCTAGCCGGCGTGGTCGACAGGCTTGCGGGCCGATGCGAGCAATCCAGCCTTGCGCGCCGCCCTGACGAAGGCCTTGCGCGCATCACGCGCGGTGCGCCAGCCGTCGAGCGCGTCGCGGCAGGTCCGATAGGCGGCGCGCCAACTCCGGCCGCGTGCACGGTCCGGCCACTGCTGGCGCATGCATTCGATAGCTTCCCAACTGCTGGCGACCTTGCGCTCGCTGGATTGGAATTTCAACGTGATTGGCTCGGCAAAGCGGACGTCGTCCATCACTTCCTCCTTGTTTTCTGATCGTCTTCTTGTTTGAGCAAGCAACGTTATGCTGGCAGGCACCGGCGGCCGGCCGGCGCCGCTGAAGGACATGGTTCGTCTCTCTGCGCGGTTCAAGAGCATCGCGGCAACAGCCGGTTATTCCTCCTCGTCGGGCCCTTGCAGCAGTTCGATCAGCGTCGCTACTCTTGCCGTCGGCAGCGGTCGGCCCTCGTTCACCAACGCCTCGTCGGCGGCGATCCAGGCCAGGGCCTCGCGCAATTCCTGGACCGTCCCGTCCGTCGCCGCAATGTCGGCGATCACGGCTTCGTCGACCGGGCCCAGCACAGAAATGATCTCGTCGCGTGTCATGGTCAGCTCCATCTGCGAGTGCCGGGAACGGGCCCGGCAACACAAGAAATCTGGGTCTTGACCTGCTGCAGACAATAACCGGCCGGGGAAGTCAGCGTTGGCGATTGAAACCAAACAGGCAATCTCCTGCCGGACATCTCGCCGCAAAAAGGGGGATTGGCAGCCTCGCCGAGCCGACCGAAAACCGGCCCGAAAAACCGGCAAAGCGAAAGCCACCGGGTCTTGACTTGCGGCGGACAATAACCAGATCGAAGGCACCGGTCGCCGAAATGGGGCCGGCGAAGCCAGGGAGCGCCAGCTCTTTGGCGCTCCTCGTATCTATGTTGCTCGATGGAGGATGTAGCTATGAGAACCGCATTCGACTTTTCCCCGCTCTATCGGTCGAGCATCGGCTTCGACCGCGTCTTCAACCTGCTGGAAAATGCGCCGCAGGCTTTCGACGCCTGGCCGCCCTATGACATCGCGCGCAGCGGCGAGAACAACTACCGCATCACTATCGCCGTAGCCGGGTTTTCCGAGGACGACCTCGAAATCACCCATGAACCCAACCTCCTGATTGTCTCCGGCCAGCACAAGGAGCCGGACAACGCGGAGTATCTGCATCATGGCCTCGCCACACGGCCCTTTACCCGCCGTTTCGAGCTTGCCGATCACGTCAAGGTCGCAGGCGCCTCGCTCGACAACGGCCTGCTCAGCATCGATCTGGTACGTGAGGTGCCCGAGGAGATGAAGCCTCGGCGCATCGCCATCGCGACCGATGTCGCCTCGCCGAAGACCGGGCCGAAGGTCGCGCAGGTCGAGCAGGCTGCCTGAATGCACCAGTCGAGAAAGGAGACTATGCAATGGCTATTCGTGATCTCATTCCCTGGGGCCGGGAGAACAATCAGGCCCCAGCCTGTTCCGTGACGCCGATCGCGATCCCTTCCTGACGCTGCATCGCGAAATGAACCGCCTGTTCGACGAGGCGTTCCGCGGCTTCGACACGCGGCTGCCGTCGCTCGGTGGCCTCTCCGCGGCCAGCGCCAGCTGGCCCAGTATCGACATCGCCGATGGCGAAAAGGAGATCCGCGTCACCGCCGAGATCCCCGGCATGGACGCGAAAGATGTCGAGCTGCTGCTCGATGACGGCGTGCTGACGCTGCGCGGCGAGAAGCGCGAAGAGACCGAGGACAAGGACAGGCAGTTCTCCGAACGCTTCTATGGCCGTTTCGAGCGGCGTATCCCGCTCGGCTACGAAGTCGACGAAGACAAGGTGAACGCCGCGTTCCGGAACGGTGTGCTCAGCGTGACGCTGCCCAAGACGGAGCGCGCCCAGGCCAAGGCCAAGCGTATCGCCATCAGCGGCGGCGACGGCAAGTCCTGACGGCTCGTAGGACGACACCCCCTCTGCCTGCCGGTTCCGGCGGGCAGAAGCGGGCAAATGTCGATGACCCGTTCTCCCGACGCTCCGGTTCCGCCTGACCAGGCGCAGCACGCCCTGCAGTGCCTGACGACCGAGCATTTCGTCCTGCAAAACGCTCGCGCCGCGACCATTCAGGAAGCGAACCAGAGAGCCGATCTGTTCCTGACCTCGGTCTCGAGCGCAACGATTGCCTTGTCCTTCGTCGCGCAGGTCACGGAGATGGGCAGGCCGTTCGTGTTGTTCAGCCTGATCTTGCTGCCTTGCCTTTTCTTCATCGGACTGGTCACCTTCGTGCGCGCGGTGCAGGTTGCCATCGAGGACATGGTGCATGCCCGCGGCATGGCCAGGATCCGCCACTATTTCGTCGAACTGGCGCCCGTCCTGCAAAGATACCTCGTCAATTCCACGCATGACGACCCCTCGGCGGTGCTGGTCGACAAAGGTCTCAGACCCTCGCCGCTGCAATATTTCATGACCACCGCGGGGATGGTGGGCACGATCAATGGCGCCATTGCCGGCGTCTTCACCGGCATCGTTGTAAAGTCTGCGTTTGGCGGGGGCATGACGCCCGGCGTGATTTGCGGGCTGCTGGTCTTCGCCGCATGCATTCTCATCCTGCGGCGTTACCATAGTCGCGCCTGGGCGGCGGCCGAACAAAGTTTGCCCGCCCTGTTCCCGGGCGACACGGTCAAAGCGAGGACATAGCCGTCCGGCAAGTTTGCGGAAAGTGATGGGCGCCGCCCTTGCGCCTTGCGCGCCAATTGACCATCCTCGCCAAGATCACTTTGCACCGCGGCCGGGGGGTTCGCACATGCCGACGCTTTATGCGCTGAAACCGGCCTTCCAGGCCAGGTTGCGGCCGCTTGCCGACGGACTGGCCAGAGCCGGCGTCACCGCCAACCAGATCACGTTGCTGGCCGCTGCCCTCTCGCTCGCCACCGGCCTTGTGGTGGCAGCCCTTGCCGGCCACCGCGTGGTCTTTCTGCTGATGCCGCTCGTGCTGTTTACGCGAATGGCGCTGAATGCGATCGACGGTATGCTCGCGAGGGAACATGGCCAGGCCTCGAAGCTCGGCATGTATCTCAACGAGCTCTGCGATGTTGTCTCCGATCTCGCTTTGATCCTGGCCTTTGCCGTCATTTTTCCTGCCTGGGGCGTCGTTGCATTTGCGATCGCGGCTATGATCACGGAGTTCGCCGGCGTGCTCGGCATCGCCGCAGGAACCGGGCGCAACTATGCCGGCCCGTTCGGCAAAAGCGACCGGGCGCTGGCGCTCGGCATCCTCGCCGTGCTTATCGCGTCCGGCCTGTGGGTCCCGGCGCTCACGCCGCTCGTGTTTCCGGCCATGGCTACACTCTCGCTGGCGACCGCCATCAACCGGATACACAGCGGCCTTAACGGGAGCGGCAGCTGAATTCCGGTCTCGCCAGGGAGAACAACATGCTTCACCAACAGACGGTTGCGGCAGTGGCTTCAGCCAATATCGAGCGGGTGGCGCAGGAGCGCAGCTTCAAGAGCCATGACGGCACCGAGATCTTCTATCGCTATTGGCCGGCTCTGTCGGAAAACCGCAAGGGCGCCATCCTGCTGTTCCATCGCGGCCACGAGCATGGCGGCCGCATGGCGCATCTGGTCGACGAGCTCGAGATGCCCGACCACGCCTTCTATGCCTCGGACGCGCGCGGCAATGGCCGCTCCGCCGGCGAACGCGGCTATGCGCCGTCGTTTGCCGCGCTGGTGCGCGACATCGATTGTTTTGTGCGCGAGATTGGCAGCGACGGCTTTGCCCGGCCCGACATCGCGCTGATCGCGCAATCCTTCGGCGCCGTGCTTGCCGCCGCCTGGGTGCACGATTACGCGCCCGACATTCGCGCCCTGGTGCTGGCCTCGCCGGCCTTCTCGGTCAAGCTCTACGTGCCCTTCGCGAAGCAAGGCATTGCGTTGTGGCAGAAGCTGAAGGGCCGCTTCTTCGTCAATTCCTACGTCAAGGCGAAATTCCTGACGCATGACCCCGAGCGCATCGCCTCCTTCGACGCCGACCCGCTGATCACCCGGCCGATCGCCTCCAACATCCTGGTCGAGCTCTACGACCATGCCGCGCGCATCGTCGCCGACGCCCGCGCGATCACCGTGCCGACACAGCTTCTGATCTCCGGCAGCGACTGGGTGGTGCGCCATGGACCGCAGCACGAGTTTTTCGTCAATCTGGCGAGCCCGGCCAAGGAGCGGCACGTGCTGCCCGGCTTCTTCCACGACACGCTGGGCGAGCGCGACCGCCACAAGGCACTCGACCTGATCAGGCCTTTCCTCGAAAGGCAGTTCACAGCGCCGGAAAAGCCGGTCGACCTGACCGGGGCCGACCGTGCCGGCTACACACGCGACGAGGCCGACCGACTGGCCTCGCCGCTGCCGCTGCTGTCGCCCAAAGGTCTCTACTGGGCAATCAGCCGCGCCTCGATCCGCATGGGCGCCTGGCTGTCGTCCGGCATGAAGACGGGGATCGCCACCGGCTTCGATTCCGGCTCGACGCTCGACTATGTCTACGAGAACGAGGCGCGCGGCATCAGCCCCATCGGCCGCATGATCGACCGCACCTTTCTCGATGCCATCGGCTGGCGCGGCATCCGCCAGCGCAAGCTGCATCTGGAAGAGCTGATCGGCAGCGCCGCCGCCTCGCTCAAGGCCGCCGGCCGGCCGGTCCATATCGTCGATATCGCCGCCGGCCATGGCCGCTATGTGCTCGATGCCGTGCAGAAATGCGCCGCGCCGCCGGCAAGCGTACGGCTGCAGGATTTCTCCGAGCTCAACGTCTCGCACGGCCGCAAGCTGATCGCCGAGCGCCAGCTGCCGGCGACCGTCTCGTTCCATCAAGGTGACGCCTTCGACGCCACGATGCTGGCCGGGCTCGACCCGGCGCCGGATCTCGCCATCGTCTCGGGGCTCTACGAATTGTTTTCCGACAATGCCATGATCGCCCGCTCGCTCGGTGGACTGGCCAGCGCCATGCAGCCCGGAAGCCTGCTCGTCTACACCAACCAGCCTTGGCATCCGCAGCTCGAGATGATCGCGCGCAGCCTGACCTCGCACCGCGGCGGCCAGGCCTGGGTGATGCGCCGCCGCACGCAGGCCGAGATGGACCAGCTGGTGGCGGCCGCCGGTTTCGAGAAACTCGACCAGCGCATCGACCAGTGGGGCATCTTCACCGTTTCGGTCGCGCGGCGCGTCTGAACATGGACTTGCCTGCTTCTGCCGTTCCTCGCGATGCCCCTGCCCTTCCGGCCTTGCCGCGCGAGCCGTATCCCGGGATAGTCCTGCGCGCCGCATTGTGGCTGTCATTTCTGGCGCCGTTCTTCTACGCCACCTACGGCTTCGCCAATTGGCTGGCGTCGCGGCGCGACGATATCGGCAGCATCGTCTTCGGCTGGGAGCATGGCATCCCGTTCCTTGCCTGGACGATCGTGCCCTACTGGTCGATCAACCTGTTCTATGGCTTGTCGTTGCTGTTGAACAATTCGAAGAGCGGCGTCGACCGCCTTGCCGGCCGCTATCTGACGGCGCAGATCGTCGCCGTCGCCTGCTTCATCCTGTTCCCGCTGACTGCGACGTTCGTGCGCCCGCAGACGAGCGGCCCGCCCGGCTTCATGTTCGCCGTGCTCGGCGGCTTCGACAAACCCTTCAACCAGGCGCCGTCGCTGCATATTGCGCTGCTGGTCATCATCTGGGACCATTGGCGTCACAGATTGACCGGCATCGCCGGCGTCGCCTGGCATGCCTGGTGTTTCCTGATCGGCGCCTCGGTGCTGACGACGTGGCAGCACCATTTCATCGACATTCCGACCGGCGCGCTGCTCGGCCTTTTCGCGCTGTGGCTGTTTTCGCGCGACGGCGAGCTGCCGTTCGCCGGCTTCCGCCTGAGCACTGATCCGAAGGCGCGGCTTCTGGCGCTGTTCTATGCGCTCGGCGCAAGCCTTGCGCTGGCCGGCGCCGCTGCCGGCGCATTGGTCTCGGCGCTGTGGCTCATCCTGTTGTGGCCGGCACTGGCGCTGGCCATAGTCGCTTTCGCCTATGCCGGCGCCGGCGCCAAGGTGTTCCAGAAAACAGCCGATGGCCGCGTGTCGCTGGCCAGCCGTCTTCTGCTGTGGCCCTACCGGGTTGCCGCCAAGGTCAATGTGTGGGCATGGACGCGAAAGCTTCCGGCGCAGATCGTCATTGCCGACGGTGTTTCCCTTGGCCGTTTTCCGACCGCCGCCGAGGCCGACGCCTTCGGCACGGTGATCGACCTTGCCGGCGAATTGGAAAGGCCGCGCGGCGCCTCGATCCGCTGGTTGAGCCTGCCCATGGTCGACCTTTTGCCGCCGTCTCGCGAGGCGCGTGCGCAAGCGGTGGCGGCGATCGAGACGGCGCAGAGCAAGGGCACGGTGCTGGTCTGCTGTGCGCTCGGCTTCCAGCGCAGCGCCGCCGTCGTCGCCGAATGGCTGGTCGCCAGCGGCCGGGCCGCCACGCCGGATCAGGCGCGAGGCCAGCTCGCCGCTGCCGGCCGGCCTGTGCATCTTGGCATGGACGCGCCGACATGACCGCCTTTCGAGACAAGGCCGAGACGTTCGCCGCCGGACTGATGGTGCAGGTTGCGTGGCCGCTGCTGTTGATTGCTGCTGCCTTGCTGGCGGCGCCGGTCATCGGCCTGGCGGCTGCGCCGCAAACATCGTCGCTGTCCGCGGCGGCCTGGCTGATCGCCGCCGCGGGTGCCATAGCCACAATTATTCTCTCGGCCCTGCTTTTGTTCGACGCGCTGCTGTTCCGGCTGATGGCCAGCCACGCCAGCGAGGCAGGCGGTGGTGCGGCGATCGACGACGTGCTGGCGCGCATGCGGCTGAAACCCACGGCGGCCGCTGGCCGCTCGCTCGACCAGCGGATGGCCGGCACGCGCCGTCTGCTCGCCAAGCAGCGTATCGCCTTCAGCCTGTTCGCGGCGGCCTCGGTCGTCGCGGCATTCTTTTGAGCCCGTCCATGACAAAGCTTCGCGTCAGCACCTATACCCTGCTGCAGACGGTGACCTCGGTCGGCCTGTCGGCGCTGGCCTGGGTGGTCACCGGAGTGCGGCCGATCTGGAACGGCAGCCAGCCATCGGACCGGCAGCGCATCTACTTCGCCAACCATGCCAGCCACGGCGATTTCATCCTGCTGTCGGCCTGCCTCAGCGAGAAGGAGCGCGCCCGTACCCATGCGGTGGCGGCCGCCGATTATTGGAGCAAGACGCGGCTGCGCCGTTTCATTGCCGAGGACATGCTGTCTTCCGTGCTGATCCACCGGCAGTGGACGGATGAAACGCAGCACCCGATCTCGATCATGCTGTCGGTGCTCGACCAGGGCCATTCGCTGATCCTGTTTCCCGAAGGCACGCGCAACATGACCGACGAACCGCTGCTGCCGTTCCGCTCCGGCCTCTACAATCTGTCGATGGCGCGGCCCGATGTCGAGCTCATCCCGTGCTGGATCGAGAACATGTCGCGGGTGCTGCCCAAGGGGCAATTCGTGCCGGTGCCGCTGCTTTGCCGTGTCGTCTTCGGCGCGCCGATCGCCATTCAACCGGGTGAGGAACGCCGCGCCTTTCTCGACCGCGCCCGCGAAACGCTGCTGGCGCTGAACCCCCGGCCGCAGCGAGACGATTGAGGACCAAGGCAAAATGCTGCCGATGATGCACGAAACCCTCATTCTGATTGTCGGCCTGCTGGCGGTGCTGATCAGCGCCAGCGTCGTCGCCGGCGTCTTGTCATGGCGCGCGCCAAAGCCGTTGTCGCCGACGCTGGTCAATCTCACCCAGCGCATCAATGCCTGGTGGGTGATGGTGGTGGCGATCACCGTCGCCTTCTTCTTCGGCCGCCCCGGCATGACCATCCTGTTCGCGCTGATTTCGTTCGCCGCGTTGCGCGAATTCGTGACGCTGACGCACAGCCGCCGCAGCGACCACTGGGTGCTGCTCGGCATGTTCGGCATCGTCATCCCGTTCCAGTACTGGTTGGTGTGGACCGCCTGGTACGGCCTGTTCACCATCTTCATCCCGGTCTACTGCTTCCTGCTGATGCCGGCGATCACCGCGCTGCACGGCGACACCGAACGCTTTCTCGAGCGCGTCTCGGCGCAGCAATGGGCGGTCATGATTTCGGTCTACTGCGTCAGCCACGTGCCGGCGCTGCTGACGCTCGAGGTGCCAGGCTTCGAAGGCCGCAACCTGTTGCTGATCGCTTTCCTGATCATCACCGTGCAAGGCAGCGACGTGCTGCAATATATTTTCGGCAAGCTGTTCGGCCGGCATCTC
This sequence comes from Mesorhizobium sp. M0816, assembly GCF_040320005.1. NCBI lineage: Bacteria > Pseudomonadati > Pseudomonadota > Alphaproteobacteria > Hyphomicrobiales > Phyllobacteriaceae > Mesorhizobium > Mesorhizobium sp. M0816. The sequence continues at coordinate 276,369 of NZ_JAMYOT010000007.1, read as the reverse complement.
CTGGCGCCGACGGTCTCGCCGTCGAAGACTTGGGAGGGGCTGGTCGGCGGGCTGGCGGCATCGAGCCTGCTCGGCGCGCTGCTGTCGTTCCTGACGCCGTTCTCGCCGCTGCAGGCAGCCGGCGTCGCCTTCATCGCCTGCCTGATGGGCTTCCTTGGCGGGCTGGTCGCCTCCGCCATCAAGCGCGATCAAGGCGTCAAGGACTGGGGCCATCTGATCGAAGGCCATGGCGGCATGATGGACCGTGCCGACAGCCTGGTCTTCGCCGCCCCGGTCTTCTTCCATACGGTGCGCTATTTCTGGACTGTATGAAGGTTGGCGCCGTTTGCCGCGGCGGACGGTTCAGCGCGACCTTGCGAAGATAACCTGATCCGTTTCGTTGTTACCACTTTCGCGAAAGCGGTAATAACCCGACCTGCCGCAGTCTTCGCCGCGCTCATTTTGCCGCGGCGAGCGGCTCTTTCTTGCGCGCCGGCGTCAGGCGGCGCATGCGGCGTTTGGCGGTGGTCTTCAGCGCCACCGGCGCAGCGCTGGACAACGCACCGAGCACCGCGCCTACCATGCCATGTGCGACGAAATCGGCGTTGATCTCGTTGGCCAATCTGGCATCTGCCTCCTGGTTGTCGCTGTCGGCTTCCGACCACAACACGATGCCCACTCGCAACCTTGGTTTGGCGCGTTTCAGCCGACGGACCAGGAACCGCCCGTGCTTGACGGAATCCCGGTTCAAAAATCCGACGACGACAGTATCGACGGCGTCGAGCTCAAGGCGGCGAATGCTCCCCGGTTCCATCTCGGCGAAGCTCGCTCTCAACACCGTAGCGCCCTGGACTTCGAGCACCTGCGCCAGCATGGCGGCAGCCGCGTCGTCGAGTTCGCCGCGCCCTCCGGCGCACAGCACCGACATGCCCGTGCCATCCGGCAGTTCGGTGTCTTCCTCGCCCTGAACCTCCCCCTGAACGTGCTTGTCCTCGCGTGAGCCGTGGTCCTCGGCCGCGGCCGTGTCGTCCGCTTCCGCCTCCTCCTGCGCGCTGTCGTCGAGGTTCGCCACCATCGTCAGCGCGCTGCCCGCGACCTGCTGTCTTTGCTCATCGCTCAACACACCGCGCACCCGGTCCTGCTCGCCGAGCAGAAGTGCGGGAATCGCGACCTTGTCGTAGAACTCGACCAGATATTCTTCCTCCAGCATCTCCTCGGCATGGTCCGTCGCTTCCTCGGGATCGCCGGCCAACAGCCGCTGGTAAAGCCGGGCGTGCGGTTCGAGCACGGGTTCGTTGCCGAACAGAACGTCGAGGAATTCGAACTGCGGCACATGGCGGCCGAGCACGACGAGGCAGACCGTGAGCGGCGTCGACAAAACCAGGCCCAATGGCCCCCAAAGCCAGGTCCAGAAGATCGCCGCAACGATGATGGCCAATGGCGACAGCCCGGTGCGCGAGCCGTAGAGCCAAGGTTCGATCACGTTGCCGGTGATCAGTTCCACCACGACGAAAAGCCCTGCAGTCCAGAGCACGAGCGACCAGCCGGGCGCCACGGCCAGCGCCAGGAACAGAGGCAACAGCGTCGCTATGACCGGGCCGATATAGGGAACGAAGCGCAGCGCCAGCGCCAGCAAGCCCCACAGCAATGGATTGGGTATGCCCAGCAGCCAAAGTCCGATTGCAATTGGGACGGCATAGACGATGTTCACGACCAGTTGCATGAGCAGATAGCGGCCGACGCGCTTGCCGGCATCCTGCAGCGCCTCGGTGGTTCGGTGCAGATCGCCGTAGCCGACGAGGCGTATGAAACGATCGCGCAGGTCCTCCCGCTCCAGCAGCATGAATATGACGACCACGACGATCAGTCCGGCCGATGCCAGCGGGCTCAGCAGCGGGCCGATCAGATTCTGGAGAACCTCGAGCGGTCGTTCGCGCGCGACGATTTCGACCGGGATCGGTTCCCGCGGAGGCTGATCGGCGGCGGGTTGTGCGGGCTCGGGTCTGTCGAGCTCCTGGCCGACGCGTTCGATCACCCGGCTCAATCTGGAAACGATGCCGCCGCCGACGCCGGTTTCCTTGAGCGACCGGACCTTGGTCAGGATATTCGCCTGGTAAAGCGGAATGTTCTGCGCCAGTTCACTGACCTGCGTGGCGACGATGAAGGAGAACAGAGCCAGCACCGTGAATGCGCCGAGCACACTGGCGATCACGGCAGGAAGACGCGGAATGCCGGCTCGCTTGAGTGCCGACACCATGGGCACGAGCGCAAAGGTAAGCAGCAGCGCGATTGCGATCGGCAGAAAGACCTCGCGCCCGAAATAGAGCGCCGCGACGGCCGTCACGACCGACGCTACGCTGGGCAACGATGTGCGCGGAAGCGCCCTGGCCGCGGAAACAATGCCCGCCCGCCGGGGCTCCGACAGGTGCGCGTCGTTTCGACGATTTGCCGCCACTTGATACCTCCGCCCCGCCGTCGCCATGATCGGGCATATTGAGCCGGCGTGCAACTTCGCAGCGTCTCACCCAGCTGGACGCCGATTGCCCTGGTCGGCAGCGCGGCAAATTCAGTCATGGTAGAATTTTTTGCATTAATGACGTCACGGGCAATCCTGTTCCATGTCTGCGCCAGAACGTGGAACTTTTGGGTCAAAACACCGTTCCTTCGTAGATCGCTGATGGACAACCTCAAAGCAGCAGCTCAGGAGGAATGATCATGAACATCAAGACGCTTTGCATGGGCGCGATGGCGCTTTCGATGATGACCGGCGCAGCGCTTGCCGCCGGTGCCACTGGCACTTCGGCGCTCGACGATCCGCAGAAAATGAACCCCTTCTTCACCGACGCCGGCATGAAGACCATGAAGTCGGAAGCCGAATTCAAGGCGGCATGGATGGCCATGTCCACGAGCGACCGAGCCATGATGTTGAAGGAATGCAGCGACGCAGGCATTGCCACGATGCATGCCGACTTCTGCAAGATGGCCAACCAGCTCGGTGGCGCCAACAAGTGATCGTTGCCAATTGAAATAACGCACCAAGCGAAAGGGCGGGCAGGTCTGTCACTGCGACCTTCCTGTCCGCACGGGCGGGCGCTCATCTATTTGAACTCGTGCCGGAATATCCGCGTAAAAGGCCACGACTTCGATTGCCGTGGCGCCATTGGCATGGCTTGGCCGGAGCGCATGTCGCGAAGCGGCAATGCCACTACCGCCCAGGGGGTCCCAGTCTGCTCACAATCCGGGTTTTCCGGTCGGCCGTCCGCCTGGCATTAGCGGTCGGCACGCTTGGTTACCGGCACGCTGCCCCCGGCACGCTTGACCTCGCCGCCAACCGTGGGATAGGCCGGGTAATGAGCCAACCACCTCCGCACCGGAGTCCCACGAAAGACCTGCCATGACCGACGCGATCATAAGAGACAGCAATGGCACGGCGCTGCACGAGGGCGACTCCGTGACCCTGATCAAGGATCTCAAGGTCAAAGGCACGTCGGAGACGATCAAGCGCGGCACGCTGGTGAAGAATATTCGCCTCACCGGCAATCCCGGCGAGATCGAATGCAGCACCAGGCAGGTGAAGGGCCTGGTGCTGAAGACCGAGTTTTTGAAAAAGGCGTGATCGCCTCGGCACCCTTCGCTTCGCTTCCATATCAGTCGCTCTCGAATCGCTCATGTGAGTGAATCGCCCACGCGAGGAACTGGAGGAGCCGCGCCCTCCCCCTATGTTGCACTGCGTTAGATTTGTTGCATTGCAATATCGTCGCATCGGGTCGAGCCTCTGCGAGGTGGGCATTCCTTGCATGAGGTGATTGTGTCGGCATCATTTCGGCCTGACATCGAAGGGCTGCGCGCGCTGGCGGTGGCGGGTGTCATCGCCTTCCATTTTGGTCTGTCCGGCCTGCCCGGCGGCTTTGCCGGCGTCGACATCTTCTTCGTCATCTCCGGCTATCTGATCACCCGTCACCTGGTTACGGAAATCACCGAGACCGGGCGGCTGAACCTCTGGCGCTTCTACGCCCGGCGCGCCCGGCGCCTGTTGCCGGCGGCACTGTTCGTCATCCTCGCCACGCTGTTCACGGGTTACTTCATCCTGTCGCCGGAGGAACAGGCGCTTTATTCGAAAGGCGCCATGTTCGCCTCCGCCTACATGATCAACCTTTGGCTGATCCGCTGGTCGTTCGACTATTTCGCCGCCGACGCCACCAACAACCCGTTCATCCACTTCTGGTCGCTCTCGGTCGAGGAACAGTTCTATTTGGCATGGCCGGCGCTGCTTCTCGCCGCCGCTTGGCTGCGTCCCGGCAAGCGCGCCGCTATAATCGTCATCGGCGTCGCCGGCGCGGCCTCCTTCGCCGCCTGCGCCTGGCTGACGGAAGTGTCGCAGCCCTGGGCGTTCTATTTCTCGCCGCTCAGGGCCTGGGAATTCGCCGCCGGCGGCCTCGCGACCATGGCGCCGGCAAAGATCTGGCGCGACCGGCCGCTGCTGGCCACGCTCCAGGCATGCCTCGGTCTGGCACTGATCGCCTGGGCCTATCTGATGCTGGACGAAGACTCGCCGTTTCCCGGGGTGAATGCGCTGGCGCCTGTTGCCGGCACCGTGCTGCTGCTGCTCAGCGGCAGCGGCGGCCGCAATCTGGCGAGCGCCGTGCTGGCGCTGCCGCCCATGCAATGGTTGGGCCGGCTGTCCTATTCGCTCTATCTCTGGCACTGGCCGGTCATCGTCTATGCGGCGATGGTGGTTCCCAGCCTGTCCATCCTGGACCGCCTTGCCTGCGCGGCGCTGACGCTGCTTCTATCGATGTTCACCTATCATTTCATCGAGAACCCGATCCGCCGCAACGGCTGGCTGATGGCCGGAGCAGCGCGGGCGCTGGTGCCCGCCGTCGCGCTGACCGGCGCCGGCGTGGTCGCGGCCTATGGCAATGCGCGCTTTGCCGAGCACAATCTCAGCCCCGAACAGCACGTCATCGCCGACAGCGCCGCCCAGCTCTCCACCGTGCGCGCGACCAATGGCGGCTGCGTGCTCGATTTCGAGACCGTCAAGCCGAAGCCCTGCATGTTCGGCCGCAAGGATGCCCAGCGCTCGGTCGTGCTGTTCGGCGACTCGCATGCCGACCATTGGTCGACGCCGCTGATCAAGGCGGCCGAGAAGAACAATTTTCGCGTCGTCACCTTTCTCAAATCCTCCTGCCGGGCTTCGCGGGTGACGACCTGGAACTGGCGGCTGAAGCGCGACTACACCGAATGCGATCAATGGCGCGAGCAGTCGGTCAAGGACATCATCGCGCTCCACCCGCAACTGGTGGTGATCTCGGAGTTCTCGATCGGAAATGTGATGAAAGAATCGCCCGAGGAGTTGAAGCACGCCGATTGGCAAGCGCAGTGGCGGACCGGCCTCAGCTGGACGCTTCAAGCCTTCAGCCAGGCCGGCATCAAGGTCGCGGTCATCAGGGACGTTCCCTACAATGCAAGCTACGCCGACAAATGCGTGGCGCGGGCGCTGTGGCGGGGCCAGACGCCCGCGACATGCGACACGCCGAGGATCATGGCGGCAAACGACGACATCGCCACCATCGAGCGCGATATCGTGCGCTCGACACCGAACGCTGCTTACATCGACATGACCGACCGCTTTTGCGACCAGACCACCTGCCATGTCTTCATCGACGGCAAACTAGCCTTCCGCGACCGCCACCACTTGGCGACGCCCTTCGCCGAAACGCTGGAACCGGCAGTGGAGCGGGCGCTGTTTTCGGATGTGATGGCGGCGGCCGTAAAGTAACGGTTCCGGATCTTGTCGGATCACGACCCAGCCCTCGGCAAGCAACCATGCGGGGGTCAGCTAAGGATAAGACCCGCCAGGAAAACCGTAAGGATAAGCGACAGCGGAACTGCAAGAAGGCAGCACAGCTCGAAAGCTCGCCAAGAAGTCATTGGGCGCTTTTCCATGTTGGCCTCCTCCCTCAACGGCCAGACCGAGACGGCAGTTCCGCTTAGATAGTGCTCATCCCCACCACTCATCATGCAATTGGCGCAACTCGTTCCGCTTCCTGGTCATCCATCGTGCACGCGCCAGATGTGTCGCCCACGCCCGGAAAGCCCTCTCCGGCTCCTGCTCCGGATCAATGTGCAGAACGATGCGGGCGACCTCACGCCAATCGGTCCCTTCAGCCGACGCGTCGAGCAGCCGGATATAAGTAAGCATGCGATCTTCGTCGTAACCGGTCGGCACTGAAGACGTCGGCGCTGCGTTCGCGATATGAGAGTTTGGCGGCTTTGGCATTGCGACCTACCAGCAATGGCGCACCGTAGCAGCCTATAAAGAAGCCCGCGCCCTTTGATCGGAGGATGCGCCGATCGAGATTCGCCTCGACGGTCGGCAAATGGCGGCCTCAGGCGGAGTTCACCGCCCAGCTGGGCTCACGCCTCACCACGTCGTGATCGGGTCGAGGCAATCTATCTATTTTAGTGGAACCTAATTTAGTCGACGCAATTATGCGTGCGTGAGAAAGCGTGAAATCCAGACCGTCACTGAAAGCCGGCTATCGCGAGATCAGTTGGCCGATGATCCAGTGATTGCAGTCGATTTGACGGAACGGATATTACAGGCGGCCGACAACGACAGGATTGTCTGCCTCGTTGTGGCAACGGAGCAACTGGAAACCGACCGCATCGAGAAAGCGGAGCCTAAGGAGACCAGGATTGCCACAAGCTTCGTCCGGGACTTTGAGGTAATGCTGCTTGTTCTTTATGCGGCCTACGCCCTCGCTGTGCTGGGTGCGACCGCGTTCGTTTTGCTGGAATTGGGCCATGTTCTGTAGGCAGACGTCGGCAAAAGACGGGACTGACGCGATTGCCGCTGTTTGATGAGAGGAGCGGCCACGCTGCGTCGACGATCCGACCCCGGCGCAGCCAGCGGCGTTTTCGCGCCAGCAGGCGCTAAACTTCGGGCCCGTCCGTTCCTTACATCTTGCCAATCTATGGAACGAGGCTGCCCCTCGGGGGTTTTTCTATTAGAGGGACGTTAAAGAAGGAGGTAGCTATGAAGAAGCTCCTGCTTGCCTCGGTGATCGCCATCGCCTCGGCGGCTTCCGTGATCGGCCCGGCGAATGCCGGCGGCAGCGTCACGATCGGCATCGGCAACGGCTATGACGACGACTATTATTATCGCCACCATCGATATTCCGATTACGACGATGAGTACGTCCCCCGTTACCGCTATGATGTCTACGACGAGGACTACAGGCCGCGCTACCGGTACCACCACCGGCGCTGCCACACCGAAGTCATCAAGCACTGGCGTCATCACCACCGGATTATCGAAAGAATCCGTGTCTGCCGTCGTTGACGGATCGATCCGGCCGGTATTGCCGGCCGGATCGGCGGGGCTTCTCACCTCGGCTTGCGCATCAGCATCATGCCGTAATGCACGGCCAATATGTCGAGCCCGATCTTGAGTAGTTTCACCACCACGTCGCGCGGCTCGCCGGCCTGTTCGGCCAGGCTCTTGACCGTTGCGTCGGCACAGCAGACCTTTTGCACGATGCCGGCGATCTCCCAATGGACAAGCGCCCTGGTTGCCTCGGCATGGTCGCGGCCGGCGGACAGGATGTGTTCGGCGACGCCGCTGCCGGTACGGCCGCCGTCGACGCGCTCGGCCCAAGCCATCGGCTTGGCGGTTGCCTCGGACGAGTTGCGGAAATCCTGGCGGTAGCGCATGCCCGCCTCGCGCTGCTGGCGCGACAGCGAGGTGAGGCCGCTCAGCGGGTCGACGTTGCGCACCCGCACGATGCCGCCGGTCGCTGTGTGGCCGTCATTGGAGACCTCATAGAGGCGCGCTCCCTCCTGCGTCCCCTTCGCCAGCCGCTTGCGGCCGAACCGGTCGTCCTTCAGTGCGAAATCATGGCCGATCTCCTTGCGGATGCGCACCTGCTCGGCCTCGCCTTTCGGCAATCGCGGTGGCCTGGCTGTGGCCTTTTGGGCGGTTTTGGTGCTCATCGGCTCGGTCCTCCTGGGTTTTGGTCGTCGGGCTCTGGCGAACTTCCAGCCTCATTGCAGCGGGCTCAAATCGCTTCGGCCGGCAGCGTGCGCAGGAAGCGCGCAGCGTGATAGGCGCAGTAGCTTTTCGAAGGCTTTGTGCGCAGCCCGCAGCACAGCATGTCCAAACCGGGGCGGCTGCCGGGGGCGTCGTTTTCCGCATCCTCCTGCGGCGTCGTGTCGAGCGGCGCGCGGCAGCGCTCGAACAGGCAATCGATGAAGCGCATGGCAACGAAATGCGGCTGGCGACCGCCGGCGGCGATCGGGCGCGGCGCCGGCATTTCGAGCGGCGCGCCATCGGTCCCGGTGATCCGAGTCGGACCCGGCTGCCAGGCCGGCGGCGCCAGCCTGGCCGACAGCCTTGCCGGGCGGCAGCGTGGCTCGGCCTTCGGAGCCGACTCCGCTTGATCAGCAGTGCTTGATGGCTCAGGCGCCGAATTTCCGAGCCGGCCGCCAGAGCGTCGGCCACACCAGCCCTTGGATCTGGCAAGGCCGATGGTGCGCAAACGGGCGGTGCGGTGGACGATGCCGATGATGGCCGCGCGCGAGGCCGGGCGGCCGCGCAGCGCGGTCAACCGGGTGGCGATCTTCGCGGCCGACAGGCCGCTCATCAGCCAGTTCTCGATTTGTTCCAGTTCCGAGGCGGAATAGCGGGCGGCCATGATGTTTCATTTCCTGCAAAAATGGTTGTGTGCGGCGCCGGCTTCGCCGGCCTCAGGCTCGAAAGCCGGTCAGCCTTCGCGTGGTCTGCTGCGATCGAGCTTCATCTCGGCCGCCTGCCTTGTTGCGCCGGACACTGCCCGTCCGCTCGTCGAAGGCGATGACCGTGCCGTCTTCGGTGCGGGTGCAGGAAACCGCGGCATCCGCATTGCCGGCCGGCAGGTAATTCGTGGCCGGAGCCGTGAGGGGAACGGCTCCGGCCGTTCCGGCCGCTTGCGCTGCCGGATCCGAGGCGCGAGCCTCGGGCATCGTCCCGGCCGGGGAGGAGGACAGCCGCGACGAAGGGAAAGGTTTGGCACATGCATGGCCTTGGCGACCGGTTGTGGTACCGCCTCCAGGCGAGCGCTGCCGGCGCGCTGAAGGGCGGATTCGAGGACCGAAAGCTGGTGAAGCGACTTGTGCATGACCGTATAAGAGCATAACTCAATCAATTATGCAAGTGATTCTTGCATAGACGAAACCGATTCTTATGCCTCAGATGGAGCCATGGCGAAAACTGCACTGTCGATCAAGGTCGGAGCGGCGATCCGCCGGGCGCGCAAGCAGCGCGGCCTGGTGATGCGCCACATTGCCGAGCACAACGACACCGACGTCGCTGCCGTCGGCAATTGGGAAACCGGGCGCAACCTGCCCAAGACCGAGAACCTTTTGAAGACCGCCGCTTTCCTGCGCGTCGACCCGGTGGCACTCGGCAAGGGCGAGGTCGTTTTCCTCGAAGATGCCGGACCGGTCGCCGATGCCGAGATCGTCACCGATCCCGGCCCCCTGCCCGCCGGGCCGATGGACATCCAGCTTCTCGGCACCGCCGTCGGCGGCGACGATGGCGACTTCACCTTCAACGGCCAGCCGGCCGGCTATGTCCAGCGGCCGCCGGGGATCCGGCATCTGCGCAATGTGTTTGCGCTGCACGTGCTGAGCGATTCGATGGTGCCGCGCTACGAGCCCGGCGAGATGATCTATTGCGGCGGCCGCGAAGCGTTGCCCGGCGACCATGTGGTGATCGAGACCCTGCCCGAGGAGAACGAGCAAAACGGCAAGGCCTTCATCAAGAAGCTGGTCAAGCGCACCGCCGCCGAGCTGATCGTCGAACAGTACAACCCGCCCAAGACGCTGTCCTTCAACCGCTACGCCATCAGGAACGTCTTCCGCGTCATCCCGCTCAAGGAACTGCTGGGGTATTGACGGGGCGCTTGTTGCCTTCTCCCCTTGTGGGAGAAGGTGGATCGGCGCACAGCGCCGAGCCGGATGAGGGGTGCTGGAAGGAACGCGGCGGAGGAAATGTAGAAGCGGTTTTTAAGCACTTACGCCATCAAGGTAGCGATCCGTCCAACACCCCTCATCCGACCGAGCTTCGCTCGGCCACCTTCTCCCACAAGGGGAGAAGGGAAGAGCAGCACGCCCGCCCCCTCAAGCCCGCCTCGACTGCAGCTCTCGACCGTTGAGCAGGCGCGCCTCGGCGCGGGTCCGTTGCCGGTCGTCGATGAAGGCGGCCTGGATCGAGACGGCGGCGCCCGGCAGGCCGTCGGCCCGGCAGGTCTTGCAGATCAGGCGCCCCGAAAGTGCGGCCAGCGGTGTCTCCGGCATCACCCCATGCCGCTTGAGCTCGGCCGGCTTCCACCACCTGTTGCGGCCGCAGTCGATGCATTCGACGGCAATCGAGACAACATCGGCGATCGTCGCTTCCTTGCCTGCCAATGCCATGGTCATCCCCATCATCGTTCCTGCTTTGTTCGCAACATTATCGGTTTTTGGAGCGGAGTCGAGTCGGTTCCGCTTACATCAACGTGAAAGTTTCACTTGTTCGATTATTTGAGTTATGCTTTTATCTCGTGCAGGCTGGAATCGGCGCGAGCAACAGAACCGCGGCCGCTCCGTCCGCCGGCAAGCAAGGGAGTGACGATGGACCTCGCCCAGTTCGCCCAGGCCTGCGGTTATGCCGGCGACAGCCCGGCCATGCTTGCCGCTTTCGCGGCCATCCGCCAGGACGGCATCCGCACGGCGCGCCAGGGCCATCGCCAGCGCAAGGCGGCGATCGACCGGATGAAGCCGAGCCGCGCTTTGTTCCTGGCGGCGATCCGCCCGGCGCAGTCAGCCGAGGAGGCCCTCGAGGATGCCGCCCGCTTCCTGTCGATGTTCCGCAACATGCCGCGCTGGCGGCAGGAAAGGCGCGCCGCCGACCTCGCCCGCGCCAGGCAGCAGCGCCTCTTCGCCCGCTTCTTCCGCCGCTACGGCCACCGCCTCTGGGCGCTCGAGGCCACCTGAAGGCGCGCGGGCCTCCCTTGCAAGTCAAAACGGATATTGCGATCGCTGACACCGCGCCGTATGTCTCCGCGCGATGAGCGAGATCGAATTCCGTCGCGCGCAGGCGCCCGACCTGCCGGCGATCGTTGCAATGCTTGCCGACGATGTGCTCGGCGCAGACCGGGAAGACCCGTCCACGCCGCTTGCGCCATCCTATCTCGATGCCTTTAGCGCAATCGATACCGATCCCAACCAGTTGCTGGCCGTCGCCGTCAACGCCGGGCAAGTGGTCGGAACGCTGCAGCTCAGCTTCCTTCCAGGCATTTCGAGAAAAGGCGCCTGGCGCGGCCAGATCGAAGGCGTTCGCGTCGCCTGGCAATGGCGCTCTCGCGGCGTCGGCAAGTTGATGATCGAATGGGCGATTGAAACATGCCGTTCGCGCAATTGCAGCTTCGTCCAGCTCACCACGGACAAAGGTCGATGGGAGGCGCACGCTTTTTACGAGCGCCTCGGCTTCACCGCCAGTCATCTCGGCTACAAGATGGCGCTGTAGATCAGCATTTCATCGCATTCAGCGCCGACCGCTCATCTTCGCTATCCACTCTGGATGGAGCATTGACAAGCCGGCCGTTCGCCCTGCTCCATCCGCCCATGATTTACGACCGAACCTGGCTTGAGAAAACCTTTCGCGCAAAGCCCCGGCAGAAGTTCCTGTTCTTCTGGGGCCATCAGCCGTCTAAGGACGGCCGCATAACCACGTCGTGCTTCAGCCAGTGGTGGCATGCGCCCTTTACCGTCGATGGCCTGAGCTATCCGACTGCCGAACACTGGATGATGGCCGAGAAGGCACGACTGTTCGGTGATGCTCCGACGGCAACACAAATCCTCAGGGCGGCGAGCCCCAAGCAGGCAAAGCAGCTTGGCCGCCAGGTGAGCGGCTTCGATGGCACCAAATGGGATGCAGACAAATATCGCATCGTGACTGAAGGGAGCTTTCAGAAGTTCCGTCAGAACGCGGCGCTGCGCGAATATCTGTTGTCGACGCATGACCGGGTGCTGGTCGAGGCGAGCCCTGTCGACCGGGTGTGGGGTATCGGCCTTGCGGCGGATGACGAGAGGGCAGTGAACCCGCTGCTGTGGCGCGGCGAGAACCTGTTGGGATTCGCGCTGATGCAGGCTCGCGATCGGCTGCGCGGCTGAACATTGCCGTGCGCTCGTCATCTGCGGCAGCCTCCGCGCTGCTTGACAATCCACCGACAATGTTCTCTTTATGTTCTCATCACAACTCGAGACAATGCGGCGTTCGAACCGCCGCGGGCGAACGGGCCGGATGGAAGCCAACATCCTCCACGCGGATCTGGATGCCTTCTATGCCTCGGTCGAACAGTTGCTCGACCCGGCCTTGCGCGGCAAGCCGATTGCCGTCGGCGGCGGGGTAGTGCTTGCCGCATCCTATGAAGCCAAGGCGTTCGGCGTGCGCGGCGGTATGCCGGGACGGCGCGCGCGGGAACTCTGCCCGCAACTCATCTTCGTCGGCGGCCATTTCAAGGACTATCAGCGGCTGGGCGATGCGGCAATCAAGGTGCTCGGCGATTTCACGCCGGTGGTCGAGCGGATTTCGATCGACGAGGCCTTTGCCGACGTCGCCGGCTGCACCCATTTGTTCGGCTCGCCGGCCGAGATCGCCGGCAAGATCCGCCGCCGCGTGCGGACCGAGCTTGGCCTGCCGATCTCGGTCGGCGTAGCCCGCACCAAGCATCTGGCCAAGATCGCCTCACAGGTCGCAAAACCGGACGGGCTGGTGGTGGTCGATCCGCGCCACGAGCTGGAGTTCCTGCACCACCTGCCGGTCGAGCTGATGTGGGGCGTCGGCCCGGTCACCAGGCAGCGGCTGGCCGGCATCGGCGTCAACACCATCGGCGAGCTGGCGAAGACCAATGGTGGGGCGCTTGAGCGCCTGCTCGGGCCGGCGGCGGGAGAGAAACTCAACGCGCTGGCGTGGAACCGCGATCCGCGCAAGCTCGAGACGCAGCGCCGGGCGCGCTCGGCGGGTGCGCAGTCGGCGCTTGGCCGAAAACCGGCCGAGGAGCAGGTCTTCGTGCCCGCTTTGCTGCATCTGGCCGACAGGGTCGCCACAAGATTGCGGGCGAAATCCCGGCCCGGCCGCACGGTGACGGTTCGCGTCCGCTTTGCCGATTTGCGCTCGGTGACGCGCTCGATCACGCTCGACCAGCCGATTTCGGCAACCGCCATGCTGGCCGAGATCGCCGAGGCGCTGGTGCGCAAGGTGCTCATCGACCATCCGCACGAAAAGACAATCTCGCTGCTGGCGATCGCCGTATCGCATCTGGAGCAGCATGCCGGCCTGCAACTGGAACTGCCGCTCGGGCTCGACGACGACCGCCGCCGCCCCGGCACCAGCAAGGGCGCGGCGCGCTGGACCGCGGATCGCGCCGTCGACAAGATCCGCGACCGCTTCGGCTGGGAGGCGGTGGGCTACGCCTCGGTCGCGCTCGGGCTACAGCGGTCGGTTCCCGACGCCTTTCGCGAGCTGGCCGAAAAGGAATTGTGAGCCTCGATTACACTTTGGTTGCCAAGTCGGCGGAATGACGTTGAAGGCTGCGGACTTGTGAATTTATCTTCGGTCCAGTTGGTCGTGCACCGGTTTGGGCATCAGCCAGACAGGGTAGCACCCGCCCGCAAATCCTTCCGCACCTTCATTTCGAACGACAGGAGATCGGCATGGGACAGAACGCCGGATATTTCGCACTCATCGTTGCCGGACTGGTGACCAATGCAACGACGCTGGCCAAGCCGCTCAACCCGGACCGGGCGATTCCATCCCTGGGCGATATCAACTCGCCGCTGGCCAGCCCGCTATTCAAACAGGTCAAGGCTGGGCCGCTGGAGATAAAGCTTGAGGAAACCACGCTTGCCGATGTCGAAAAAGCCTTCGGCGGAGCGATGCACGATGAAGGTGACGCCGGAGATTCACGCCACTGGCTTTGCTATGCCGGCCCCGACGCCGGCGGATCGCCGTCGATCTTCTGGTTCGTATCCGGCGAGATGGGCGGCTCCGACCACGGTGTCCTGTCCGTCGCCCTGCAGCCGAACCCGGAAGGCAAGGTGCCGGAAGGATGCGCCAGCGCGCCTGCCAGCCTGACAGCTATTGAACTCGATACACCCGGCGTCGGAGCGCCGCTGAGCGACGTGGCCGCGAAATTTGGCGCCGCCAAGCTCGATCGTTACGGCCATTTCGGCTTCGCCGCCTCTTATCCTGCTTCGTCTCCCGACCAGAAGGACGCCACGGTCACGCAGACGCTCACCTACACAGCCGGGAACGGCAGGATAACCGGCGTGGCGGTGACGCAAGTCACCACCAATTAGGGTGTCCCCGCTCGGTTGGCGAATGGTTCACGTGTGAATGATCTGCCGCGCCCAAGCCAGGCGGCCTGGTTGCTGGCCACCTCGTTATGCAGATTGGTTCTGATGTGCCGCCCGGGCCCGCCCTCCACCTGCAAATGCGACATTCGAGGCAGCCCTGGTCGTCAGACCAAAAGCGTTGCGCCGCCCCAAGCGATCAGGGCGGTGCCGGCCGCACGGCCAACCCACGGGCCGGCAGGAAACACCGGTTCGACGAGAACCCACGAAGGTCCGGAAATGACCCAGAAGCGGGCGGTCGGCAGCGATCCGAGCAGCAACGAATTTGGCAGGACCGGAAATCGGCATGGAATGCTGCAATCATCATCATGTCCCGCCCAAGTTGTGGACAGTTCCTTCTCAAAGGCGCACTCTTAGCATGCGAAACGCGAGCTAGCGTTTCGTGCAACGCTTCACATGCTTGACTTGCGTCGGTGATTATCTGACCTACCCGGATACTTCCGGGTGGGCAGACCTCACATTGTGTCGCCTATCCGTGATCAGGCTACGGCCTAAGGCACGTTGCAGCCCGTTCCGGATCAACTGGGAGGTAAACAACATGCCTGATTTTCAGCGCAGAGAACTTCTTGTTCAAGGAAGCGCGGCTCTTGCCGCAATTGCTGCTCTCTATACCTCGCGCCGGGCTTACGCTTTTCCAACACGGCCGAACGAGGAAGTTATTCCATGGCTGGATCAGCCGACCGAAAATCCCGATCCGGCGGGTATCCAGAAGCAGCTTGTCTGGGAGGATTTGGATAGCTGGATAACGCCAAACGACAAGTTCTTCAGCATCTCCCATTTCAACCGACCAACGATCGACGAGAAGACATGGTCGATGGAGATCGGAGGCCTGGTTAAGAAGCCCCTGGAGTTAACGCTCGCCGACATCAGGGCGCGACCGCGGCAGGAGGTCGTTTTCACAGTGGAATGCTCGGGCAACCACGGGTTCCCCTTTTTCACCGGGGGCATCGGCAATGCTCGCTGGGCAGGGACGCCGCTCGCCCCGATCCTCGAGGAAGCCGGCGTTATGGAGAAGGGCATCGAGGTCGTCTTTTTCGGTACCGATACAGGCGAGGTCCCGATACGCGACGTCAAGATGCAGCAGAACTTCGCTCGTAGCATGTCGCTCGCCGACGCGATGAACCCCGACAATCTCCTCTGCTATGAAATGAACGGGGCCGCCTTGCCGGCGCCCAATGGCTTCCCGGTACGGCTCATTGCGCCAGGCTGGTACGGGATCGCCAACGTCAAGTGGCTAAAGCGCATCGAGGTTCGCGATACGCGGTTCATGAGCCTTCTGATGGCCCGTGACTATGTCACCATCCGGGAGGAGGACCACAACGGCGAGACCGTATGGGCCGAGACGTCAGTCGGGCGAGCGCTGATAAAGTCCGCGCCTGCGAAGGTTACCCGGAAAGATTCAGATTACCGCATCGTTGGGGCAGCCTGGGGGGCGCCGATCGACCGGGTCGAAGTGCAAATCGATCAAGGGCCTTGGACACCAGCGACCATTGACCACAGTGAGGAGGCCGAACACGCCTGGAAAATATGGTCCCTGGCTTGGGCAAATCCCTCTCCTGGAGAACACACGGTGACCTCGCGCGCGGTCAGCACCACAGGACAAATTCAACCGGCGATGGACGATCCCTTGATTGCCAAGAAACACACATACTGGGAAAGCAATGGCCAGGTGACGCGCCGCGTGCGTATCGGCTAGAGGATTTTGCCGCCAAATGGAGTTCATTTGGCGTCCGCATAAATGCGGCAAAACAGATAGTTAGAGCGAGTTACCGGTTCCAAGAGAACCGGAACCGCTCTAAGAACTTGCTGCCATGTGGCAATTGCGTTTGGGTCAAACAGGAGGAGGCTGCCTGATCGCCATTTCGCACCATTTCCAGCGCTCTCCTCACCCCTCCACGGCCCTGATCTCCGCGTCGACCAGGCACCAGGGCGCATAGCGGAAGTCGCGGATCTGGATGACCTGATCGTCCCGCCATTCGACCAGCATGAAGCCGCGCACGGCGCCGTCGGCCGCCTGCGGGTCGCGGATCAGGATCGCCGGCCTGCCGTCGACCACGCCGAGCGACAATGTCCAGTCGCTGATACGGTCGTAATTGCCGAAATAGGTCGAAACCTCGGCCTTGCCGCGCAGGCGGACGCGGTTGACGACGTCGAGCCGGACGTCCTCGGCGATCAGTGCCCGCACGGCGTCGAAGTCGCGCGCGTTGAACAGGTCGACATAGCGCCGCAGCCGGCGCTCGTCATCGGCGTCGAGCCTCGGCGCCAGCGCCTGCTCGGGCTGCAGCGCCAGCAGCTTGAGCTGCGCCCGCCCGCGATGCAGCGCGGCCTTGGTGGCGGCGAGCGTCGTGCCGGTCACCTCGCAGGTCTCATGCAGGCTGAGGCCGAGCACGTCGACCAGAATCACAGCGCTGCGCTGCGGCACCGAAAGCTGCATGAAGGAGCGCAGGCCGGTCTGGGCGGCGAGCCGGCTGTCGGCGCTGCCGGAGGGATCTTCGATGACGCTCATGTCGGCCTCGGTCATGCGCGACCTTTCCCGATTGCGCCGCCGCAGATGATCCTGCGCGGCATTGTGGGCGATGCGAAACAGCCATTGCTCGGGACGTTCGACGATCGCACCCCCGTCGATCGCCTGCAGCGCCTTGATCAGGACCTCCTGGACGATGTCCTCGCCGTCGATCACCGAGCCGGCCATACGCGCGCAGTAGCGATGCAGCCTTGGCCGCAACCCGACGAGCATCACCTCCAAAGTCGCCCTGTTCATTTTCGGCGTAGCGTCCCATTTCTGCGCGAGCGGCATGGCAGGCGCTACCCGGCTTTCTGATCCGCCAGCATACGGTAATTGCCGATGACTTTGACAGGCGATCGCAATGCCGGGGTCGAACGGCGCTCGGCGTGGTTTTCCGTAAACGCCTTGAAGGCCGCAAGCCCGGTCAGCGCCGACGAATCGCCGTCCTGGCCGACGATGTGGACGAACGAGCCGTCGTCCAGCTCGAGCACGAGATAACGCACCGTCGGCGGTGCCGCCTCGCCCAGCGCTTCGAACACTTTTTCGACCAGCGCGCGGTTATCTTCCAGGTCGGCTTGGTTCACACCGTATCGAATGAGCGCGTAGTTCATCGTCGTCTCCTGACTGGTTGGTATGAACGAAGGACGACCGGCTGCGCTGAAAAGATTCTCCTTGCCGAAGAATCTTTTCGGTTGCCCGCATCGTCTTTCCCGCGTGGGCGGCTGCGCGGCAGCCATCAAGCAGGAGAGACGATCATGCATATCCAGTTTGCCGAGCTTCCGGTGTTCGAGCAGGACCGCGCCAAGGCGTTCTACACCAGGCATCTCGCCTGCCAGGTCATGGCCGACCAGAAGATGGGTGATGGCGGCTGGCGCTGGATCGAGCTGGCATTTCCGCATGCCGTGACGAACCTGCATTTTGTCAGGCGCGCCGACGACGCACCCGGCGCGGAGCCGGTATTGGTGCTGGTCGACGAAAATGTCGGGGCAATGATCGCGGCCATGAAAGCGGGCGGCGTCGAGATCATCACCGAAGCGCATGAGGCGCCGTGGCAGCCGGGGCGAACGGTGGCGGAGTTTCGCGACAGCGAAGGCAACCGCATGGTCCTCGCCAGCCGATAAGGCACCGGAGCCCTCTGTCCGGCGGGGCGTCGTACCTAAGTCCTACCTCCGGCCGGACCATCGGCCGTACTTCCTTCGTATTATTATTTCGTGACCTCTGCGCGCCGGAACCTTCCCTTGCATCGGGCGTTCGGGCGCTGTATCGCGATGCCTCATATTTAGGCAGGCGGAGGAAATACGAATAGGGCGGGTGGCAAAACAAACATGGGCCGGGGAGGAGCATCTTACCATGTCGAACCGAAAAATCGGAATGTCCCACAGTTTGGGGCTGCGCGTCGCTGACCTCAAATCCAGAATGCAAAGTGCCCAGATTACCGAGCATGAGATCAAGACATTTCAAAAGGTTGCGGCCATTATGGGCGGCGCCAAAGGCTCACTGCGCCTCGATGCGGACGATCTGATCGCCGCGTCTTTCCTTGTCGATCCCTTGGAAGATCTCCCGCTCTCCAGTTGAAGGCGCTGAACGCAGGTCAAAATCCTATCGGGTTTGAACCTGCGATTGCCGCCGGCGGAGCATCCGCCAGCCCAAGCCGCATGCGAGGATGACGTTGGCCAGCGCCAGGCCGGAAAGCGCGGCCAACGTCCCGTGCGGGCCGAAGCGCTCCAGCAGCAATGCTCCGGCCGAGGGTGCCGCCGCCTGGGCGACCAGGCTCGGCATGGCGAGGCGGCCCATCAGCTTCGCATAGCCGTTCGAGCCGAACAGCGCGAGCGGCAACGTCCCCCGCGCGATGGATTCGAGGCCGATGCCCGCGCCATAGAAGCCCAGCGCCAGCGGGATGATTGGCATGCCGGCCCAGAGCGCTGAAACGCCGATCGCCACAAACGTAACCGAGGCAAACTTGGTGAAAATCGGATGGTGGTAGCGCGCGATCATCATCTCGATCGCGCGGGCCGCCACCTGGGACGGGCCAACCAGCACGCCGAGCCCGACGGCTGCGGCAAGCGCCATGCCGCTGCCTTGCAGGATTGTGAGCAGATGCACCGATAGTGTCGACGAGATCACCGCGGCGAGTGTCAGGGTCGCGGCCAGAACGATCATGATCGACGCATCGGCTTCGTTGTCGAGAATGGGTGCCGCCTCCTTCACTCCCGGTTTGACTGCCGGTTGCGGCGCCTCCCGGGGCAGGATCACCAGATAGAGCGGAAGCGCAATTGCCAGCTGAAAGGCGGCGTAGACCAGGCAGGTGCCGCGCCAGCCGACCTCCCCCAGCAGCAAGGCTGAGATCGGCCAGCAGATGGTGCTCGCAAGGCCGCCGAACAGCGTCAGCATGGTGATGGCGGAGCGCGCGCCGTGGCCATAGTGGCGGCCAAGCGTTGCGAAAGCGGCATCGTAGAGCCCCGCCCCCATGCCCAGGCCGATGACCAGCCAGGCAGCGATATAGGCCGCAAGATTAGGGGCAAGAGCCAGCCCGATCTGGCCGAGCCCGATGCATCCGGCGCTGAACGCCAGAACGTTGCGGCCGCCATGCCGCTCGATCGATGACCCGACGCGCGGAGAGATCAATCCTGCCGTGAGCAAGCCGAGGGACAGGCCGCCGACAACCCATGCCAGCGGCCAGCCGGTATCGGAGGAGACTGCCGGCGCGATGACCGCGGGAAGATAGTAGGAAGAACCCCACGCCATGATCTGCGTCAGGCCAAGCGCGGTGATGATCGCGCCGAGGCTGCGCAGGATGGCCGGCGAAGGCGGCGAAAGACTCATGCCGCGACGCTGCAGCCACAGCCGCCTTTGCCGACCGCCTTCGCCTTGGCGTCGGCGACACAGCACGCATCCACCGCTGCCGGCGCCGGACCGCCGCAGCACCCCTTGTCGGCCACGCCGATCCGCGGCACGGTGCAGACGCCGGTCTCCGGCAGCACGAGTTGGACATTGTCGGCCGCAACCATGTCGCCGGCGATCGCCGCCGCGACCGAGCGGACCTGCTCATACCCGGTCAGCAGCAGGAAGGTCGGCGCCCGGCCATAGCTCTTGATGCCGACCGTATAGAACCCTTGCTCTGGATGACTGATCTCACGGTGGCCGTGCGGCGGCACGTCGCCGCAGGAATGCTCGTTGGGATCGATGAGCGGTCCCAGTGCCTTGACGCTTTCCAGCCACGGATCGAGCTCGAGCCGAAGCTCGCGGGTCAGCGACAGATCGGGGCGCTGTCCGGTCGCGGCGATGATGCGGTCGACCGGACCCAGCGCCTGCAAACCGTCCCTGGTCTGGCCTTCGACGACCAGCCGGCCGTTGGCATCGCGGATCGAAACAGCCGCAAAGCCCGTCACCAGTCTGACGCCGCCGCTCTCGGCGAGTTCGCGCACTTCGGCGCCGAGTTCGCCGCGTGCCGGCAATTGGTCGGCATCACCGCCACCGTAGATGCGCACCAGGTCGGTGCCGCGCGTTGTCCAGATGAAAGCGGTGCCGGCCTCCACATTTGCCAGGCTGGCGAGATCCAGCACCGCATTGGCGGCAGAATGGCCGGAGCCGGCGACCAGCGTCGTCTTCCCCGCATAAAGGCTGCGGTCGCGGCCGAGAATATCGGGGATGCCGTAGGCGATGCGGTCGGCAAATTCGGCCTCGCCTTCTGCAGGAATTCCGCCGGCGCCGAGCGGGTTCGGCATCTGCCAGGTTCCCGAAGCATCGATGACGGCACGTGCGCTGTCGCGTCTTGTACCATCGGCAGTCTCGACCGCCAGCATGAACGGCCGGTTCTCGCGTCCCTTGCTCGAGACCTTGTCGGCGCCCCAGCGCGAAATGCCGACGACCCGGGCGCCGGTTTCGATCGACGGCGACAATTGCGGAAGCTTTGCCAGCGGCTCGAGATAATCCGCGACGAGGTCGTTTGCGGTTGGGAATGCCTCGGGCTCAGGCATCCGCCAGCCATGCGCCTCGAGCAGGTTTCTGGTCGCCTGATCGACGCAATAGCGCCAGGGCGTGAACACACGGACATGGCCCCAATCCCTGAGATTGGATGCAACCGCATTGCCGGCTTCGTAGACTTTGACAGGAATGCCCCGCGCGATCAGGTGGACCGCTGCCGCCAGACCGACCGGCCCGGCGCCGATCACCGCAACGGGGAGTTTTTCGATCATCTCCATGTCTTCCATCCTTCCGGTAATTTCGAATTATAATGGCAAAAAAATCATGCCGCCGTTTTGGCGGCCGCTTCCGCCGATGCCGGCGCACAGGTGGCGTCGGCGCAGCATTCGTCTGCGAGGTATCCGATGAGCCCGTTCATGGCGGGATAGTTGGCCCGGCAGATCAGCGTCGTCGCCTGGCGCTCCTGTGTCACCAGGCCGGTGTCGACCAGCCGCTTGAGGTGATGCGACAGCGTCGAGGCAGCGATGCCCAATCTGTCCTGGATACGCCCGACCGGCAGCCCCTCATCGCCCGCCCGCACCAGCGTCCGATAGAGCTGCAACCGCGTCGGGCTGCCGAGGGCTTCAAGTTGCGAGGCTGCTTTTTCGAGTTTCATGGAAATAAGCTATTTCCAAAATCGCTGCACGTCAAGAGAATTTCGACAAAGATCGAAATAAGACGATATCTACCCGACGCGCTTGCCGCTGGCGTCGATGACGACCTCGCCGTCCTCCTTGGTGAACGGGCCGATATCCGGATTGGGCAGGATATCGAGCACGGCTTCGGAGGGTCGGGCGAGCATGGTGCCGAGCGGCGTCACCACGATCGGCCGGTTGATCAGGATCGGATGCGCCAGCATGAAATCGAGGATCTCGTCGTCGCTCCACTGCGGCTCGCCCAGGCCAAGGTCGGCATAGGGCGTGCCCTTTTCGCGCAGCAATTGGCGCGGCGTCATGCCCATCGCTGCGATCAGCTCGACGAGCTTTTCGCGCGACGGCGGATTTTTCAGATATTCGACCACCTCAGGCTCCTCGCCGGACTGCCTGATCATGGCCAGCGTGTTGCGCGAGGTGCCGCAATCGGGGTTGTGATAGATGGTGATGGTCATTGCGCAGCTTTCATCTGTCCGGCTGGTTTCGGTTGGGCGAGCAGCCACCCTGCCAATGCCATGGCGAGCAACGCGCCCAAAAGTTCGGCGCCGATGAAGCCCGGCAGATCGGCGGGGCGGATGCCGGCAAAAGTGTTGGAGAACGCACGGGCGATGGCGACGGCCGGATTGGCGAAGGATGTCGATGCGGTGAACCAGTAGGCGGCGGTGATATAGAGCCCGACCAGCCAGGGGATCGAATCCGGACGGGAACGCAGGCCGGCGAGGATGGTGAAGACCAGCCCGAAGGCGGCGACCAGCTCCGCAATCCATTGCCCGCTTCCGGTCCGCACCGTCGCCGACACTTGCAGGATCGGCAGTTCGAACATCGCATGCGCGAGCAACGTTCCAGCGATGCCGCCGGCAATCTGAGCGGCGACGTAAGCCAGCGCTGCGTTCGTTTCGATCTCGCGTCGAAGCGCGAATACCAGCGTCACCGCCGGGTTGAAGTGCGCTCCGGATATCGGCCCGAATATCGTGATGAGCGCGACCAGGATCGCCCCGGTCGGCAAGGTGTTGCCGAGCAGGGAGACGGCGACATCATTGCTCAGCCTGTCAGCCATGATGCCGGAACCGACCACGGTGGCGACCAGCAGAGCCGTGCCGAGGGCTTCGGCAACAAGGCGGCGGGGAAGATTGCCGGAGCTCATCTGGCTAGCAGTTGCAGGTCACAGCCTGGATGACAGGCTGGCAAAGTTCCGGCGCGCCATTGCAGCAATCCTCCATGAGGTAGGCCAGCAGATCGCGAAACCTGGTCATGTCGGCGAAGTAGCGCACGCTGCGGCCCTCTCGTTCGGTCCGCACCAGGCCGGCATGCGACAGGATCTTGAGATGGGCCGACATCGTATTCGGGAACGCGGCGAGCCGTGAGGCGATCTCGCCCGCAGCCACGCCCTCGGCGCCGGCCCGCACCAAAAGGCGAAAAACGTCCAGCCGGGTCTCCTGGCCGAGCGCGGCAAGTGCCGAAAGGGCGAGCGTCTTATCCATGTTTCCAGATTTCCAGAAATGGGGAATAGAGTCAACGCGCGAAGACTGTGTTGAGCAACGAAATCTCACCGAAGGCGGGGAAGTCCGTAGCGGCGGCAGCTAAGGCGACAGCTCGCGCAGGGCTGCGTTGGCGGCAACAAATTCGTAGGAGTTTTTGGGGCAATCGCTGGCGGCGAGCCGATAGAGCCGCAAAGCTTCATCGCTGTGCCCCTGCAGTCGGCTCAGCTCGGCGCTGAACATATTTGTCTCGCACAGGTTTCCGCGTTTCTTTATCGCATCAGGGTCGTCGGCTTCTGCAATTGTCGCGGCGAGAGTCTGCTCGCCAAGCAGCATTCGAACAGCCGGCGCCGGCCATCGCGTCATGTCGAGCTTCTTGGTCGCTTCCTGCAAATGCCCTGCTGCGCCATTGCGACGCTCGGCAAAATCGAGCCAGATCGCAACATACGCATCCTCTGGTTTGACTGTGGCGGCTTGCGCGAAATCGGCTTGGGCTTTCTCCATCGCACCGGAGTAGAAATGGACGATACCCCGGCCCAAATAGGCGTAGACAATCGTCGGATCGAGGCTGATTGCCTGGTCGTAATCTGCCGTTGCACGTACGTATTCGCCTTTTATTGACCAGACGAGACCTCTGCTGAGATAAGCATGGGCATATTTCGGATCGAGCCCAATTGCTTTGCCATAGTCCTCGAGGGCGCGGTCGTATTCGCCATTCTTGTCCCATATCCAGCCGCGCTTCCTGTAGGCACTGGCGTGTTTCGGGTCGAGCAGGATTGCCTGATCGAAGTCGGCAATCGCGCGGTCGTCATCGCCTTTGTGTGCCCAAGCCGTACCTCGATCGTCGTAAGCATTGGGGTCTTTCGAATCGAGGCCGATCGCCTGGTCAAAGTCGGCGATGGCGCGGTCATAGTCGCCTTTGTCAGCCCAAACGTTGCCTCTGTTGTAGAAGGCACTGGCGCGTTCCGGATCGAGACTGATCGCCTGGTCGGCGTCGGCGATGGCGCGGTCGTAGTCGCCCTTATATTTCCAGGCCCGGCTTCGATTGCCATAGGCACTGGCGTCTTTCGGGTCGAGGCTTATCGCTTGGTCGTAGTCGGCGATCGCACGATTGTAATCGCCTTTGATTGTCCAAGTCAGGCCTCTATCGAGGTAGGCACGGGCGTTCTTCGGATTGAGGCTGATTTCCTGATCGTAGTCGGCAATGGCGTAATCAGAATCGCCTCTGAGTGACCAGGCCATGCCTCGATGATGATGGACTCCGGCGACATTCGGATCGAGGCTGATCGCCTGTCCGAAATCGGAAATGGCATGGTCATAGTCGCCCTTGAGTAGCCAGGCCATGCCCCGATTGTCGTAGGCGCTGGCTTCCTTCGGATCGAGGCTGATCGCCTGGTCATAATCGGCGATGGCACGGTCGTAGTCCCGCTTCCTTTTCCACACGAGACCTCGGTTGTTATAAGTTCGGCCATCGCGGGGATCGAGGCTGATCGCTTGGCCGAAATCGGCGATAGCGCGGTCGTTGTCGCCCTTGCGTGCCCAGGCCAGGCCCCGGTCGCCATAAGCTCCGGCATTCCGGGGCTCGAGGCTGATGGCCTGATCGTAGTCGACAATAGCTCGGTCGTTGTCGCCTTTGTCGAGCCAGGCAGAGCCTCGGATGCGGTATGCATCGCTCTTCGGGTCGAGGCTGATCGCCTGGTCGAAATCGGCGATAGCGCGATCAGCGTCGCTCTTGAGTGCCCAGGTGATGCCTCGGTAGTAATAAGCACTGGCATCTTCCGGATCGAGGCTGATCGCCTTATCGAAATCGGCAATGGCGCGATCATAATCATTCTGCCTCGCCCAGGCGACGCCGCGCTTGAAATAGGCCGTCAAACGGCTGCTGGCGGGCTCCGTCACATCCTCTATCATGAGTGTACAAGCGGCAATTCGCCGAGCCGTGTCGGCCTCGTCGTCCCCGACACAATCGCTGCTGGCAGCCAAAGCTGGGCCGCTCAGGGCAAACAAGACCACGAGCCCACGCAGCAGCGACCGACAAAAAGACCTATGCCATTTTCGAATCATCGGCTCACGGATCATGTCGTTTATTTGCATCGCAGTGCGCTTGATCAAGAAGGCCTTGATCTTTGCAACCCAACACTGCAACCATTCTTGGGTCAAGGTGAGACTTGATTTTTTTGACCTTTGCCAAACCGACGCCCGCCCGCGACATTCGGCGGAGACAGCGGCGGCTCGCCTGGTCCAAATCAGCCAAGCACTGTGGCGGCGACCGCATCAGCGCGACCAAGGCCGGCAACCGCTTTTCTGACCCGCTGCAGATGCGCCTGGCGTCCGGCGGCCGAGACGCTGTCCATCCGGTAGAGCGCCAGGAATTTGGTCCGGCACAGCGGATGGCAGACGGAGCGGAAGCCGCGCAGCAGGGTCCGCCGGCCGGGCTGTCCCATGATCCACGACATCAGCGGCGTGGCGCCACATGTGGTCATTGCCATCACCCGGCGTATGTGCCGCAATTTGGGCCGCGGGCCGCGTCGTTCCGTCGGCATCTCGAAAGCGAAGCCCGGCACCAGCACACGCTCCAGCCAGCCTTTCAGCATCGCCGGAAGGCCATACCACCAGGTCGGATAGATGAAGACGACCGCCTCCGCCCAGAGCAGCTCCTGCGCATGTTCGTGCACCGGTTGCAGGTTCGCCGCCTTGTCGTGGTAACCGCGCCATTCCCGCGTGCGCATGACTGGATCGAAGCCGGTCGCATAAAGGTCGAGCAGGTGGACCTGATGGCCGCTTTCGGCAAGCGTCTCCAGCACCGTGTCGCGCACGGCGCCGTTGAAGCTGTCGGTGCAGGGATGGCAATAAACGACGAGGACCTTCATCTTGCGCTCGGTCGCGAGAGTGCATGCAAGCGCGTCGCATGCAAACAAGCCACCCGCAGACGTAGTCGATCAGCTGTTTTCATGTGAAGTCCCGCAGCCCCGGTATCAAGACGCAACAGCTCCGGTCGCGTCAAGGCCCGTTCGTGCGCAGACGTGGGCTTGCTGGGGCCAAAACCTAACAGTGGATTCGGTTTTCGATCAGCATTGTTCCAGAAAGCCTGCGCCCTAGCTTCACGGCGTGTCCAAAGCGTCAGGAGAGAAAACATGCACGCAGGAAAACTGAGCGGCAAGATCGCCTTGGTGACGGGCGCCTCTTCCGGCATCGGCGAGGCCACCGCCTTGGCGCTGGCGGCCGAGGGCGCCACGCTGGTGATTGCCGCGCGGCGCGCCGAGCGCCTGGACGACCTGGCGAGGCGGATCCGTGAAACCGGCAGCGCGGCACTGCCGATTGCCGTCGACGTCACCGACGAAACGCAAGCCACGGCGATGGTCGAGCGGGTCCAGCAGGAGTACGGCCGGCTCGACATGCTGCTTGCGGTTGCCGGCGTCGGCGTCGCCGCGCCGTTCCGCAACACGACGCCGGAAGAATACCGCCGGATGGTCGACGTCAACATCCTGGGCCTGCTTTATCCGATCCATGCAGCACTGCCGTCGATGCAGCGGCAAGGCGCCGGCCACATCGTCGTGGTCTCGTCCGGCACCGGCCGTTACATCCACCCTTCGGTGGTCTATTCCGGCACCAAGCACGCGGTGAGCGCGATGGCGGAATCGCTGCGTCGCGAGATCGGCAAAGATGGCATCCGCGTCACCTGCATCGAGCCCGGCGCCGTCAAGACCGAGTTCACCCAGAATATGCGCGCCGATGTGCGCCAGGCGGTCGAGCAAAGGCTGGGCGACATGGAGCAGCTGGAAAGCGAGGACATCGCCGCCGCCATCCTTTATGCGGTGAGCCAGCCGCCACGGGTCAACGTCAACATCCTGACGCTCTATCCGACCGAGCAGGCGTGAGGGCCGCAAAGGTGGTACCCTGCGCCGCCCCCGCAGCCCTGCAGCATCATCCGCCGATCATCAGCGTGAACACAAGCTGCCGCAACTTGCCGCCCGGGCCGAATTCGACCCGGTCGAAATCGCGGCTCGCCTGCCGTTGTGCCTGCGAGATTCCGGCGAGCCGTCTCGTCACTTCGATCCTGATCTTGCTGCAGCCACGGTCATCGGCGACGGTCAGGCCGATGGTGGCCGCCTCGATCTTGTGCACCATGTCGACGATGCTGGCGCCGTGCACCTTCTCGTGGGCGGCAAGGCCGGCTGCGAAAATCTCCCAGTTCTTCTGGATTGCGCCCGGCAGCCGCGCGGCCGGCCTCGGTAAGGTGTAGGTGATGATCAGCTTCGGCTGCGCCGACACCAGCACGCAGGCGTCGCCTTGCGGCTGGTAGTCCCTCACCCAGGTCAGCTTGAAATTGGTATGCGCGATGACGCGGCGTTCGCCGAGCAGCGGCCCGCGCCCGCCGATCGAGGCGTAGAGCTCCGGCCCGGATTGCCCTGAGATGGCATAGGTCTCGACCTTCTCGACCGCCTGCCAGCCGGCATGCGCCGGCGATGTCGGCAGGAAGGCGAGCAGCAGGCAAAGGCGAATGGCTGTTTTCATGCAAGTCCTCGCAGCCGCTGCGCACGACGCAAACGATATGCAGTTCCCTTCCGTGGACATAGCCGGCGGCCGGCTATAGTGGGATGCTCGTATACAAGAATCCACAGGCAACATCATGTCGCCGCGACCGAACATTGCCCGGCAACGCCCTGCCCCCGGGGCCCAGCCTCCCGGCGTCAGCCTCTGTCGCGCGCTGTCGAAGCTTGGCCTGTGCTCGCGCAAGCAGGCCGAGCTTCTGGTTGCCGAGGGGCGCGTGCGGGTTGCCGGCAAGATCGTGCGCAACGGCTCGATGCGCGTCGATCCCGGCCGCGACCGCATCGAGGTCGACGGCCGCCGCGTCGCCGCCGAGCGCAAGGTCTATCTGATGCTCAACAAGCCGCGCGGGCTGGTCACCACTCGCGACGACCCGCAGGACCGCGGCACCGTCTATGATTGCCTGGCAGGGCTCGACCTGCCTTTCGTCTCGCCGGTCGGCCGCCTCGACAAGGCCAGCGAAGGCCTGCTGTTGATCACTAACGACACGCGCTTCGCGCAGCGCCTGCTCGATCCCGCCTCGCATGTCGCCAAGACCTATCACGTGCAGATCGGCGCGCTGCCCGACGAGGCCATGCTGGCGCGGTTGCGCGCCGGCGCGACAGTCGACGGCGAATTGCTGACGGCCCGCTCGATCGAATTGCTGCGCGGCGGCACCAGCACCGCCTGGCTGGAGATCGTGCTCGACGAGGGCCGCAACCGCCATATCCGCCGGCTGCTCGCCGCCCACGATGTCGAGGTGCTGCGCCTGGTGCGGGTGGCGATCGGCCAATTGCAGCTCGGGGAGCTTGCCAAAGGCAAGGCACGCCATCTGAGCGCGGAAGAGCTGGCGATGCTTCAGGCCTAGCCGGCTGGCGGCGACTCGATAGTCAGGCAGCTGCCAGTCGAAGCCCACGTGACGCAGCAAGCAGCGCGGGCGGACAAGAGTCGCTTTCGACTCCTGACGGATATTCCTGACCGACCGCTCACACGGGTTCGACCGATATCAATGTCTATCGGTATTACATTCCGTCAGCACACCACAGATCGCAGCCGGCGGCGTTGATTTCCTGCATAAAAATCTTGAGCGATTCTTGGGCAGGCATGGGAAGCTGGCCAACCAACGGGACAAACAAATCGATCAGGGCCTGGCGATGGTCTGGAGAGATGCTCTGCGCGAGATAGGGACCATCTGCTCTCAGCGATTCAACAAGAACTATCTTGTTTCCCTCCTTCAGAGCCGGGTCAGCCAGAAAAATCGAGGCGCCACGAAACATTTTCTCTATGCCTCCTCGAGCTTTGGCTCCGTTGGGGCGCAACATTTCGGCAGCGTTAGGTTGGTGCGCTAGGAAATCATTGAAAGCTATCTGCGAAGCGGCAGCAGCCCGAATCAAAAGCGCGAATGTCTGCGTAGCTTCATCCTGCAGAGGCAATGAGCTATTTTGGCTATAGAGCGCGAGTAGCGACCGACTTCTGTCCATTACGAAAGACAGTGCTACCAGGTCGCCCTCATCGTATGGCGGCGAACCTATCAAAGCCCCGCCGTCCCAAATCTTGTGCAGTAGATCCCGGTCCGTTGGATCTTCAAGATTTGGCAATTTGCCTTCAATCCGGCGCTGCTGCAAAAGTTCATCCAACTTGGCGAACAAATCCTTCGCATAAGCCGAGCCTGTTGGTGGAACATGGGCGTGAGCCCATGTCGAAAATAGGATGGCAAAAATCGACCACACCAAACGTTTCACGGCCGTTCCTTTACTTGACTACCTTCAGAGGGCGACGGCGTTGTGCAATCAAGGCCAAGCGATAATCGATATTGTCAATCGGAGCGCCACACTCCTTTGCTTCGAGCAGAAATTTGCGAGCCTCCTCGAACCGCAGCAAGCGCTTCTCATACAGAACCGCCAACGCCAACCGATGGCACCAGTCTGCTGGCTCCATTTCAATTGCGTGCAGCAAGGCCTTTTCTGACTCGTCGTACCGGTCTGTCAATTCGCGAAGAAAAATACCGTATTGATTATAGGTCCAAGCTGAAACACCCGAGAGTCCGAACACCTTGTCGAACGCCTTTTGAGCCTCTATGGGCGCGTCTGTTTCGAACGCCATCAGAGCGGCCAGATTCTCCCACACCTTAACATAGTCCGGCTTGAGTTTGATCGCGCGCTGATACGCCTTTTTGGCGTCGGCGAAACGGGCCAGATGATGATGATAAACAAAGCCGAGATTGAACCACGACCATGCGTGCTCCGGATCGATTTCAACGCACCGCAGCGCAAGTTTCTCAGCTTCATGGTAGCGGGCGAACCGGCGACGGAGCAGGCCCGACAACTTCCCTGTCGCCCAGCGGTAGCGTGGATCGATTTCTATTGCCCGGCGATAGGCCTTTTCAGCCGACAAATAGTTGCCGATTTCATCGAGCATTAGCCCAAACGATGCCCAGGCGACGCAGGCATCTTCTGTGGTTGCATCGAGGCGGCATTGCTTGAATGACTGATAGGTGGATTCCGCGATCTCCCACGCCGAGTTCCCAAGGCGGTGTGTGTCGGCAACGCAATCCCAGATGATCGCGTTGCGCGGGTGCGCGGCTATTCCCCGTTGCAAGGCGGCCAAAGCCAGCTGCGGCGTTTCCATTTTGTCGCGCAGGAACAAGGCAAGCAGGATATAGTCCCGCCCGGTGTGCACCTCGCCCTCTGCGCGCGTAACGTTCTCGGCACATAAGTCAGGGAGATTGAGCTTCTTGAACTGCTGAGCGAAGAAAAGGCTCGTCTGCGCGCTACGGTGCGTATCGATTTTCCACCGCTCGTAGAAGGCATGGACGCTCGCTTCGCTCAAAGCCATAGTCGGCCCTTCGGCAACTCCGCAAAACCAGACAAAATTGTCGACAAATCGCCAAAGCTGTTCCCTGTCGGATACAGCATCAATTGCCCGCAAGAGAACCGACACCGCGGTGTCCAGGCTGCTTTCCTCGGCCTCCAGTTCGACAAGCCCTGTCCAGGGATCGAGGTTAGCGGGATCACGCTCTATCTTCGCAACCAACGTCTCGCGCGATTCAAATTGAAATGTAAGGGGTTCATCAGTTGTCATTGTCGGAAGAAGCCTTGGCTTTGCCGCACTGGGCCAGCACCTTGCCGATGGCGGCGGATGAGCCGGCAAGCGGAAAGCTGTTCTCGCCATATTTGCCCGAGGCGACCGTGACCTCGCCCTTGGAGCGCAGCAGGGCCAACAGCGGGTCGGTGCTGCTCAATTCCACGGTGAAGGTGTTGTACATTTCTTCGAGTTGAAGCGTCTTGGTCACCGCCTTGCCGCCGGCCTTGAACGCGAACGAAGCGATGCCGGGTTCCAGTTGCGGACCGCTGTCGCCCAAATCATAGCTCAGCGTCGGCTTGCCGAAACAGGCCAGCGTCAGCTGGGCGCCGCCATTCGATCCGCCGCAGACCGACGCCATCAGCACTTTGCCGCCCTCCTCTTCCTCCAGTTTCGCCGTCCAGCCGCACGGCGCGGCAAACGCCGGCTGCGCCGCTTGCAGGACGACCTGAGCGGCGACGCAACCCGCCACGACGAATTTCGCCAATCCGCTTCGCATGATCTTCCCCTCCCAAGTCATCGAACCATCGTCAGCCACGTGGCATCAAGGACTATACAAAACAAATTGTCCCGTGGCATTACCGGCGACCCTAGGGCGCTGTACCAATTCAGGCGATTGATTTTCGATCGAGTGGAAGCGCAAGGATGCGCGGCCGGCAGGAATGTGCACTGCTTCATCGCCGCGAGGCGTCATGGACTTCGGCGAAATCGAGCCCATGGCCATGCTGGCGCGGTTGCGCGCCGGGGCGACCGTCGACGGCGAATTGCTGGCGGCCCGCTCGATCGAGCTGCTGCGCGGCGGCACCAGCACCGCCTGGCTGGAAATCGTGCTCGACGAGGGCCGCAACCGCCATATCCGCCGGCTGCTCGGCGCCCACGATATCGAGGTGCTGCGCCTGGTGCGGATCGCGATCGGATATCTGCGGCTCGGCGACCTTGCCAAAGGCAAGGCACGCCATCTGAGCGCGGAAGAGCTGGCGCTGCTTCAGGCCTGAGCGACCAGGCACTGGAGGCCCCTCGAACCGAAGCGGCAATTGACATTTGCACCTCCGTTTCATATTTTCCATTTGTGAAACCGAAATGCGCCGATGCAGTCAAAGTGTCAGGCTGACACCCATGCGCGAAGTGGCTCGGCAGCCGGAGAGAAAAGCATGAGCACGGCGTTGCGGGCGGTTCCCAGGTTCCTGGACGAATTGGGCACGTTTGGCGGTCTCAAGGGAACCGATATTGCAAATATCACCGACGTGTCCAAGGCCACGGTTTCGAGGTGGAAGGCCGGCGACATCAAGCCTCAGCCGCGCAGCGAGCTCATTCTATCGGACCTGCACTATATCGTCGGCCGACTGCAGGAATTCTACGAGCCAAGCGATATCCGCACCTGGCTTTACGCTCGCCACCCGCAGTTGAACGGCGAAAGAGCAATCGATCTCATTCACGACGACCGTGCTCTCGACGTGCTCAAAGTCATCGATCGGCTTGAGAACGAGGTCTTTCTCTAGTTGGCGATCGCCGGGCGGAAACGACGCGATAGCCGGCTCATCGACGCTATCGAGGCAATAGTTCCGGTCGAATACTCCGGAACGGTTTGGCGTGTGGTGCGCCAGGGCCGCAGCCCGATCCAGTGCTCGAACTCCGGCGGCCGTTGGGACGATGGGACGTTCGACGTGCTCTACACCTCGCAAGAGCGCGAAGGTGCCTTGAGCGAGATGAGATTCCACCTGACGCGGGGGCAGCCAGTGATCCCTTCGCGCGTCAGATACAATCTCTTCGAGATCGATCTTGCTTTGGACCGGACGCTCAGACTGCTCGACCTGGCAGCCTTGCAGACCCTTGGCCTCGACACCGCGCGCTACGGGCAGCTTTCGTATCAGGAAAAGCACGCCGAATATCCGAGGGCGCAAGACATCGGCGAGGCCGCGCATTTCCTCGATTATGACGGCCTGATCGTGCCCAGCGCGCGATATGATTGCCTGAACGTCGTCGCGTTTTGTGATCGGCTGCCGGCCGGAGCGATGACGATCAGAACCGATCACGGGGAAATTGCCTGGGCAGCGGCGGCCCCGCTGCCATCCATCCCCCGCACGGGTGATGCGGCCAACGGAAGTGGCGCGCTAACATTGCCTCCAAGTGCAGAGGTCTAACGCGCAAGGGAGGATCCATGCGTATGCTCCGACTGATACCGACGCTGCTGGCGCTGCTGGCCGTCTTGCCATTGAACGCTGAAGCGACCACGAAGAAGTACCCTAAGGGCCACGGCACGAATTGCGCCGAGAAGGACCAGGCGTGCCAGAAGAAATGCCAGGCTGTGCCGATCGACTACAACAGCGTCAAATCCATCCAGGGGCGCAACGAATGTCTGAATAATTGCACCATCGGCTACGATCAGTGTCTCGGGGCACCCGCCCGAATCCAGGAACAGACAATCCAGGAGGACGCCGCGCAATAGAAGCCCGCCAGAGATGGCTCCAAT
Source organism: Mesorhizobium sp. M0816 (assembly GCF_040320005.1). Lineage (NCBI taxonomy): Bacteria > Pseudomonadati > Pseudomonadota > Alphaproteobacteria > Hyphomicrobiales > Phyllobacteriaceae > Mesorhizobium > Mesorhizobium sp. M0816. The sequence goes on along the minus strand of NZ_JAMYOT010000007.1, from coordinate 243,276 downwards.
GCGCAAAACATAGGTGTGATCGAATGACGGCGACAGCCCGCCGGTCGCCTTCATGTGCGGCCGCCGACATCGTCGGCATGTCGTCGGAATCTTCATAGACGCGAAACGCGCCCGATTGGCGGAGCTCCTCGGTGCCGTAGCCGCCGCTGAGCAGGCCGACATTCAGCAGGACCGTGCGATGCGTCACCCGCCGCGCGCCGCGTCATGGATTTCGGCAAAATCCAGCCCATATTCCTAGATGTGGAGCTTTGAGCGTGAAACTCGCGCGTGCGGTCCTGCTTGCCGCGGCTTTCGTGGCTGTTGCGGCCGTTTGTCCCTCTTCCGCAACCGGAGAGGCGGACGGCCGGGAGAAAATTGTGCTGCGCGTCGAGATAGACGGCGCCATCGGTCCGGCGAGTGCCAGGCAGCTCGAGGAAGCGCTGGCGGTGGCCGCGGACCGAAATGCCCAGGCTCTCATCCTGCAGATGGACACGCCCGGCGGGCTGGTCACCAGCATGCGCGAGATGATCGCCGGCATTCTCGCCTCGCCGGTTCCCGTCATCGGCTATGTCGCACCCGCCGGCGGGCACGCAGCGAGCGCCGGAACCTACATCCTCTACGCCACCCATCTGGCGGCGATGGCGCCCGGCACCAATCTGGGCGCGGCAACGCCGATCGAGATGGGCGGGCCGCTGCCATCGTTTCCCGGCGGCAAGAACGATGGCCCCGAGGCGGACAAGGACAAGAAGAACGCACCCGCGGGCGATGCGATGATCGCCAAGGCGACGAACGATGCCGTTGCCCTGATCCGCAGCCTGGCTGAATTGCGCGGGCGCAATGCCGAATGGGGAGAAAAGGCCGTGCGCGAGGCGGCCAGCCTGTCGGCCGGCGCGGCGCTGCAGCAGCATGTCATCGATTTCGTCGCCCGCGACACCACCGAACTGCTTCAACTGGCCGACGGCCGGACCGTCGAGATCGCCGGCAAGAAAGAGGCATTGGCGACGAAAGGGCTGCCGGTCGAAACGCTCGAGCCAGGCTGGCTCATCCAGCTTCTCGCCGTCATCACGGACCCAAACATCGCCGTCATCCTGATGCTGGTCGGCGTCTATGGCCTCGTCTTCGAATTCACGAGCCCGGGCGCGGTCGCGCCCGGCGTGATCGGCACGATTTGCCTTCTGCTCGGCCTCTATGCGCTCAATCTCCTGCCGATCAGCTATGCCGGCCTTGCCTTGATGCTGCTTGGCATCATCTTCCTGGTCGTCGAAGCCTTGAACCCGACTGTGGTCCTTGGGCTGGGAGGCGTGGCTGCGTTTCTGCTGGGCGCAGCCATGCTGCTCAGGATCGAGGGGCCCGGCTTCGAGATGTCGTGGGCCGTTATCGGCACCGCCGCCGTCCTGACGCTCGGCCTGGCGCTGCTGACCGGCAGCTATCTGTGGGCGGCCCGCAAGAACGTTCCGCGTGTTGGCGCACAGGCCATGCAGGGGCTGCCGGCGGAGGTCCTCGACTGGCAGGGCAGCGAGGGCCACGTGCTCGCCCGGGGCGAGCGCTGGCGGGCAAAAGCCGACGAACCGCTTGCAGTGGGCGACAGCGTCGAGGTGGCCGATGTCAGGGATCTTGTGCTGACGATACGGCGCCGCAATGTGAGAAGCGATGGAGCAAGGCAATGATCATCGGTTATGTGGCCTATCTGGCAGCAGCGCTCGTCGTGGTCATGTTCCTATCCGCGGCCATTCGCATCCTGCGGGAATATGAGCGCGGCGTGGTCTTCACGCTCGGCCGCTTCACCGGGGTCAAGGGCCCCGGCCTTATCATCCTCATCCCCTTCGTGCAGCAGATGGTGAAGGTCGACCTGCGAGTGGTGGTCCAGGACGTCCCGCCGCAGGACGTGATCTCGCGCGACAACGTCTCGGTGAAGGTCAACGCGGTGCTGTATTTTCGTATCGTCGACGCCGAGCGGGCGGTGATCCAGGTTGAAGACTTCATGACCGCCACCAACCAGCTGGCACAGACCACGTTGCGCTCGGTGCTCGGCAAGCATGAGCTCGATGAAATGCTGGCCGAACGTGACAAGCTCAACAGCGATATCCAGGAGATTCTCGACCAGCGCACCGATGCCTGGGGCATCAAGGTCTCCGATGTCGAGATCAAGCATGTCGACCTCAACGAGAACATGGTCCGCGCCATCGCCAAGCAGGCCGAGGCGGAACGGCTGCGGCGTGCGAAAGTGATCAATGCCGACGGCGAACAGCAGGCGGCGGCAAAGCTCGTCGAGGCCGGCAAGATGCTGGCCGAAGCACCGCAGGCCATGCAGCTACGCTATTTCGAGGCTCTCCATGACATCGCCGGTGAGCGCTCGTCGACGGTCGTGTTTCCGGTGCCGATGGATCTGCTCGGTCATTTCATTAAGCAGGGTGGTGGAGGCGGAGGCGGCTGAGCGCGTAATCTCCCCCCTCGAGGGGGAGATGGCCGCGAAGCGGCCAGAGGGGGTCGTCTCACATAGATCGCCGACGCCTTCCTCCACGAGAGATGGCGCTGACGCTCCACGCGCCGCGACCCCCTCTGTCGCCTTCGGCGACATCTCCCCCTCGAGGGGGGAGATCAGCACCCTCACCTCCGCCACGGCGGGACCGGCGCAAAGCGTTTGCCGATCCAGTCGGCGAAGGCACGTGTCTTGGCGGCTTGCCCCTTGGCCGAAGGCATGACGACATAGACCGCGCCTTCATCGGCGAGTGTCCAGTCCTCCAGCACTGGCACCAGCCGGCCGTCGGCGAGTTCGCGTCCGACCAGCCAATCCGTGCTCATCATCAGTCCGACGCCTTGCACGGCGGCTTCGACCAGCACCTCGGCGTCGTCGGTGACCAGCGGCCCGGAGACCTCGATACTGACGCGCCGGCCCGAACTGTCGGTCATCTCCCAGGCCGGAAAGGTCTGGAAACCCGAGAAGCCCAGGCAGCTGTGTTCCAGCAGCGCCTCCGGCGCAGTCGGCGTGCCCAGGCGGGCGAGGTAGGACGGCGCGGCGCACAGCAGCCGCCGCCGTGTCGCGACCTTGCGCGCCACCAGCCGCGAATCCTCCAGTGCGCCGAGACGGACGGCGACATCGAAATTCTCGGCGACGAGATCGACGAAGCGGTTGGAGAACTCGGCCTCGATACGAACGTCGGGAAATTCGGCGAGAAACTGGGGCAGCAGCGGGCCGATCCACATGCGCCCGAACGAGCCGGGCAGCGCCAGCCGCAGCACGCCGCGCGGCCCGCCGCCGGCATGCGCCGACGCGACAGCCTCGGCCTCGTCGACCGCAGCCAGGATGGTGCGGACGCGGACGAGAAATTCCGAACCCGCCTCGGTCAGCGACACGCTTCGTGTCGTCCGGTGCAGCAGGCGCACGCCCAACCGCTCTTCCAGCGAGGCAAGGCGCCGCGACAGGATCGTCGCGTCGCGGCCGATGCGAGCAGCCGCCTTGGTGAAGGAGCGTGCTTCGGCGATTGCCGCGAAGGCGGCCATTTCGACCAATGCTGCCGGTTCGTGCGATTGCTGCATCAGGCGCAGAGCTCAAATGTAAAAGCCAAGGATTATATACCAATAGCGCAGCAGCTAGTTTCACTCAATCCCGGCCCGTCAATCGGCCATCAACCGGAGTGAGACATGAAAGCGATCGAACTGACTGCCCCGAGACTGGACGCGTTTCGCGCGGCCACCGTTCCCACGCCTGAACCGCAGCGCGGCGAAGTGCTGATCCGCCTGCGCGCCGCAAGCCTCAATTTTGTCGATGTCGCGATAGCGAGCGGCAACTATCCAGGTCCGAGCTTTCCGCTCATTCCCGTCGTCGACGGCGCCGGCGAGATCGTCGGCATTGGCGAGGGCGTGTCGAGGCTCGCCATCAACGACCGCGTCATCGCCCATGCAAAACCGCGCTGGATCGGCGGCCGTCCGCGGCCTTATGAGACCAGAGAGATGCGCGGGCTGACGCTGCCCGGCTCGCTCGCCGAATATGTCGCGCTGCCGGCCAATGCCGTCGTGCCGATGCCGGCGCATCTGTCCTTCGAAGCGGCAGCGACGCTGCCGATCGCCGGCACCACCGCGTGGAATGCGCTTCGCGCCGCCGATGCCGGGCCGGGGTCGGTCGTCGTCCTGCTCGGTACCGGCGGTGTCTCGATCCTGACCCTGCAGCTGGCCAAGGCAGCCGGCGCCACGGTCATCATCACCTCGTCGTCGGACGAAAAGCTGGCCCGCGCCAAGGCTTTGGGTGCCGATCACCTCATCAACTACCGCGAAACAACGGACTGGGACGCCAAGGTGCTCGAATTGACCGACGGGCTCGGCGCCGACCTGATCGTCGAAACCGGCGGCGCGGCGACCTTCGCCCGCTCTATCAATGCCGCGGCGCCCGGCGGCACGGTGTTCGCCATCGGCTTCGTCACCGGCGCCGAGGCCACCACGAACCTGCTGCCGATCATCATCAAGGCACTCAAGGTTGTGGGCAACAACACCGGTTCAGTATCCGACCTGCGCGACGCGGCGCGCGCAATCGGCGCCGCCCGTATCGATCCGGTCATCGACACGGTCTACGGCCAGCACCAGGCGACCGAGGCCTACGCCCACATGGCGGCCGGCGGCCGGCATTTCGGCAAGCTCGCGTTCAGTCTGTCGTGGTGAGCCTGAAAAAGGAGCGGCGTTGAAGCTGCCGATCTCCCCCCTCGTGGGGGAGATGTCCGGCAGGACAGAGGGGGGCGCTCTCCCTCCAGCCTATCAGGCAATAGCAGTTCGCGCACCGACGTGAGGTTCTCAGCTCATCAAGTTGAACTGAACGCCGGCGATCCTTCACGCCCCCCTCTGCCCTGCCGGGCATCTCCCCCACGAGAGGGGATTGGCAGTTCTACCGCCTCCGCCTAAATCAGCTTCTCCAGCGTGATCGGCAGATCCCGCACCCGTTTCCCGGTGGCGTGGAATACCGCGTTGGCGATCGCCGGCGCCACGCCGACGATGCCCAGCTCGCCGACCCCCTTGCCGCCCAGCACCGAGGAATGCGGATCGGGAATACCGACCGAGATCACCTCGATGTCGGGAATGTCTGCATTGGTGGCGATGAGATAGTCGGCGAGGTTGTTGTTGACGATGCGGCCGTGGCGGCGGTCGACGATGCCTTCCTCGAGCAGCGCCTGGCCGATGCCCATGATGATGCCGCCCTTCCACTGGCTTTCGGCGAGCTTGGGATTGTAGAGCCGGCCCGAATCCAGCGCCGACACCACGCGGGAGACGCGAACCGTGCCAAAGTCCTCGTCGACGCGGACTTCGATGAAATGCGCGCACCAGCTGTGGCGGGAATAGTCGCCCTCGGTGTGCGGCAGCGCCATGGCTATGGTGGTGTAGTTCTTGTAGCGGTCCTCGACCGTCGAATTGGCCGGCATGGTGTCGCCCTTCGCCTCGATATGCTCGCGCCCGACGCTGCTGAGCAGTTCGGCGATGGAAACTTCAGGGCCGTTGCCGCGCGGTGAAGCGATGCGGCCATTGGCGACGACGAGCGTGTTGGCCTGCAGCGCATGGAACGGCGAAGCCGGATCGCTGATGGCGAGCCCGATCAGTTGGTCGAGCGCGGCACTCGCCGCCTTGTGGACGGCGCCGGTCATCACCCCGGCCAGCCGCGAACCGCCGGTGACGCCGGCACGGGCATAGCGGGAATCGCCAAGCTTGACGACGACGCTTTCCGCCGGCACGCCCACCACCTCGGCGGCGGTCTGCGCCAGGATCGTGTAGGTGCCCTGCCCCATGTCGATCGATGAGCTTTCGACCTCGACCGAGCCGTCGGCGAGAATGCGCACGACCGCCTCGCCATAGGCGCGCCGCACCGGGTACGTGCCTGCCGCGACACCCCAGCCGATCAACTGGTTGCCGTCGCGCATCGAACGCGGCCGGGGGTTCCGCTTCGACCAGCCAAAGGCTGCGGCGCCGGCCGCGAAGGCCTCACGCAGCTGCCGTGTCGACCACGGCTTCTTCGCATGCGGATCCTGCTCGGCATAGTTCCTGAGACGGATTTCCAGCGGGTCGATACCGACCTCATAGGCGAGCTCGTCGATGGCGCTTTCGATGCCGAAGGCGCTCGGGTTCTCGCCCGGCGCGCGCAATGCCCCCGGCACCACCGTGTTGACTCGCACGACGTTCTGCCGCGACGAGAAATTCGGCGTCGCGTACATGACCGAGGTGACCGAGCCGAGCGGCTCGACCCACATGCCGTCGACCGAGGTCTCGTTGACGCCGCGATGCACGATCGACTGGATCTGACCCTCAGCGTTGGCGCCGAGCGCCACGGTCTGGCGCGTCGCCGCCCGTCCGCCATAGGCGGTGAAGGTCTGCGGCCTGGTGACCGCCAGCTTCACCGGCCGTCCCAGCATTTTCGCGGCGACTGCCGCTACAGCGCCGTAGCCATAGGCAAACGCCTTGGAGCCGAAGCCGCCGCCAATATAGGGCGAGACCAGTCGTACATTCTCGAACGGCACGCCGAACCATTCGGCATAGGTCCGCGCCATGCCGTCGAGCCATTGGCTCGGCTCCCAGACCGTCAGCTGGTCGCCCTGCCACTTTGCGATCAGGCCATGCGGCTCCATCGGCGCCTGGTATTCGCGCGGCGTGTTGTAGGCGTTGCAGATCCTGACCGGAGCCGAGGCGAACGCTGTCTCCGCCTCGCCCCATTCCTTGGTCATCGCATCGACCGGGATGCCGTCGCCGGCCTTTGGATCGCTGAGGTCGACGATCGCCGGCGCCTCGTCATAGGCGATCTTGACCAGCGTCGCGGCGGCGACCGCCTGCTCGAAACTCTCTGCCACCACCGCCGCGACATGCTGGCCGCTGAAGGTGATGTCGCGCGCCAGCGGGCAATAGGCGACGTCCGGCGGCGGCGTGCCCAGCCAGTCCGTTGCGGTTCTCAGCGGCAGGATGTTGTCGGGCGTCAGCACCAGCAGCACGCCGGGCGACGCCTTGGCCGCGGTCGTGTCGATCGAACGCACCCGGCCGGCGGCAATGGTGCTCTCGACCAGCACCGCATGGGTAAGCCCCTCGAGCTGCTGCTCGACGGCGTATTTGGCGGCACCGGTGATCTTGGCCGGGCCGTCGACGCGCGACAGCCGGCCGCCGACCTGATCGGCGAGGACGGCACCGTCCGAAGCGTCGCCGCGTTTGGCATCGCCGGGTCTTGTTCTCAACTCGTGAACGGTCATGCCGTTTCTCCCATTTTGAGGATGGCGCGGGCGACGACGCGTGGCGCCAGTTCGATCTTGTAGTGGTTGGCGCCATGGTCGACGGCGCCCTCGACGGCGAGCAGGCTGGCTTGCCTGACGACCTCCGGCTCGAGCACTTTGCCTTTCAGCGCCTCTTCGACGGCAAGGGCGCGCCATGGCTTGGTGGCAACGCCGCCAAGCGCGACGCGCAGATCGCGAATTGTCCTTCCGTCGGCCTCGAATTCAATGCCGACCGCAGCACTTGCCGCGGCGAATTCATAGGACTGGCGGTCGCGGACCTTGAGATAGGTCGAGCCGCGGGCGGCGGCCGAAACGGGAATGCTGATCGCGGTGATCATCTCGCCGGGCTCGATCGCATGTTCCCTTTCGGGCGTGCTGCCAGGCAACAGGAAAAAATCATCGACGGCGACCTGACGGTCGCCGAGATGGACGATCGCGTCGAAGGCGACGAGTGCAACCGCCAGGTCGCCGGGATAGGTGGCGATACAGGCCTCGCTGGTGCCGAGCACGGCATGGCCGCGGGTGACGCCGCCGATCGCCGAGCAGCCGCTGCCGGGCGAGCGCTTGTTGCAAGCGGGGAAATTCGCCGGATCGCGGAAATAGGGGCAGCGCGTACGCTGCATCAGATTGCCGCCGATCGTCGCCATGTTGCGCAGCTGAGCCGACGCCGCCTGCCACAATGCTTCCGAGACTGCGGGGAACCGACTCTTGATATCGGCATGGTCGGCGACGCGGCTCATCCTGGCCAGCGCGCCGATCGTGGCGCCCCGGTCATCAACGGCAATCGTGTCCAGTCCCTTGAGATGGGTGATGTCGACCACGGTCTCGGGTTCGGCAACGCCGCATTTCGCGAGATCGACAAGCGTCGTGCCGCCGGCCAGAAGCATGGCGCCGGGAAGTGCTGCTGCCTCACGGGCTGCATCGACGGAGCCGGCGCGGAGATACGAAAAGTCCCTCATGACGCGGCCTCCACGGCCGCCTGGCGCACGGCGGCGACGATATGCGGATAGGCGCCGCAGCGGCAGAGATTGCCGGCCATGTATTCGCGGATCTCCTCATCCGAGCCGGCATGGCCTTCGCGAATGCAGGCGACCGCCGACATGATCTGGCCCGGCGTGCAATAGCCGCACTGGAAGGCATCCTGTTCGAGGAAGGCGGCCTGCACCGCATGCAGCGTGCCATCCTCCCCGGCAAGCCCTTCGATGGTGGTGATGTCCCTGCTTTCAGCCTGAGTGGCAAGCGTCAGGCAGGCCAGCACGCGTTGGCCGTCGATATGAACGGTGCAGGCGCCGCACTGGCCCTGGTCGCAGCCCTTCTTGGTGCCGGTCAGGCCGAGATGGTCGCGCAAGGCGTCGAGCAGGGTAACGCGCGGTTCGACCTCCAGCTCATGTCGATGTCCGTTGATTCGAAGTTGGATTGGAGTTCGGGTTTTGCTTGTCATGGGGCGTCTGGCTCCAGTTGCTTGACGCGGGAGGGGATAATCTGGTGCCCGGCCAGCGAGCGGCAAGATCAGCTTATGGCTAGGTGAGCTAATCTCCCCCCTTGCGGGGGAGATGCCCGGCAGGGCAGAGGGGGGTCGGTTCGACTTGGCGCGAGCTCCGGGAAGGCTGCGGCTTGCGAGGTCGAAAGACGTGACATACCCGATCCCGTGATTACATGAGAAAGGCGCTCCACAATCGGAGGCGCCTCCGCTTATTACCTAAGGGCCTGCTCCGCCCTGTTCAAGCCCAGGATCGAAAATGATCAAAATTGGAGGAAATTGGCAGGGCAGCCGGCCGTCATGCCTGGAGACAAAAAAGCACCACCGGCCCAAGCCGGTGGTGCTCTCTGAACTGTCTGTAGGGGCAGGACAGTCCAATGATCCTGAGGGGATCGTGCTCAACGTGGGCTCATTTTTGCCCCACGGCATCGGCCGAACAGATGACGAGTGCCGGCCGCGAGGAAATATCCTCCGTCGTCATCCACCGGACGTCATCCACCGGCCGTGCACCGGAGGAGGGCAAGATGCCTCCGCCTGCCAGAACGCCGGCCCAGACTCGATCCTGTGATTATATTTACTTGCGATTATATTTGTCGGAGACGTAACGAAGGTGGAAGCGTCTGCGTTCTTGAAACGGGGCCTGCCTGTCCGGTTATGCTTCGGATCAACACTGGAGAAAAAATTGGCCGCGGAGCCGCCCGTCATTTCTGGAGACAAAACCGAAGCCGCCGTTGCAAAACCGCTGCGCGCCGACGCGCAGCGCAACCGCGATGCGCTGGTCGAGGTCGCGGCAAAAGCCTTTGCCGCGCAAGGCGTCGATGCCTCGCTGGAGGAGATTGCGCGCCAGGCCGGCGTCGGCATCGGCACGCTCTACCGGCATTTCCCAACCCGCGAGCACCTGGTCGAGGTGGTTTATCGGCGCGAAGTGGAAGGACTGTGCCAGGCGGCCGACGAACTCGCCCGCGATCATGCGCCCGACATGGCGCTCGAACAATGGATGCAGCGCTTCGTCGACTACATCGCCACCAAGCGCGGGCTGTCGACAAGCCTGCGCATCCTGCTCACGACCAACTCAACCCTGTTCTCCGACGTTTCCGGCAGGGTGACGCTCGCCTTGCGGCGGCTGATCGATGCCGCGGTCGCCGACGGCTCGATCCGCGGCGATGTCGATGCCTCCGACGTGCTGCATGCGCTGGGCGGCATCTATTCGGCCCCGGACACCAAGGACTGGCGCGACCGCTCGCGCCGATTGGTGTCGCTGCTGATGGATGGGCTGCGGTTTGGAGCGGCCAAATCCGGCCCATCCAAGGAATAACGAATGCAGTGACTGTCCTTATTTCAGCGAGATGCTCATACCGCTGAGATCGGCATTGACTTGCAGGCCTACCTGCCTGCCCGTGAGTTCGAGTTGGGCACCCTTGTCATTGGTCATGACGATCACCTGGGCTCCTTTGCCGAGCGCGCCGCCACCGCCCGCTGCACCGTACACCCCCGTCACATCCCGGGCGCGGCGTATGTGGCGCACGGTACCTTTGAAATAGGTCTTGGAGGCGCCGAAGGCGAGGCCGCCCGAGATGCCGCCGACCGAGATGGGATATCGGCGACCATGGAAGGTCAGTGTGCCCTCGCCTCCGGAGCCGCCGATGAAAAAGGCCGCCTTGTAGACGGCGAAGCGGATCGTACCGCTGTCGGCATGCGCGACGCTGGCAAAGCTAACTGCCGCCGCAGCGATGACGGCAACTGCGACTGAACGAAATCTGGACGAAATCTTCATGATGAGAACTCCTCAAGATCGCCGCATGCCCAGCCGGCCGGGCACGTCGGCGTCGTATCAAAGTCATAGCTGAACAGTCTCGCCCGTCATTGGTTCCAAGCACGCGGCCTGAATCCGGCTGCGAGAAGACCGCCACGAAACGAGGCGGATGGCGAGCATAGTCCTGGCTGTAAGAACAGTGGCCGAATGGTGGGGATGATCGTAGGTGTTGAGGCGGAATGGTATTAGTCTGCGCTGTCTGGGGTTTCGGGAGCGCGGCAAAGGAATGGACTTCAACTCACGACATGGCTACCTGCTGATCGGTGGCCTGATCCTGGTCGGTGCCGGGCTCCTGGTCGTTTCGCTGATCGTCAATCTTCGCGTGGCGCACAGTGTGCGTGACGACGTACGCCATCGTGAAAAGCTGCTGGAATATTATCGCAATATCTTTTCGCAGCTGGGCGTGATCCTGATCGGGATTGGCGTGTCCCTGTTCATCTTCTTTTTTCAGCAGAATTATCAGGACCAGCGCAAACGCGAAACGGAGCTCCAGCAGGTTCTCGCCAAACTGGCGGCGCGTGTTGCCCGCGGCAGCGCTGTCGTGGAGGCCCTCGGCGAATTCGACGCGCTGCTGGATGATGGCGGCGCCTATGTCAGTCCGGAACACGGCGGAAACAATGCCGCCGTCAGCGCCCACGGAACGGCGCTCGCCAAGCAGGTTTCGCAGATCCTTCTGGTCGAGCGCGACGTCGATGTTCAGGGGTTCGATATTCTCAATCTGTCACGCGATTTCGAAGCATCGTTCGTCGTCAACGAGCTCAACCCAATGCTATGGTTCAACATCGTCCGGGACGAGAGCGACATCAAATATGCCACTACCCAGATCGCCCTGGATTACAAGGACCTGCAGGATGCGATCGGCGGCGAGCCGATCGAGGTTGCGATCGCCAATCCCGAAAAGGAGCGGAAGATCAAGCGGGAGGTGCTCGACGTCTTTTATGATGCCGATCTGCTGCGCCAGCGCAGCAGGCGGTTTCTCGGCCGCGCGTGCTGGCTTTTCAGCAACGGGCGCGGCTTCGTCAAGCTTGCACCGGCCAATGAAATCGAAGCCGATGCCAGATCGCACCAGGAATGGCTCGACCGGTCGAAACCCTTCCTGACGAAGGCGACATCGGGCAGCGGCGATTGCTTCAAATTGCTTCAGTACGGCCCGGCGTCTTTGAGTTGAGAACGAGCCAAACACTCAACGACCAGGTTCGACCCATTGCGGACGATCAGTCAGGCGCCACAAACGCGTATGACTTCATCAGATCAAGTGTTGTCTCGGCGCGTACAGAAAGGTTGTCTGGCACCTCGATCCGAACGAGTAAAATGTCTGTTCCTTGATCAATTCCGAACAAAGCGGCAATCGGTCGGGGACCATCGAAATGGCACGATGCCCATCGCTGTGGAGATGCATCTGTATCGGTTTCTTTGAGCTCGTCTTCGAGAATCCTACGCAATCCGACATCAAGGGCCTCGCCAGCCATGTGACCGAGTTCATCGATCAGCGGGTTCCAATTAACTAGCCAGACCCAATTCTGCACCCAGGCCACCTGCTGGTCTCCAATTTGGGACGAAAGCCGACTGGTCTCGTTAGTCGGTCTTTGCATGATTTGTCGAATCCGCTATCGGCGATTCCTACCATAATAAGCTTGACTGCTTTTTGACCATCTCGGCTGTTGGCGGCAGCCAGCTGATTGAATTTTGACCTAAAGCGGTTCAGCTTTTGATAGTCGCTGACCCGCTCCAAATATCTGTTTTTACGCAATTATGGACGGAAAGCCGCTCCGCACTTTCCTGGAATTGCTCTAATCTCCCACGCGCCGCAGCGTGCCGAGATGATTGTCGTCGAGAAATTCGACGGTCATGGCCGACGCCTTGCCGTCGGGGCCGACCGCAAAGCTGACGGCCGAGGGCCTGTCCGGCATCTCGGCATCAGGGAAGGTCACGAAGAGCTCGCGGTCGAAATGCTTCAGGGAATAGGACCGCGCACCGGCAGGCCCGACCTTGAGGACAAGAGTGTCTCCTTCGCCCGATACAATAGCTTCGCCGAAGAAGTCGTTGAAGTAACGGCCTGCATAGGCCCTGGCCGGCTCGACGGGACTTGCTGGAGAGGGCGGCGCGGCATAGGTGGCCTTGGCCGCCGCAATCACCGGGCCGAACATGCTCGCATAGATATTATTCCATGCCTTTACCTTATCCTTCCCCAGCGTTCCGTCGAAAACGAGATCGGCGAAGCTGTCGGACAGCCCCTCCGGCACGCCTGTCGGAAAGGCGTTGGCGACGACGACGATGCCAAGCTTCTCCTCGGGGAAGAGCATCACCAGGCTGCGTGCGCCGGCGCTGAAGGCGCCCGCGTGACCCCAGATCGGCCCGTGCCGGCCGAATTCGATATTCCAGCCGAGGCCGTAGAAGGCCTCGCCTCCGGAGACGGGATTCTTGCCGCGAGCCGTCAAGGGAATATGTGTCTGGTCCAGCGCATCGGCGGCAATGAGTCTCTTGCCGGCATAGACCCCGTTGCCGAGCACAAGGCGCATCCATTGCGAGAGGTCGCGTGCGGTGGAACTGACGCCGCCTGCTGGCGCCTGCGCATCCGGATAGCGCTGGACTTTCGCGGTCCAGGCGCCATCGATTTTGGCGTGAAGCTCGGCGCGGTTGGCGTGCTTGATGAAGTCCGAATGACGGGAGCTGGTCGAGGCCATTCCAAGCGGACGGTAGAGCTTCTCTTCGGCGACCTCTTCCCATGATTTGCCCGTCGGCTTCGCGGCCGCGACGGCACCCTCGGTCAGTCCGAAATTGCTGTAGGAATAGCCGGCACGAAAGCTCGATGACGGCAACACGAACCGCAGCCGGCGCAGGATCTCCGCGCGGTCATAGCCGATGTCCTCGAGGTCGTCGCCGGCGGTGCCGGGAAGCCCGCTGCGGTGCGCAAACAGGTCGCGGACCGTGAGTTCGCTGGTCGGATAGGGCTGGGCGAGCCGGAAAGCCGGATCGAGGTCGGCGATCTTGGAATCCCACGAAGCGATCCCGTCGCTGACCAGCGCCGCCACGACGGTGGCGGAGACCGGCTTGGAGAGCGAGGCGATCTGGAAGACCGTGTCGGCGTCGACGGCCTCCGGCTTACCGGCCTCGCGATGTCCGAATCCCTTGAGGAAGATCACCTCGTCGCCATGCACGACACCGATGGCGAGACCAGGTACGCTACCATCCGCGACGACGCCTTCGGCCAGCAATTCGAGCTTCGCAATGGCCGCGGCGATCCTGTCGGGTGTAATGGTGTCGGCCGACGCCGCTTTCGGCGAAAGCGTAATGAGGGCGATGAAGGCCAACATCCTCCACCGGAGGTGATTCCTGTTTGTGAATAGCCGCATGCTCAGCCCCCTCAGCCTCACCGGCGTCCACTATTGCAGCCTGACGCAGGGGGGCCAGCCCCAACGATCGCTCCCATCGATGGATGTTCGCTTCGCACCAGTCGACCTTCAGACAGCCGCGCCTGAGCTAGGATGCAGCGCGCAGGCGGAGGCGCCGCCTGCTGGCGCGGGCCTTCTCCGCCACCGCGGCGGTGATCTCGACCACGCCGTCTTCACGCGGTCTGGCGTTGGTGACCTTGTGGAGCCGCTCATAGGGTAACAGTTCCTTGACCCGGGCTTGAAGCGACGCGACTTCGGCTCGCAGATCCTCGCATTCCTGCCTCTGGACGTCGAACTGTATCTGTTCGGAAGCCTGCTGCAGGGAAAGCTGCGAAAAATTCGCGCTGATTGCGGAAAGGTTCATCTTGTCGTTTTCGCTCTCCTTCGTGAGAGCGGACAATTTTTGCTCGACAATTTGCTTTTCGGCCACCGCGTCGCTCGCTTGGGCCTTGAGCCTGGCGATCTCGCTGGCGGCTTCGCTGTTCTGGTTGGAGGCGGCCTCCAGCCGCGATCGAAGGTCCTCGATTTCAGAACGCAAGCCGGTCATCTCCGCGACACTGCGTGAAAGCTCGGCTTCCCTGTCACCGTCCCTGAGGCGGGCCGCTTCCGTTATTTCCGATAGCTTTGCCTGCGCCATATCGAGCGATTTCTGCAGCCGCATCTCCTCTTTCTCGCTCTTGCCAAGTGCGGCCAGCAGTTCCGAAACCTGCGCGGCGTCATTGGCATGGACAGTCGAGAGTTCGTCCAGCCTGTGCCGGGCCTCGGCCTCCCGTTTCAGCGCCTTGTCGAGGTCGATCGACAGGCTGACATGTTTTTCCCGCAGCATCTCGTTCTCGCGCGAGCGTCTGTTGGCCTCGACCGCTCTGGCCGAGAGCGTTTTGACAAGCTCGCCGAACTCGGCTTCGCGTTTTGCGCTCGCATTGCCTGCCACGACGAGTTCCAGCCTTGCCGCCGCCAGCGCGCCGCGAAGTGCTTCCTTGTCCTCGACCAGGCTCGCCTCGTGCTGCTGCAGGGCCTCGATAGCGCTGTCGCGCTCGCGCTGCTTTCTGGTCGCTTCGTGGAGCTGTTCGGACAGCACTCTTTGCTGCGCGGTCAGGCCGGTATTTGCCAGCTCCAATTCGTTGGCGCGAAGAATGTCGCCGTGGAGGAGTTTTAGGAATTCGCCTGTCAGATGATGCGAGGTCGCGATCTCCGACAGTTTCGCATTGATCTCCCCCAGATACTCCTGCGCGTCGTGAAAGAGCCCATCGACCGCACTTAAGGCAGCCAGCCGGGTTTGCGTATGGGGGGACAGCCGTCGTGCGGTCTCGAAGGCGTCCGCATTGGCCTCGAGCTGCGAGCTGTCATCCGTTGCCGCGAGATTCTCATCCGACACAGTCTCATCCGGAACAGTGACGTCGTTCAACGGCGACTGATCGTCCACGTTGAGACATTCGCTAAACGCATCCGCCAAATCGGTTTCGAGCTCCTTGAACGCTCTCTCCACAGTCTCGGCACGCTTGATCAAACCTTTGAAATTCATGACCGAATATCCCTCTCGTGCAGCGCCGTTAAGGAGCGGACTTTCAACACTTGACCCTCGCCTCCCCCGAATGCGGGTTCATCTCCTGACGTGCGCTCTGGCCGACGCACGCTAGGGACAGGCTTGGCCACTGTCCTCGTGTGTTTGAATGACGTGTTCTGCCGCGCTCCATGCCCGAGGCGTTGGCACCGCTCGAAAAATGCCCACTCATTTCACCCGAAACGGATATGAACCGGCGCAAGCATGAGGATCGCCTGGTGACTGTTGTAAGGATCGGCCGAGCGCCTCGGTGCTCTGCAGCAGCTACAAGTCACACTCGGACGAGGCGCGTTACGGCCGGGAGGCCTGACCTAATAAATGATTGTGTTGAATACGTTTCGCTGATTAGCTGCTGTGCATTGACCAGGGACAAGACCGATAAATGTTGTCCCGGGAGGACCGCGATGCCGGTGCTTGAGGTTCGCCACGTCTCCAAGAATTTCGGGGCTATCCAGGCCCTGACTGACGTCAGCTTCCAGGTGGAGCGAGGCGAAGTCGTTGGTCTGATGGGGGACAACGGGGCCGGCAAGTCGACGATAGTCAAGACTGTGGCCGGGAATTTTCCTCCGAGCGACGGCGAAATTGTAGTCGAGGGCGAGGTGTGCCACTTCCACCAGCCCGTGCAGGCCCGCGCCAAGGGGATCGAAGTTGTTTATCAGGACCTGGCGCTCGCCGATAATCTGACGGCCGCGCAGAACGTCTTTCTGGGGCGCGAGATCAAGAAAGGCTTCTGGCCGATCAGGATTCTTGACAAGCAGGCGATGATCGATCGCTCGGCAGCGCTGTTCAAGGAACTCAAATCGGAAACCCGGCCGCGCGACCTCGTCAGGAAGATGTCGGGTGGGCAGCGCCAGGCGGTCGCCATCGCGCGGACCCGGCTTTCAAATGCTAAGCTGGTGCTGATGGACGAACCAACGGCCGCCATCTCCGTGCGCCAGGTGGCGGAAGTACTCGAACTGATCCGACGCCTCAAAGCACAAGGAGTCGGCGTCATGCTGATCAGTCACCGAATGCCTGACGTGTTCGCCGTGGCAGATCGCATTATCGTCCTCAGGCGGGGCTCGAAAGTTGCCGACAAGCCAGCCGACAAAACATCGCCCGAGGAAATCACTGGACTGATAACGGGGGCCATCCGTGGCGAATAGTGTTCAGGAGTCAGTTGGCGTTCAGGGCTCAGTCGAAGAACATGGCCGGCCGGCCATGTCGGATTTCGTTCCGACCAAGGAAAAAACAGTTCTCCAACGTGTGATTTCAAGTCAGCCCTTCTGGGTGACGATCGCGCTCATCGCGCTCGTCATGTTGATGACTGCGATGGAGCCGAGCTTCGGCACCTCTGAAAACGTCGCCAATGTGACGCGCAACTTCGCACCTTTCGGCATCATGGCACTTGGCATGACGATCGTCATCATCACCGGCGGCATCGATCTGTCGGTCGGCTCCGTCATGGGTCTCGTGGTCATCGTCGCCGGCCTGTTCCTCACCTGGCATTATCCCTGGTACGTCGCCTTCGCCATGGGCCTTTTCTCCGGTCTGGCCTGCGGCGCGGTCAACGGATTCTTTGTCGCCTATGTCGGGATGCCGTCCTTTGTGGTCACCCTCGGCATGCTGTCCGTCGCGCGCTCGCTGGCGGTCGTATTCTCGGCCAACCAGATGCTCTACCAGTTCGGGCCCGATGCTCCGATCGTGAAGGCAATCGGTCAGTGGAAATGGCCGCGGCATGGTCCGAACGACTGGGCACCGCATTGGATACCAGAACTGTCGTCACAATTCTGGACCATGGTGATCTTGGCCCTGATTGTCGGCTTCGTATTCAACTTCACAGCCTGGGCCCGGCATCTCTTCGCCATCGGCGGCAATGAGGAGGCGGCACGGCTCACCGGCGTTCCGGTCAACTGGATTAAATTCCAGGCCTATGTCTTCTCGGCTTTCACCGCCGCGCTCGCCTCGCTCCTGCTCCTCGGCTATAACGGCTCGGCCATCAATGCCATGGGCCAGGGCTATGAGCTGCGCGTTATCGCCGCGACAGTCATTGGCGGCGCCAGCCTCATGGGCGGCGCCGGCACGGCCTTCGGTGCGATCATCGGTTCGGCCTTCCTCGAGGTGATCAGGAATGCGCTGCTGATGGCCGGTATCGATTCAAATTGGCAGGGTGCCTTCGTCGGCGCCTTCATCGTTCTTGCGGTTCTTTTGGGCATGCAAACCGGCGGCAAATCGATTCTCGCCGCGTCGCTGGCAGTCTTGATGCCCAAAAAACGCCGCTAGAAACCCGCCGGCGGGAGGCTTGCGGGATCACACCCAGGAGGAGAACGTCACATGAAAAAACATCTGCTGACGGCCGCCGTGGCGCTTGGCGCAATGGTGCTCGCCGTTTCCGGCGCCCAGGCGAAATACACCTTCGCCCTGGTGCCGAAGAACATGAACAATCCTTTCTTCGACCAGGCACGCGACGGCTGCAAGAAGGCCGAAGCCGAATCCAATGGCGCCGTGGAGTGCATGTATATCGGCCCCGGCGAACATGGTGGTGGCGACGAGCAGGTGCAGATCGTGCAGGACCTCGTGGCCAAGAAGGTGGACGGCATCGCCGTGTCGCCATCGAACGCCGCGGCGATGGCGGTTGCGCTGCAGGCCGCCAAGGAAGCCGGCATCCCGGTCCTCACCTGGGACTCCGACCTCCTGCCCGAGAACAAAGATCTGCGCGTTGCCTATATCGGCACGCACAATTACGAGATCGGCGAGAACCTCGCCAAGCTTGTCATGCAGATCAAGCCCAAAGGCGGCACGATCTGCATCCAGTCCGGCGGCGCCGCGGCGGCCAACCACAACGAGCGCATGCAGGGCATTCGCGATACACTTTCGGGCACCAAATCGGCGGCCTCGCCCGGGGATCGGCTGACGGGCCAGAACGGCTGGACCGAAATCGAAGGCTGTCCGCTCTACACCAACGATGATTTCCCGCTTTCGGTGCAACAGTTCGAGGATATCATGGCGAAAAACCCGAACCTCGACGCATTCGTCCCAACCGGTGGCTTCCCGCAGTTCATTCCCGATGCCAACCGCGCCGCGGTCGCACCGTACAAGGACAAGATCGCCTCGAAAGCCCTGGCCCTTGTCGTTGCCGACACGCTTCCGGTACAGATCGACCAGATGAAGGAAGGTTTCTCCCTTGGCCAGGTCGGCCAGCGGCCGTTCGAGATGGGCTACAAGACGATGATGGCGCTGAAGGAAATGAAGGAGGGCAAGGCTCCGCCGGCCGACCCGACCTACACGGGCCTCGATGTCTGCACTCCGGAGACAGCCGACACTTGCGTCGCCAAATAGTGCTTTTGGGCGGGAGGAAACTCCCGCCCTTTTCATAGGGGATCTCAATGCCGGAATTGTTCTCGCTCAAGGGCCGTGTCGCATTGGTCACGGGTGCCTCGCGTGGTCTTGGTTTTGCCATGGCCAAGGCACTTGCGGAAAACGGCGCGACGGTGATCGTCAATGCGCGCGACATGGCCGCCCTTTCCGCGGCCGCCGAAAGGATCGGTGCAGAAGCCCTGCCGTTCGATGTCACCGACGCGGCGATCTCAAGGGCGTCGCTCGAAGGAATCGTCGAACGCCACGGCCGCCTCGATATTCTGGTCAACAACGCCGGCATCCAGCATCGGAAACCGTTAGTCGAATGGCAGGACGAGGATTTCAACCATGTGGTTGCCGTCAATCTGTCGGCTTGCTTCCGCATGATGCGCGACGCGGTGCGCCTGATGCTGCCAAACAAGTTCGGGCGCATAATAAACACCGGATCGGTCGCAGCGATCCTTGGCCGTCCCACCATTCACGCCTATGTGGCGGCAAAGGCGGGCCTGCACGGGCTGACACGCTCCACTGCCGCTGAGCTGGGCCGTCACGGCATCACCGTCAACGCGATCGCCCCCGGCTATTTCGCCACCGAGCTCAACACCGCACTTATGCGCGACGAGGCCTTCACCAAATGGGTCGAGGCACGAACCCCCGCGGGCCGCTGGGCCCAGCCTGAGGAGCTCGGCGGAGCCGTGGTGTTTCTCGCCTCCGACGCTGCCGCTTACGTCAACGGGCACGTGCTGGCGGTTGACGGCGGGCTATCGGTTTCCCTGTAATTTCAACCGGTGACACCGTGCCGGCAGGGCGTGCGTGCTAGCCGCCTGAAATGACGACTTGCTGCATCCGCTGCTGGCCCGGTCCCCTGCACGGACGCCAACGCCAGACGATTGGATGACGCGCCGTATTGCAGCCGCCGACTTTCGATTCGCAACGGGTTATTTCGACGTCCGGCGGCATCGATGCTTGATGCCGCCAATATTTCATTCCACACACCGGTCACGATGATAAACGACATACGGGATCAGCGCCGGGTACTCGGGTGGGCCTTGCCCACCTCGATTGCGCTGCATCTGCTCATCGTCGCGCTTTTGTTGTTCGGACTGCCGGCAACGCTCTCGCAGCCAGGGAAGGAGCAGCCCATCGCAGTGGATATCGTGCCGCCGCCTAAACCGCCGGAAAAAACCAAACCTCCGTCCCCCGCTGAACCGCCCAAGCCGGAAAAGCAGCCGGAAGCCAAGGTCGAGACCTCGGCGAGCCGTGAGGTCGCCGCGCAGAGACCTGTCTTCCAATTCGGTGAGAAGGACGCCGGTCCTCGCAAGTCTCTGGACGGCAACAGTGCGGAGGATGGTTCGGAACAACCGCCAGCGCCGCAAGTTCCCAGTAACCAGGATCTTGCACAGCCACCTGCCGTGACAGCGGTCGAGGGGAAAGACCAGGCTCCGTCGCCTGGCGCTTCACCGCCGCCGAAGCCCAAGCCAGCGGATGTCGCCAAAGTGCAAAGGCCCTTGAAGCTTCAGGAAGCGAAGAGATTGTTCTCGAAATCAGCAACCGGTGATCCGGTAGCGACAACCGCGATGAAAAATGTGCCGCGCGCCGTGCGGATCGGTCAGCTCTGCAACACGGAACTCGCACAGCAATTGGTGCACGCGTCGCCCCCCTATTTCCCAAACAGCCTGCTTGAGTATCGGCTGAAGGCCGGCACGGTCATGAACGTCGCCAGTGCGCCGTTCCCTGCAAACGGGCAGTGGTACGATCTGAGCTTTCGCTGCGAGGTCGATCCGGACGCGACGAGAGTCGTTTCGTTTGCCTTTCGTGTTGGAAATCCGGTGCCGCGCAGCGAATGGAAGCGCCGCGGGTTGCCCGCCGAATAGGTGGTCGAGGCCACGGAGGCTGGCTGGCCGGCGCCATCAAATCCGGCCGGCGATGTCTTCGCGCGCTCCGGGCTGCCGAACCAACACGCGCCAAAAGTGGCTTTCGTCAGCGGCCGCCGAAGTCTAGCATACGGCTTTGGGAGGAGGCTTCGATGACTTCAAGTTTCAACGTTCACCATGCTGCCGGCTATGAGCAGCTCATGGGCCGCTGGAGCCAAAAGCTCGCGCCGCTGTTCATCGGCTTCGCGGGCCTCAAGGACGGCGAAAAGATCCTCGACGTCGGTTGCGGTACCGGCAGCCTGACCTTCGCACTCGTCAAGGCCGCTGACCTCGGCGAGGTCGCGGCGATCGACTTTTCGGCCGTTTTCGTCGAGGAGGCAATCCGGCGCAACACCGATCCGCGGATAAAAATCCGTCAGGCGGATGCCTGCGCCCTGCCCTTTGAGGATGGCGCGTTCGACCGTGCCCTGGCCCTGCTCGTGCTCCATTTCGTGCCCGAAGCCGGCAAGGCAGTCGCCGAGATGCGCCGCGTCGTGCGGCCGGGCGGCGTCGTCGCGGCGACGGTATGGGACCATCTCGGCGGCATGCCGGGGATGCGCATGATGATCGACACGGTGGCGGTGCTCAGTGAAGGCGGACGCCAGCTGCGTGCCCGCTATTGCACGCAGCCGATGATGCAGCCGGGTGAAATGAAACGGACCTTTGTCGAACAGGGTCTCCGCGACGTTACGGAAACCCAGTTGATGATCCGCATGGACTACCAAAATTTCGATGATTACTGGGCGCCGATTGCCGCCGGCGAAGGGCCGCTCGGCAAGTATGTGGCCGCGCTCGACCCGGAAGAGCGGGCGCGCACCGACGCCGCCATGCGCGACGCCTATGAGGCCGGCCGGCCCGACGGCCCGAGGTCCTTTGCCAATGTCGCCTGGGCCTGCCGCGGCGTCGTTGCCTGACGTTGGCGCTAATGCATGCCGCGCAAAAAGCGCGTCGCATGAGGCCGATCGAACGCGAAGCGCTTTAGCCGATCCCGTAGACCAGCCCGACGCGGCCGTCCGAAAGCTGTTCGACCTTGCGCAGTTCGAGCTCACGACGATTTTTCGCCGTCCCAAACAGCGGCTTTCCTTCACCGGCGAGCAGCGGATAGACGATCAGCCTGAGCTCATCGACCAGCCCGGCATCGATAAGGCTCGCGGTAATTCGGGCGCCGCCCATAAGGTAGATGTCCTTGCCGGGCTGCTGTTTCAGTGCAGCGATATCCTCGAAATTCCGCACGAAGCGCGTCTTTGGCCAGGCCGCCGAAGTCATTGTGTTCGACAGCACATAATGCGGGGTCTGCGCGGCGAAGCGGGCCCATTCGAGCTCGGCCGGCTTCGGCAATTTGCCGGTCATCGGCAGCGGCTTGTCGGGCTCGTTCTGGATGGCGCTCCAGTAGCGCTCGTAGCCGGCATACATGACGCTGCCAAGCAGGCAGGCATCGATTTGCGGCGTCAGGCCGTATTCGTCCGACCACGCATCGACCCAATCGGCGTAACCCTCGGGTCCCTCCATCTTGCCGTCGACGGAAATCTTCATTCCAGCGATCAATTTGCGCATGACTTCCTCCATCAGGCTTGCGGGATGCAAGCACGTTTCATCGGTTCAGCGTTGCTTCGTGTTGCTGGCGGCGACCTCAGGGATGGCCGCCGCGAGTTACATCAGGCCGGCAGGCGGCTGTCGTATTCTTCCCGCAGGCGGTTCCAGCCGTCCCAGAACGAGGTCGGTGTCTTGCCCGCCAGGCGGGCGGCCAGCAGGTCGAGGTGTATGTGCCAGCCGGCGGTGATGTTGAGCTGGATTGCACGTTCCGGCAGGCGGCGATGAACGACGGTGAGCAGCACATCGCTACCCTTCGCCTCCAGCAAGAAGGAGACGCCGCCAGTGTTTCCCCAGGTGATGGAAAGCTTGCGCGGCGGATCGAGTTCGGTGATCCGGCCCTCCATCCGATGCTCTTCGGGAAAGCCCGCGGGGCGCTGGCCAGGCGGGTCCGTCAGCTCGTCGTTACGCCAGACCAATTCGAACGAGCTGCCGGCCTTCATTTCCATCTGGCCCGCGGCCATCCATTGCCGGCGCAGGTCACTCTCGGTGAGATAGGCCCAGACGCGCTCGATGGGGCCGGGCAAGAGGCGCTGGATGGTGAACGTGGCGGGCTCGCTCAGCTCGCCATAGGCGTCGATGGTTCTCATCTGGTTCATTGCTCGTCTCCTTCTTTCGGGTTGGGCGATTTCCTGGACTCATCCTGGGCTTTGCGTGCGTCCTCTTCGCGAAGAAGGCGTTCGAGAACATCGAGACGACCGGTCCAGAAGCGCTCGTAGAAGCTGAGCCACTGATGGGCGCTGGCCAGCGGTCCAGGGGCTAGTCGGCACAGATGCGTGCGGCCCCTCACCTCTCGACGAATAAGCCCTGCGTTCTCCAGCGCCTTGATGTGCTTCGAGGCCGCCGCGAGCGACATCACGAAGGGTTCCGCCAGCTGGCTTACCGTTTTCTCGCCATCAGCGAGATCGCGAAGCATGTGCCGCCGGGTGGCGTCGCCAAGGGCGTGAAAAACCGCATCCATCTTGGGTGTCTCTAATTCAACCATGTAGTTGAATATAGACGCACGCTTTGAGATAGTAAACCGTTTGGTTGAATAATTTATGTGAAGCGCCGCGGGGCCGTTTGCGCCATCGAGCGTGTCGACGTGACGGGAGATACGGACGCGCCCCGCGACAGTAAGGGCGAGGCCCCTATTTGCCGTTGAAGAAATTGTGGATCGCGGCTTCCAGCTTTTCGATAAGCTGAGGGTTGTGGCAGCTGCCAGCCCAGATCAGGGCGTTTAGCCTCATCTCTTTGTTGATAAAGCTCACTTTCCCAGAATCCAACAGGTATTCCGCGATCTCGTAGTGCCGCCCCTTGATAGCCTCGATGAGCGCGTTGTTTCTCCCCGTCTTGTCGGTCAAATTTACTTCCGCGCCATTCTCCACGAGCAACTTGACGACTTCGAGATGCCCGTTCTTCGCCGCCTCGATAAGAGCCGTTCTGCCGTAGTAGTCAGCTCGCGCGTTGATCTCTATTTGGGGGTGTCTCACGAGGACTGAGATACACTCGTAATGTCCCTTGGCCGACGCAAGGCTCAAGGGCGTGCTCTTCCACTTGTTTCTCGAATTCACGTCGATTTCCGGGTCTTCGATCAGCGCCTCCACCACAGCTGTGCGGTCATTGAGGGCTGAAAGGTGAAGTGCAGACCAGCCGCCGTCGTCCGACTGATTGATGTCGGCGCCAGCCGCCAATTCCGATCGAACCGCCTCCGCATCGCCTTGTTCTGCCGCGACCAGCAGGGGCGACCAGTCTCTTGCCCCTTCGGCTTCCAAGCTGTTGGTCAACGCAGTCGCCTCCTCGGATAGTCCACAGAATACCACAGAATCCGCGATAGTGGGGTCGTCCTGTATAGAGTTCCCTGGAGTCCGTGGGTCACAGAGAGCTGTCGGCCCGAAGCGGAGGATCAGCGCTTCACGTCCGTCTCCTCACATTCTCCTGATATCGACTGGCTTTGGCGGCCATCCGGACTAGATAGAGCGTGCGCCGGGCGGAACGATGCAGAAGGACCTGAACATGCCTGAACAGATTACCCTGAATAGACCTGAACAGATCAGATTGAACGACGGCTCCGCCATTCCGCAAATCGGCCTCGGCGTGTGGCAGGTCGATCCAGCCATCACGGCCAAGGTGGTGCGCTGGGGGATCGAGGCCGGCTACAGGCTGATCGACACCGCCGAAGGCTATCAGAACGAGGAAGGTGTCGGGCAGGCGATCCGCTCGGCCGGCGTGCCGAGAAGCGAGTTGTTCATCACCTCGAAACTGCGCAACGGCGCACATCAGCACGACGCCGCCTTGCGCGCCTTCGACGAGACGATGAGCAAGCTCGGCATCGAACAGATCGACCTGTTCCTGATCCACTGGCCGGTGCCCAGCCAAGACAGATATGTCGAGGCCTGGAAGACGCTGATCGAACTCAGGCAATCAGGCCGGATCAAGTCGATCGGCGTTTCGAACTTCAACCAGGACCACCTCGAACGGATCATCGGCGAGACCGGCGTCACGCCGACCGTCAACCAGATCGAGCTCCACCCCCGCTTCCAGCAGCGTGACAAACGTGAATTCCACGACAGGCACAACATCCGCATCGAGAGCTGGAGCCCGCTGGGCAGCGGCCGGCTGTTGAGCGATCCGACGCTTGAAAGCATCGCCAGGAAACACGGCAAGTCGGTGGCGCAGACGATCGTCAGGTGGCACCTTCAGGAAGGGCTGATCGTCATTCCAAAGTCGATCCACCAGGACCGCATCGCCGCCAATTTCGATGTCTTCGATTTCGAGCTGCAAGCGAAGGACCTCGAGCTTATCCGGGGCATGGATTCGCCCGACGGCCGCACCGGCCCGAACCCCGCTACAGCTGCATTCCTGTTCTGAGGGCCGACAGTGAAGCTGCCTATCTCCCCCTTTGGGGGGAGATGTCCGGCAGGACAGAGGGAGGCGCTGTCCCGCCAGCGATCAAAACTACCTCCCCGCTAGCTCATATCCCGGAGCCATCCACCAGCGGCACATCTTCGCCCTCCCAGGGGCTCGGCATCGATCCCTTGCTGAGATTGGCCGACGGCAGCGGCATCCAGCACTTCAGCTCGGGTTCGGCATATTCGACGATGCGTCCTGGAGACGAGTCGGAGGCGCGCCAGCCTTCGCTGCCGAACTGATCGGCGCGGGCCCAGTAAGCCATGTCGACCTCGGCCGGACCCTGTTCGGACGGCCGAACCGTGACAAGGATTCTGCTGCCGTCCCTTGGCGCGCTCGACATGTGGCGCCACTGACCGGGCTCGTCCATTGCATTTCCTCCTGCGATCTTCGCCTCGAACGGATAGTCGCTTCGCGTTCGGAAGCGGTCAACCCGAACTTTTTTGCCTGAGCCAAAACCCCTGTCCGGTCGTCGCGGAACAAGTCATGGCACGCCGGGTTTGGGCAAGTTGTGGAAGGAAGCAAAATGAGACCAGCGCCGCGACCGATCCTTACCATTATTGCATGGCAGGCCGCGTCTTTCGTTCGCAACCCGGTCCGGTCGCAATGAGGCAGGCCGGTTCCGATCATTCCATCCCACCGAAGGAGGGCAAAGGCGGCATAGGACGAGCGCTCGGCCTCGGCCTGATAACAGGGGCGGCCGACGACGATTGTTCCGCGATAGGCACCTATGCCAGTGCCGGCGCCCGTTTCGGACCCGACCTGCTCTGGACGGCTCCGGTAACGTTGCCGATGATGTACGCGGTCGTCTACCTGTCGTCGAAGCTCGGCCAGGTGTCGGGGCGCGGATTGTTCCACGTCATCAAGGACTTCTACCCGCGGTGGCTGCTCTGGTCGGTGCTGTTGGGTGTGCTCGTCGGCAACACCATCGAGGCAGCGGCCGATCTCGGCGGAATGGCCGCGGCGATCAATATGTTCGTGCCGCTTCCCATTCCGCTGATCGTGCTGTTCGTCGCCGTCCTCATCTTCGCCCTCCAGGTCTTCGGCTCCTATACTTTGATCCGCAACATCTTTCGCTGGCTGGCGCTGGCACTGCTCGCCTATGTCGGTGCCGCCATTCTGGCCAAGCCGGACGCCGCGGCGGTGCTGCGCGGGACGCTGCTTCCCAGGATCGAATTCAATCGCGAGTTCCTGTCGATCCTGGTCGCCATCATCGGCACGACGCTGTCCGCCTATCTCTACACGTGGCAGTCCAATGAGGAGGTCGAGGAGGAGATTGCCCAGGGGCGCACAACGCTCAGGCAAAGGAAGGGCGCCACCGCCGGCGAACTCCGTCGCTCTCGCCGGGACATCCTCATCGGCATGATGTTTTCAAATCTCATCATGTATTTCATCATCCTGTCGACGGGTGCTACGCTCTACAAGGCGGGCCACCACGATATCGACACGGCCGCGCAAGCCGCGGAGGCGCTGCGGCCGCTCGCCGGCCAGGCCGCAAGCGTCCTGTTCGCCGCAGGCGTGATCGGCGTCGGTTTCCTAGCGGTTCCTATCATGACCACCGGCGCTGCCTATGATGTGGCACAAGCCATCGGCTGGAAAAACAGCCTGCACGCCCGGGCTCGAGAGGCGCCCAAATTTTATCTCGCCATCGGATTTTTTACGGCGATCGCCGCCGGCCTCAACTTCCTCGGCTTCAATCCGATGAAGGCGCTGGTCTGGTCCGGCATCGTTCAGGGCTTCTCGACGCCGCCCTTGCTGCTGCTCATCATGCTGATGACGAACAGCCGCAGGATCATGGGGGAGCAGGTGAACAGCCGCAGCACCAACATACTCGGTTGGGCAACGACCGCCGCTATCTTCTCGGCGACGATCGGCCTGGTGGCCACCTGGTTCATGTAAATCCGGCAGGACAAGGGACGCCGCCAGTTGGACTACCCGTTCCCGCTTGCGGATTGCCCCAGCTTTGCCGGCCTTGGAAACTCCACAACATCTCCCACCGGCCGCTTGTATTGCGCTGCGACAATTGCATCGATCAGGAGATCCAGAGCCGCACGAGCCGTGCGGCTCGTCTCGTCCTCGCCGCTCAAATAGTGGCAGGCTCGTTCAAGGTGCAGGTGTGCGGCGGCAAAGTCGCTTGTCATAGGCATCTCCCTGTTGCCCGCCCGCCGGCAAGATGACCGCCTCGATTTAGCCAAAAGCAAATATCCACAGCCGGATTTGAATCAAATTGACCTGACTCACTGCATGCCGCGGAGCCACTCCAGCGCCGTGGCCTGTGCCTCGCTTGCATCCTCCCCGAGGACCGCTAGGCCGTCGAGGATTGTGGTATCGGGACATAGTTCCTCGACGTCGCGCCGGGAGCGTCCGAGGGCGACTTGCCTTATATGTCCGGCCGGCTTCATGCGCTCTGTCCGACGCGCTGCGCCATCGCGGCTGAAGGCGCTGTGGCGGGTTTTCAGCGCGCTGCGGCGCGTTGAATGAACCAATTGCGGGCGATGTGCCGCAAACTCAGTTCGCTCATCGCCCTGCTTTTGAAATTTTCTCGCTCTTTTAATTCTACAAACTCTCTAGACTTAAAATAGATCGCTAGACCCAAGATCTTAAAATAGAGCGCTTGAGAGGGAGCCAGGAATGTCGAAAAAGCTCGTGGTGGGGCTGTCGGGCAATTTGACCCGGCCATCGAAGACCAAGGCGTTCGTCAGCCACATTGTCGGGCAGGCCGCCGAAAGCATCGGCGCGGCCTCGGCCGTCTTCGACATCGAGGATCTCGGCGCGTCTCTGCCGCAGGCAAGGCGCCTCGGCGACCTCGACCCGGCGGCGCGCAACATCGTCGAACGGCTGCTGGGCGCCGACATCCTGGTGGCCGGCTCGCCGACTTTCAAAGGCAGCTATACCGGGCTTTTCAAGCACTTCTTCGACCTGCTCGATCCGTCATCGCTGAGGGGCAAGCCCGTCATTCTCGCCGCGACCGGCGGCGGCGAGCGCCATTCGCTGATCGTCGAGCACCAGTTGCGGCCGCTGTTCGGCTTCTTCGAGGCGCTGACCGTACCGACCGCGATCTACGCCTCCGACAAGGACTTTGCCAATGGTGTTCTGGTGTCGGAACCGATCCACGCCCGCGCCCGGCAGGCGGTCGCCGAGGCATGCCGTGTAACCGGAGTGCCCTACGGCGTCGGCCTTGCCGCCTGAACGCACCACTGACCCGAGATCCCCTTTCCGATCCGTCCAGGAGCACGCCGCGATGACCAGATCCACCAAATCCAGGCAAATCAAACTGGGCGCTTTCCTGCCCGGCGGCGGACAACATATCGCCGCCTGGCGCCACCCCGAGGCGCCGGCCGACGGCGCCACCAATTTCGAGTTCCACAAGCAGCTCGCCCTGACCGCCGAGCGCGGCCTGTTCGATGCCTATTTCCTCGCCGACAATCTGACGGTCGGGCTCGGCGCCCGCGAAGGCGGCAATGCCAAGATCGCCGGCTTCGAGCCAGTGACGCTGTTTGCAGCGCTGGCGCCGCTCACCACGCATCTCGGCTTCATCGCTACCGCCTCGACCACCTACGAGGAGCCCTACACGCTCGCCCGCAAATTCGCCTCGCTCGATCATCTGTCGAATGGCCGCGCCGGCTGGAACGTCGTCACCTCGGCCGGCGACGAAACCGCGCGCAACTTCAATCGCGAGACGCAGCCTGCCCACGCCGAGCGCTATGCCCGCGCGCATGAGCACGTCGAGACGGTCAAGGCGCTGTGGGACAGCTGGGAGGACGATGCCTTCATCCGCGACAAGAAATCGGGGCGCTTCTACGACAAGGACAAGCTCCACGACATCGACCACAAGGGCGCGCATTTCAGCGTGAAAGGGCCGCTCAACGTGCCGCGCCCGGTGCAGGGGCATCCGGTCGTGGTGCAGGCGGGGCAATCGGAAGACGGTCGCAAGCTCGCCGCCCACTCGGCGGAAGTCATCTTCACCGCCCATCAGAACCTGGCGTCGGCGCAGGAATTCTATCGCGATATCAAGGCGCGCGTGACGGCCGTCGGCCGCGATCGCGAGCAGGTGCTGATCATGCCGGGCGTGGCACCCTTCGTCGGCCGCACCGAAGAAGAAGCGCGCGCCAAGTACCAGCAGCTGAACGATCTCATCCTGCCCGAAGACGGCGTCGCCCTGCTCAACGGGCTGGCCGGCCAGACGCTCGACATCACCGGCTATCCGCTCGATGGACCGCTGCCGCCGAGCAAGGAGACCGAAGGCATGAAGAGCCGCCAAGCGCTGATCCGCCAGATTGCCGACGAGCACAACTTCACCATCCGACAGCTCTACCAATGGGTGGCAACGGCCCGCGGCCATTATACCGTCATCGGCAGCGCCACGCAGGTCGCCGATCGGCTGGAGGAATGGTTCGGCGACGAAGCCGCCGACGGCTTCAACATCCTGCCGCCCTGGCTGCCCGGCGGGCTCGACGACTTCGTCGAGCTGGTGATCCCCGAACTGCAGCGCCGAGGCCTGTTCCGCACCGCCTATGAAGGCAGGACCCTGCGCGAGAACCTCGGCCTCAGGCGGCCGGAAAACCCCTGGACCGCCGCCCGCTCGGCGGTGCTGGCCGCCGAATAATCCCGAGAAGCCCACTACCCTCGAAGCGAGAGGCAAGACGATGACCTTGCAGCACATCGAACAGGCCGCCAGCCTCGGCACGCGTGACAGCACGACGAGCCTCGGCACCGACTTCCTGCGCCTCGGTGGCCGGGCGGGCATCCGCTTCCTGTCACGCTACGGCGTCCTCATCGCTTTCCTCGCAATCTGGCAAGTGTCGAGCAGCGCCGGCTGGGTCAACGCGGCCGTGCTGCCGCCGATCGACATGATTGTCGCAGCACTTTGGAAGGGGCTGGCCGGCGGCACTCTGCTCGGCGACATCGCCATCAGCCTGCAGCGCGCCGGTCTCGCTTTCGCGGCCGCCGTGCTGGTCGCCATCCCGCTTGGCCTGTTCATGGGCCAGGTGCGCGCCGTCGAGACCGCTCTCGATCCCATCCTGCAGGTCTTCCGCCAGACCTCGGCGCTGGCGCTCTATCCGGTGTTCATCCTGCTGCTTGGGCTCGGCGAAGCCTCCAAGGTGTTCGTCATCTTCTGGGCGACGCTGTTCCCGCTGCTGCTCAACACCATCGGCGGCGTCAAGCAGGTCGATCCGAAACTGCTGGAGATGGCCCGCGTCTATGGCGCCAGGCAGCTCACCGTCTTCCGCCGCGTCGTGCTGCCCGGCGCTGTGCCCTCGATCTTCGTCGGACTGAGGCTCAGCGCCACCACGGCGCTACTGCTGTTGATCGCCTCCGAAATGATCGGCGCCAACAAGGGCATCGGCTTTCAGGTGATGAACGCGCAGTACAACTTCCAGATCCCGCTGATGTTTGCGGCAATCGTCATCCTCGCCGGTCTCGGCCTGATCGCCAACCAGGCGCTGGTCAGCCTGCAGCGCCGGCTCTGCCGCTGGAGCAATGCCGTCGACTGACCACCCGCCCTTACCAATCTCAACCAGGCCAGAACTCAAATCAGGAAAGACCCGGACCATGAAAATCACCCGCCGTTCCCTGCTTGCCGGCGCGCCCTTCGCCGCCGGCCTTCTCACCGCCGGCCTGCCGCGCTTCGCCTTTGCCGAAGCGGCACCAGTGAAGTTCCGCTCCCTCGCCAGCCGTGGCAGCATCTCTCCGCATGAGTTGGCCGGCGAGCTCGGCTATTTCAAAGGCCTCGGTATCGAGGTCGAGAATGTCGGCTATTCCGGCGGCGGCCCGGAATCATTGTTTGCGCTGGCCTCCGGCAGCGTCGATATCGGCTCGGCTGCAACCGCAGCCGTGATCAATTCGATCTCCGGCGGCAACGACTTCGTCGCCGTCTATCCGAGCAACGGCATCAACAGCAAGGTGCGCAGCGTCTTCTACGTGCTCGACGACAGCCCGATCAAATCGATCGCCGACATTGCCGGCAAGACCATCGCCGTCAACACGCTCGGCGCCCATCTCGACTACACCGTGCGCGAGGCGCTGCACAGCGTCGGCCTGTCGCCGGACGCCGCCAATCTCGTCGTCGTGCCCGGACCGCAGCTCGAGCAGACCTTGCGCTCCCGCCAGGTCGACATCGCGGCGCTGGGCTACTGGCAGGCGACGTTTGCCGGCGCCCTCGTCGACAATGGCGGTGTGCGTGGCGTGTTCAACGACACCGACGTGCTGGGCGAGCTGGCCGGCGGCTTCGTCGTGCTCAGGCGCGACTTCATCGCCGCGCATCCCGATGCCGCCCGCAATTTCGTCGAGCAATCGGCGCGCGCCTCTGACTGGTCGCTGCAGAACCCCGACGAAGCGCGCAAGGTGCTGGCAAACATCCTCGACAAGCGCGGCGAAAACGGCGAGCTGGCGCGCTACTGGACCGGCTTCGGGCTGCGCCAAGGGGCCAAGGCGACGGATCGCGACATCGACTTCTGGGTCAGCGTGCTCGAGCGCGACGGCCGCCTGCCAAAGGGTAAGCTGAAGGCAGCGGACATCCTCTACCGGCCCGGCGAAACCAAGACCAACTGACAAAGCCAACCGGCAAGACAATCAGGTGGGAGGCTAGCGCGATGAGCGGCACAAGCGGCGGTGAGGTCAGCATACGCGGCCTGTCCAAATCCTTCAGCATCGGCGGGCGCTCGCTTGCCGTGCTGAGGACCCTCAACCTCGACATCCGCTCGGGCGAATGCCTTGTCATCGTCGGCGCCAGCGGATCGGGCAAGACCACGCTGCTGCGCATACTTGCGGGGCTGGAGGCTGCCGACAGCGGCGGCGTCGCCATCGACGGCAAGCCAGTGCACGGCGTCGGTGCCGAGCGTGCGGTGATTTTCCAGGAACCGCGCCTGCTGCCCTGGCTGACGGTGCTCGGCAATGTCGCCTTCGGCCTCGAAGTGCGCGGCGTGCCCAAGGCCGAGGCCGAGGAACGGGCGCGCTTCTATATCGCGCTCGTCGGCCTCGCCGAATTCAGCGATGCGTTTCCAAGGCAGCTGTCGGGCGGCATGGCGCAGCGCGTCGGCATTGCCCGCGCGCTGACCGTGCAGCCGGAAATCCTGCTGCTTGACGAGCCGCTGGGCGCGCTCGACGCCATGACCAAGATCGGCATGCAGGAGGAACTGGCGCGCATCTGGAGCGAGGAGAACGTCACCATGGTGATGGTGACACACGACCTCGAGGAAGCGATCTACCTTGCCGACCGGGTGCTGATCCTGCCCAAGGAGAAAGGCAGCGCGGCGCGGCTGATCGACATCGACCTGCCCCGCCCGCGCGAGCGCAGCGAAAGCCGTTTCGTACGCTACCGCGAGGAACTGCTGCGCGAATTCGGCCTGCACTGAAAGCCGCCTAAGAGGCCTTGGTTCCTCGCTCCGCGAAGCGGGGAGAGGTGTCTCGGCGAAGCCGAGACGGAGAGGCTCTTTGAGTGCCCCTGCCCCGCGCTTTCCTGGAACCGGATTCCCCGCCCCCGCATTTCCTTAACCGGGAGGCGAAGGAGCGCGGCATGAAAGCTTTGTTCGCAATCTTTGGCGGCTTCGTGCTGACGCTTGCCGTATTCGCCAGCGGCCTCGCCTTCGCCACCTGGCTTCTAATAGCCAAGCCGGTACGGCCGGCCGCCCCGGTCTCCAGCGTCGCCGAACTGTGGGCCAAGGACCCGCGACCGGTGAACCCGGCCGCGCAGCGCCTCGAGCGCCTCCCGGCCCGCCCGGTCCCCGTTCGCACCTCGGAAGTTGATCGCACCGCGAAACCCGCCGACACCGCAGCAGCTTCGACACCCGACACCACCGGCTCCATCAAGCCGGTGGTGAAAGAGCAGCAGACGCTACCCGCCGCCCATGTCGAATGGTGCGCCAGCCGCTACCGCTCCTACCGGCCGGACGACAACCGCTACACGTCCTACAGCGGACAACAGCGCCCCTGCATCTCGCCCTATCTCGACACCGGCGCCGCCGATGACGGCAGCTATTTCGAGGCGAGCGATAGGTCGTCAGTGGAGGGCTACCCGCCATCGGACGAAACCGGCGCCGCCGAGCTCTCATCCGATCACGTCCAATACTGCTTCAGCCGCTACCGGTCATATCGACCGGAGGACAACAGCTATCAGCCATATTCCGGGGGGCCGCGCAGGCAGTGCGAGTAGGCAGGCCGGGGGGTGGCTGGCGGCCGCAGTGCATGGCGCCTTGTGCGACCCCACCCAACGATCACGCAGATTTCTTGGATCGTTCGGGTTGGCGCGGCGTTCATCCGATACCCAAAGGAGAAATCAACATGGGCGACGACCGGGAAGACAAGATTCGTGAGCGCGCATACCAGATCTGGGAACGCGAAGGCGGGATCCATGGCGATCCCGAGCGGCACTGGCACCAGGCCGAGGCCGAGATCGACAGGGAGGCAGCCCTGCCACTGACGGCAGGCGATGCCCTGCCGGAAACCCGCGAGGTCGCGAGCTCCGACGTTTTGACGGTGGAGGCCCTGGCGGTGCGCACCGGCATATCGGGCGAACAGGCGCAGGAGCTGATCGACAGGCCGGGAAACGACAGGGCGGCTATCGAACAAGCCGCGCGCAACCTTAAGGGGAAGCAGCGGCTCGGGGAGTGACAGATGATCAGAAAACTCAAAGACGGAAAATACCGCCTCTATTCGCGCAAGAAGGACGAAAAGACCGGCAAGCGCCGCAATCTCGGCACCTTCGATACCCGCGAGGCCGCCGAAAAGCACGAACGCGAGGTGCAGTATTTCAAGAGGCATTGAGGGGAGTGCTGTCGCTTCCCAGGCAGCCGCGCCGGAGGGCTGCCTCCTGGCGGCTGTCCAGCGTCACGATGTGGTCCATGGCGGTGCCTCCAGCGTTCCTGTTGAAATTGAACAAAACGGGAACAAAAATGTCAAGAGCGAATTGACTCTGCGAGGAGTGCCTTCCTATTTGTCAGTAGGCGGGGCGGTTGCTCACAAATCGAGGAGAGCCGCGATGGGCAGACGAAAAAGCCGGTTCGACAGGCTGTCGGCGAGGGATGCGGAGGCGATCATCAGGGACACTTTGAGCCTGCGCAAGACGGTGCTGTTGTCGCAGCTGCATTTGAAGGCGCATGGCGAGCTGTTCTGGCAGCTTTGCGGGCTTGTCGAGAAATTGCACGAGGTGCTGGCCAGCGTCGCGGAGAAGGAGCCCGATTACCGGATGGCGGAGCTTGGCCTGCTTCCGCTGCCCGAGGATTACTCGACCCGGAAATGAGCCATGGCCGGGCCGATGGACAGCGTTGGGCGTGCCGCCAAGGCCAACATGCTGCTCATCGTAGAGTGCGGCCATTGCTACCATGTCGGACGCTTCAGGGCGAATGACGTGGCCCAGGTGGTGGGCTGGAACAAGCCGCTGGAAGCGATCAGGTTCAGGTGCAAGCGATGCAGCCGCAAGGACACGACGGTGAAGACGCAGTTCATCGACCAGGATCATCCGCCCAAGGGCTACATCTGGGTGCTGCAGAAGTTCAAGCGCTAAAATAATGAGCCTTGCACCGGCGCCTGCTGCGGAAACTTGATCTGCGTCGCCGGCTTGTCGACGATCACCAGCGCATCATCGGGCGCCATGCGCTGCAGGTGCCTTGCCTCGGACCATGGCGCCGTCAGCCAGGTCTCGGTTTCTTCCGACGTGGTCAGGATCACCGGCATTGCCTTTTCGTGGATCGGCGCGATCAGCGTGTTGGGCTGGGTCGTCATGAAGCCATAGACCTGGTGATCGGCAGGGCCGTCCTTGACTTTGCGAATACCCTGCCAGCGCGTCCACAGGCCGGCAAAGAAGAACAGCGGGCGGTCCTCGCCGAGTGCAAACCAGTAGTTGCGCTGAATGCCGGTCTCGGGGTCCTTGTCGCCGGGCGTCGGGCTGGGCTCGGCGAAGCTGGTGACAGGCACCACGCAGCGGTTCTCGATGCCGAGATATTGCTGCCAATGGCCATATTGCGGATTGCGGATATTGGTGGTGCCATAGTCGGCCTTGCCCTTGACCCGCTCCAGTGGCGTCGGCATGCCCCACAGCAGATTGGCCAATTCGCGTTCGCCGTCCGGCGCGTTGCGCACCACCGGGCCGGGCTGGTTGGGATAGATGTCGATGGAGGGTTCGAGATTGCCGAGGATGTCGCGCAAGGCGCGGGTCCACTGGCGGATAGCCTCCTGGCTGGTCGTGATGTTGTAGAGATTGCACATTTTCAGCCCGTTCCCGGATGCTCAGGCATCTTGTTGGAAACGGCCCGGAATTTCCAGCGCTGTCCGTTGGGTTGCTGACACGGCAGGCCGTGTCAGCAATGGCTTTGTGAGACCTACCGCGCCGATTGTCTCATAGCTTGTGCGGCTACCGCCGCGAGAAAAGCCCTCGCCGCGGCATCGCAGGCCGCTCGAGACGGGCCTTTGGCGAAAAGAAGAAGCTCGGCGGCTCGAATGTTGAGCCCGTGCTTCCTTGCGAATGTGGCTAGATCGTAAGGCTTGTTGTCGTAAGGTTCGTCGTAGTCGATCGTCAGATCGTAGTTTTCTTTCATTTTCTTCCTCCCGTTAGCGATCTCCCCCCTCCTGTCGCTAACGCAAAATTAACGTCGATGGCGGCGGGCGAGTCCACCAATCAGAGATTGTGTAAAAAACGTACGAGCTCGCATGCTCGCCCTCGCAACGGGCCTGCGAGCAATCGCCGCCGACCGGACCGGTCGAAAGAGCCGATTATGATGGCAA
Organism: Mesorhizobium sp. M0816; assembly: GCF_040320005.1. Lineage (NCBI taxonomy): Bacteria > Pseudomonadati > Pseudomonadota > Alphaproteobacteria > Hyphomicrobiales > Phyllobacteriaceae > Mesorhizobium > Mesorhizobium sp. M0816. The sequence continues at coordinate 207,375 of NZ_JAMYOT010000007.1, read as the reverse complement.
TGTTGGAAAGGCTGCCACGGCCTGGTGCTACGAGGTGTCCGCGACGCCTAGCGTGCCTAAATGGCCGGCATTTTCATCTTCCAGGCCCCGGTCCGCAGCCGGCCTCGTTGGGTCCGGCTAAAGGATAAATCCGGCTAATAACACCGTAAGGAGTAGTGACAGCGGAACGGCCGCAAGACACCAGATCTCCAACGTGTTGTTTTGCAGCGGGTCCATCATCAGCCTCACTTTTTGGTTTGTCATTGTGACACTAACGGTTGGTCGGAGGTAGCGGTTCCAAGCGACGCCGTTCATAGAGCGCTGCCTGTGCTGCATATTAGCAACAGCTTGACGACCGCTGAGCCCGTACCGCTTGGACAACTTCACTGGCGCCGGTGGATGCGTATTCCGCAGGACTGCAAGCGCCCCTCGGCATCAGTCGTGCGGGGATCGATCGCCGCCCATGATCAGCGCCGCGCCGGTCATGCCCCGGAACCCAATGGCTGCATCTATCTCCGGCCGAAGTTTCGCTACCACCGAACCGATCCGATGTTCACTCCAGCCAGCGATGCGCGTTTACAGGGACCTAAGTCTGACCTGCCTGCGCAATGGTCTTGTGTACGGCCGGCGTCGGGAACAACTGCGCCCGTCTTCAGTTGATGGCGTCACCTCCTCGAGGAGACATCGGCGCAGAATCAGTCCCTTCATGCGCTGATTAGGGTCCGCCTGCCATTGCTGGATTTGGCAGGCGGACCCTTGGTTCTGTACGCTCCAGATGGAAAGCGGGTAAGCTCGGGATCACTCATCATCCCAGAAATCCCGTAGAGACGTATGGCGGAGGTCTTCCTCGCCCCTGAGATGCCTTGACCTGGCTTGACATCCGAGACGACCTCCCAGCGCGCGCACGCAGCGGGGTCGCCCTCAGCCTTCCAGCGCCTCGTGCTGGTAAAGCTCGTCCATGCTGAGCGTCGCAAGCGCGGCGAACGGCGCCTGCTTTTTCACGCGGCCGTGGCTCAGGATCACGACGTCGTCGCAGAACGAAATGGTGCTGCGATGATGGCTGATGACGATGGTGGTGCGGCGGCCGGCGCGCGACTTCAGCGTCTCGACGATTGCCGCCTCCGACAGGCCGTCCACCGCATTGGTGGCTTCGTCCAGGATGAGGATATCGGGATCGCGCACCAGCGCTCTGGCCAGCGCGATCCGCTGTCGCTGTCCCGCTGAAAGATTGACGCCGCGGTAGCCGACGACCGTCCGGTAGCCTTGCGGCAGTTGCTCGATGAAGTCATGCGCTTCGGCCAGCCTTGCGGCGCGCTCGGCGTCGTCGGCCGAGGCCGCGTCCTGGCCGTAGATGATGTTGTCGAAAATCGTGCCGTCGACCAGCTCCAGCTCCTGGCTGGCGAGCGCGATGTGCTTTCGCCATTGGCTGGGGTCGATGCGGTCCAGAGGCGATCCATCAACGAGGATCCTGCCGCTATCCGGTTCGACGAAGCGGCACAAAAGATTGACGATCGTCGTCTTGCCGGCGCCCGAGCGGCCGATCAGCGCGGTCGAGCGGCCGCTGCGGATGTCGAAGCTCGCCGCATGCAGCACCACCGCGCGCTGTTCCGAACCAGAATAGGTAAAGGTGACGTCCTCGAATTTGATGCCTTGGCTGAGCCCAGGGAACGCTGCGCTGCCTTGCGGCGGCGCGGGCTTGCCGGATGGGTCCAGCATCCACGTCACCTCTTCAAGCGATCCGCTCAGGCCCTGCAGCTGGCTCCAGGCCATTTGCAGCGACCGCATATAGGGCTGCAGCCTGTAGAGCAGGATGACGAAGGCGACGATCAGCGGGAAGGAAACATTGGCGAACCAGGCGCCGATCACCACCGCCAGGAACAGCATGGCGTGCAGAACCTCGGTCAGCGGCGGCAAAGCTCCCTGACGCGTCAAAAGCACGAACGCCGCCCGGCGCACCGCATCCGATGCCTGGTCGAATGCCGCCTTCTCGCGTTGCTCCTGGCCGAAGATGCGGATCAGCCGCCCGGCATGCACCAGATGCAGCATCTGCGATGCGAGCTGGCTGTTGCGGGAGGCGACGCTGCGGCTCGGCGCCTTCAGATTGGCCGACAGCACGGCGTGCGCGACCTGGACCAGCGCCAGCCCCAGCGTCACCAGCAGCGTCATCTGCCACGACAGGAGCAGCAGGAAGGTCAGGAGGATGATTGCGGCCGACGCGTTGACGATTGCTCCCAGCGTGATCTGGATGGCATCCGAGGCCCGCCAGGATTCGTTGGAGATGATGTTGAGCAGCCGTCCGGGGGTTTGCTGCAGGAAGAACGGGTAGCCCACCCGCAGCAGCTGCTCCGACAGCGCGCTGCGGATCGAATGGCTTGCCTTGCCGTAGATGAAGGTGGTCAGCAGCGTGTTGGCAAAGGCGAACAGGTTCTTCAGCACGATCGAGCCGAGAATCGCGACCGAAATGACGATCAGCCGGTCGCGCTCGCTCAAGCTCGATCCGACATGCTGGAAGACGGCGGAGAAGCCAGCCATGCCGGTCTGCCCCTGTTGCCCCATGATTATGTTCAGCAACGGAATGATCAGGCCGATACCAAAACCTTCAAGCGCGGCGCTGAGCAGCCCGAGCACCACCACGGCAGGAAGCAGGCGCAACTGCTTTCTTCCGAGCGCGCGGCGCAGCATCGGCAGGCTGGGCGGCATCAATCGCATGGTGGCGGATCACCTCGCCTCGGCATTTGCCTGTTGCTCCTGTCGCATTTGCGCCGGCTGCGGCGATTTCGCCAGCAAAAGCACCGCGAATTTGGCTGCGCCGAGCAAATTCATGCCGACGATCGGCCAGTGCGACAGCTTGAGTTCACGGTCGAACAGAGGGCCTTTCACCAGTTCGCGCAAGGCCGCCCTCATCGACCAGTAGCAATGCCGAAGCAGCCACGGCGCGTGGCGGATATGTTTCAGGCAAAGCCCGCCATTACCCATGCTGTAGTCGCGGTGCAGCTTTTCGATGGCCTTGCGGTCGCGCCGGCCGTGATGGTGATAGATGGTCATGTCGGGCACATATTCGACCGGAATCCCAAGCAGCACCGCCCGCACCAGATAGTCCGTATCCTCGGCGGAGCGCAGCGGGCCGCCGGCGCCGAACCGTTCGTCGAAACGGCCGATGCGGGCGGCAACATCGCGGTGCATCGTCATGTTGCAGCCAAGCACGAAGCCGCCGGGATGGACATCCGGCGTAAGCCGCGCGCGCACCGGCGACCGCTTGATGGTGAACGGCAGGTCGCGAGGATCGCCGATCTCGACGCGGCCACCGCGGATGACCCGTTCGCCGGCCGCATAGTGCCGCTGCAGATCGCGCAGATAATCCTTGTGGACAGCGCAATCATCGTCGACGAAGACCAGCACGCGGCCCCGCGCCCGCTCCAGCCCGGCGTTGCGCGCGGCCGCCAATCCGGGTCGCGGCTCGCGAATGGCCGTGAACGGAATGTCCGAAAGTTCGGCTATGCCGGCCAGCCGTTTGGCCGTGCTGTCGGTCGAGCCATTGTCGACAACCACCAGTTCGGCAGAGAAGGCAGCGTAGGCGCGGCACGCGGCCTGGATCGACTTTATGCAAGGCTCGAGCACGTTGACGCGGTCGCGTGTGCAGACAATGAAGCTGACCTCCGGTGCCGGCCCGTGCTGCGGCCGGGGCGACATGGCCGCCGGCACCGTCGAGCGGCCGCGCTGCTGGAGCTGATGGGATTTGACGAACATGCGCTGCTAGCTCAACTGGTTCGAAGGCAAAACCGCCGCGGCCGGCACGGACTGCAGATACCGCGACAAGGCATCCACCTGCCTGGTGACCGACATCGAGGCGAGACTGAAGCGCGGCGCGAAGGCACCGGTGCGAAACACGTACTGCTCGCGCCGCCGGATGAGTTTCCATTTCGCCGTCCGCGTCAGGAATTCGTGCATCAGCTGCGGCTGCCTTTCCCCCGATATCAGCTGGTAGAGGAAATAGAACAGGTTCAGCGTGCCAGCCTGGTAGCTCGGCCTCGTCTCGGCCGGCAGCGCGGCAATCCTTTCTTCAAGCGCAAGGATCCATTCGGCGGCACGGCGAACCGTGTCCATCGACGGGACTTCACCGATGCCGCGGAGGTCCTGCGTCTCTTGTACGAGCCCTTCGCGCTCGAGGTTCTCGGCGACGATCTTCAAATGCGTCCTGCGCATTTCGCGCTTGTGCCTGTTGGTCACGCTGTCGTCATGGATACGATAGGCGATCAGGCTTTCGGGGATCATGGCCGCCGGGTAGCGGTCGGTCAGCCGCCTGAACAGGTCGAAATCCTCGGCATGCTTGTAGCTGGTATCGTAATATAGAACATCTTCTTCTATGACATTCCTGTTGTATACCACGGTGGAATGCATGAAGATCGTGAAGAACATCGACAATATACGCAGCGGATTGTCCTGGAATATCGGATCGGGCGAACCCCTGACGACGCGGTTGCCGAGCAAGGTATCGAAACCCGCGCCGCATAGAGCGAGGTCAGGCTGCTGGTTGAACAGCGCGACCTGCCGCGACAGGCGCTGGGGATAGGCGATGTCGTCGGCGTCCATCCTGGCGACCAGATCGCCGCGCGCCACGGCCAGGCCTTCGTTCAAAGTTGCGATCAGGCCACGGTTTTCGCGTGAGATGATCGAGATGCGGCTGTCGGCCTGGCGGTATTTCTGCAGGATCTGCAGCGAGTTGTCGGTCGAGCCGTCATCGATGGCGATGACCTCCAGACGATCGTAATCCTGCCGCAGGATGCTGCCCAGCGCAGCGGCGAGATAAGGTCCCGCATTGTAGATCGGCAGCAGAACTGACACCAAGGGAGCAGCCATGATCAGCTCCGATCGGTTCGTCGCAGCTTGCGTGGCAACGGTGAAGTGCCACCATCAAGCGGCCTGCCCAGATATGCTCCCGCCGCGAGCCATCCGGCATTGCCCACGTCAATGCCTGCCGGGATGGCGCCGCGGCCTTTTCGAGCAACATAGGGGAAGTGGCGCTTGAGGCTGTTGAGCGGCTTCTCGAAAAGCAGCCACGAGACCGAAGCCAGCATGAGCGTTGCCGTTCCCGCCACCAGAAACCGCCCGGGCCCTTGCTCCGAGACGTTGAGCGGGATCCACGGCTGCGATTTGACGACCAGCGCCAGCACTATGGGATGGTAGAGATAGACGCCGTAGCTGATGCGGCCAAGGCCAAGCAGCGGCGGCAGTTCGAGAAGTTTTCCGATATAGCCGCCAACCCCTGTCGAACAGCTTGCAACGATGACCACCAGCGGTACGAGAGGCAGGATCTGCAACAGCAGCCAGAGGCCCCATTCCTGCACCGGATTTGCCGGCGCCGGCGCAAACCACTGCAGAACGAAAAACGCCGCCGCGAGCCCCGGCCAGCCATTTCGAAGCCATTGCGGCAAGCCGGCTGTTCTTGACCGGTAGGCGGCAAGCAGCGCGCCTGACGCCAATGCGTCCATCGACGCCGGCGGCAGCAGGTCGCGTGCCAAACCCGGCGTTCCAGCGATCGGCCAATAAAACCGATAGGCCAGCGACAGCACGATAACGCCGATGCAGATCGATTCCAGGCGCCGGCGCGGCGCCAGCAGGACGATCAGCGGCCAGACGATATAGAACTGCTCCTCGATGCTCAGGCTCCAGAAATGGCAGAGCAGCCAGGGCGTCCATTCATTCTGCGCCGCGTACCAGAAATTCGACAGATAGAACGCATGCCAGACCAGTGATCCTCTAGACTGCTCCAGGTCCACCAACCAGACGAAACCCAGCACGGCGAAATAGGGCGGGAATATCCGCAGCGCCCGCCTGATATAGAAGGATCTCAGCGCCGGTCCGGCTTCGAATTCGGCGGCCGAGCGGGCTTCGAGCAGCAGGCGGGTGATCAGAAAGCCGCTCAGCACGAAGAACAGACGCACGCCGATATGGCCCCAGAACGAGGACCCTCCACCCGCGAAGAAATGGGAGTACAGCACCATCGTCACGGCGATGGCCCTCAGCGCGTCCAATTGGGTGTCGCGCGCATTTCCCATTAGTGACGTACGCCGGCGGGACGGCGAAACTGCCAATCGGTCAATATAGCGGCTTCGTTCACGGCGCATTCCAATCGGAAGCGCCCCCCTTGCGCAGAATAGGACCACCATTGTGCAACGCAACACAAAAAGTTGACACATTTGAAACAGGAACGTGAGGCACGGCTAATAAAAGCCAAAAACAGCAGGAACCAGCCCGAATTGTCCATTTTTGACGATTTTCTCGCACTCCCTTGGCCCGCCGATATCGGCGGCAGGGTGCTGCGATGCAGCATGTTCGCCGCCATCACGGGCGCGCAAGATCTGGGTCTGGACACAGATGCCCCCCACAGGACCGGCCGGCAACCGACGCTCGGCGACCTTTTTGCTGCGCTGGCGCGGCCTGCTGTTAACGCGACAACAGTGGGAGCAAGCGCAAGCTTCCCGCCTCCGAGTTACGCCTCCTTGCTGGCATTCGCGAGCACCACTGCGCGACGCTCCGGGAGCCCCAATCCGACGAGCGCGCCGGCGAGCGAGAGCAGAGCGGAGACGCCGATTGCTGACGCGAAGCCGTCGCTGAAGGCAGTTGTGGACTCGAAGCTTCCAGTGCCGGCGAACACCGCACCGGCGATCGCGATCCCTGACACGCCGCCAAGGAAGCGGAATGTGTTGAACGTGCCGGCAGCCTTGCCGACCTCCGGCCGGGCGACCGCATTGAGAACCGCGTTCTGCGCGGCAGGCATGGCCATCGACACGCCGGCACCGGTAATGATCAGCGGGGCGACTAGCTGGATATAGGGCAGATCAGGTGCTGCGATCTGCGCCAGCCAGGCCATTCCAGCCGCTTGCAGGATCAATCCAGCCACGACAAGCCAGCGCTCGCCAACGCGGTTGATCAGGCTGCCGGCGATCGGTGCGACCACGAAAAGCGTGGCGGTCCAAGGCAGCAATCCCATGCCGGCGCCGAGCGGCCCACGGCTCTGGGCAAACTGCAGAAACTGCGGCAACAGGAACACGAGCCCGTACATGGCGGCGCAGAGCAGGAAGTTCGCCCCTACGCCCGAGGAGAATGCGCGCGCCTGAAAGAACCGCAAAGGCAGCATGGGCTCACGGGTACGCAGCTGCCAAAGGACGAATGCGATGGCCAGAAGCAGCCCGGCCGTCAGCGCCGACAGCACTTCAGAGCTGCTCCAGCCCACAATGTTGCCGCGCATCAGACCCCAGACCACTCCAAATGCCGCCGCGGTTACCAGGACGACGCCGAGGACATCGATTGCCGTGCCCGGCCCGTGACTCTCCGGAATCCGACGCAGCACCAGCGGAATGAGAACGATACCGACCGGGACATTGAGCCAGAAGATCCAGTGCCAGGAGAGCCCTTCGGAAATCGCACCGCCCGCCATCGGGCCGATGATCAGGGCCAGGCCGGTGATGCTGCTGAAGATACCCAGCGCCTTGCCTCGCTCCTCCGGGGGAAAAGCGACGCTCAGCAGCGCCATGGCCAGCGGCATGACCATTGCGGCACCTGCGCCCTGGATCGCACGGGCCGCAATCAGCAATCCGGCATTGCCGGCGAGCGCGCAGGCAACCGACGCTGCGACGAACAACGCCAATCCGGTAACGAGCGTACGGCGGCGGCCGAACCGGTCACCGAGCGCAGCCCCGGTCATGAGCAGGACGGCAAAACTCAAATTATAGGCGTTCATCGTCCATTGCAGCGTCTCCAGCGAGGCATCGAGCTCGACCCGCATCGTGCTCAATGCCGTCGCCACAACCATCGCATCGAGAACGACCATCAAGGAGCCTATCGACGTGAGGGCGAGAACCCAGACCTTCGTTGATCCCGCACTTTGCTTGCTCATGACTATGGCGCCTCCGGCTTGAACAAAGGGCCCGCCAGGTTACGGGCCCGTGATCCAGAGACGCGTAGGAACCATCAAAGGATTCCAGCTAGAGAAAGTTTTTTCGACCGAATCCTTTTGCCATCGTCGAGCGTCTATAAGACGCTGCGCCTGATGACGGGCGCCCTGCCTGGGAGATACGCATGAAATTGATCCTTGTGCGATGACCGGATCCGCAACCGGCACCCCAGAAGGACGGGAGCCATTTGACCGGCTGCTCGGCGAATTGCGGCCGAAACTGCACCGCTATTGTGCCCGCATGACCGGTTCGGTGATCGATGCCGAGGATGTCGTCCAGGAAGCTACGGTCAAGGCGCTCGAGGCGTTCCCCGGGACCGGGCCGATAGCCAATGTCGAGGGCTGGCTGTTTCGCATCGCGCACAATGCCGCGCTCGACCACCTACGCCGTCGTGCCAGGTTGGATGCCGCGCATGTCGTTGAGGATATCGATATGATCCCTGACCCCGGTATGTCGGCCGAGGGTCGACACACTGCAGCCGCAAGCCTGCAGACTTTCATGCGCCTGCCCGCGGCGCAGCGTAGCAGCGTCATCCTCATGGATGTGCTCGGCTATACGATCGAAGAGATCGGCAACATTATCGACAGCAGCGTTCCGGCGGTGAAAGCCGCACTGCATCGCGGCCGTTTGCGCCTGCGCGAAGTCTCCGGCGAGCCTGACGATCGGCCTGTGCCGGTGTTGGCCGAGCCCGAGCGGGCGCGTCTGGCAGCCTACGTGGAGCGGTTCAACGCCCGCGACTTCGATGCGATCCGCGACATGCTGGCCGAGGACGTCCGGCTTGACCTCGTCAACCGGCTCCGGGCGAGCGGCCGCACGAAAGTGGGCCGGTACTTCCATAACTACGCGGGTATCCACGATTGGCGGCTGCTTCCAGGCCTGGTGGATCGGCAGCCAGCCATTCTTGTGATCGATCCGGACGACTCGGCCGGAGGGCTAAAATACTTTATCCTGCTGGAATGGGCCGGCGACAGATTGGCGAGAATTCGCGATTTCCGCTATGCGCGCTACACGCTTGACGGCGCCGAGGTGGTGCCTCTGCGGGCATAGCAATTCGCGTTTCATAATGCCGAACAAACACTGCCAGCTATTTTTGGATCGCGGCCGCTTGCCATCCAAGCGGCCGCCCTTTTCCGCCGATCCTGCTTTAAGCCGGTTGCAACTCCCTGCGCGGCAGCGGCGGGAAGGCGATCGCAATCGCCATCGCGCCAAGCCCGACAAGGGCCGAGCCGATGAACAGCCAGGAATAGCTGGCATAGGCATCGAACACCATGCCGCCGGCGAGCGGGCCGAAAGCCATGCCGAGGCTGGACAGCATGGTTACTGCACCGAACACCGTACCGAGGATGCGCTGGCCGAAATATTCCCGCGCCAGCACCGCATAGAGCGGCATGACGCCGCCATAGGTGGCGCCGAAGATGACGGCGAGCGTGTAGAATTGACCAAGCTCGCTGACCGCAAGATAGGCTGCGATGACCACGGCCTGTATGGCCAGCCCGGTGATCAGCACCGGCTTGACGCCCAGCCGATCGGCAAGCACGCCGTAAAGCAGCCGGCCACCCAGCCCTGCCAGGCCCTCGATGCTGTAGATGCTGACCGCCGCCATCGGCGCTATGCCGCACAGCATCGCATAGCTCACCATGTGGAAGATCGGCCCGGAATGCGCCGCGCAGCAGGCAAAGAAGGTCAGTCCCAACACGATGAATTGCGGCGAGCGCAGCGCCTGCGGAACCGTCATGCCGGCACCCTCGGCGGCAACGCTTGGGGCAGCGCCGTCGGCAGCGGGCTTGGGCGGCTGGCGCACCAGAAGCGCGGCCGGCAGTAGCAGCACCCACGCGGTTATGCCGATGTCGAACATTGCGGTGCGCCAGTCGTAGGCCGAAATCAGCCAGCGGGCGAAGGGCGAGATGGTCATTGGCGCCACGCCCATGCCGGCCGAGACCAGCGAGACGGCGAGGCTGCGGTTCGTGTCGAACCAGGCGGAGGTCAGCGCGATCATCGGCGCGAAGAAGGCGCTTGCCGCGAGGCCGACGAGCACGCCGTAGGCCAACTGGAAAACGAGCAGCGAACCGGTGCGGCTGGCCAGGACCAGCGCCAGGCCAAGCAGCACGGCGCCGGTCATGACGACGATGCGGGCGCCGAAGCGGTCGTAAATGGCGCCCCAGGCGAAGCCGCCGAGGCCCATTACAAGGAAGTTCAGCGTCATCGCACTCGATATGCCGGCGCGCGACCATTGTGTGTCGAGCGCCATCGGTTCGAGAAAGATCGCCAGCGAGAACATCGCCCCGAGGGCGACACAGGTCATCAGCGCGCCAGCCGCGACGATAACCCAACGATAGGGAAGGCTCATTTCACTTTTCTCCCATGCCGGAAGCGTTGATACGGCACGACCTTTTCGAGCTCCGCCGAGCCGCTTGCGTCCGAAGGACGTTGGACATGTCTTGAATCCGACAATCCGGTTGCATTTTTTATCCAGTCGACGCGATGGCGCCATTCCACGGCTTTCTGGATTGACCGCGCATCATTCGAAGCTAGATTTCCAACCGGCGATCAGGAGCTGTCAAGCATGGCAAATCAGGAACTTCATCGCGGCCGTCTCATCGACCACCTCCAGCTGGTGGTCAGGGATCTCAAGGCCAGCCGGCGTTTTTATGAGGCGGTTCTCAACGTGCTCGGCATACCGATCGGTGGCGCCGGCAATGATTATTTCTGGGCCGACGAGCTGTTCATCTCCAGCCCCGACAGCCCGGCGGCCCTGGGAAAGCTGACCGGCCGCCACCACCTGGCCTTCCAGGCAAATGACCGCGCCATGGTCGACGCATTCCACAGGGCCGGGCTTGAGGCCGGCGGCACCGACAATGGCGCGCCGGGCGAACGATCCTACCATCCCGGCTACTACGCCGCCTTCCTGCTCGACCCCGACGGCAACAACATCGAGGCCGTCCACCACGGCGCGGCCAACCGCAGCGCCGATTCAGTGAAGATCACGTTCTAGCTCTATGGACAGGTAACGAAGGCGGGGGTCGCTTGTGCTACTAACAGGGTAATCTCGAAGCCGCCGCTGTCTTTGCCACGGAGCCCTGCGCTATCGCGCCAGCGCCGCCATTTGGCCTGCAAGGAAGTCGACGAACAGCCGCGCCCGGACCGGCAGCTGCCGCCCGTAGGCATGGACGATGTGCACCGGCATGGTCGGCATCGCCACCTCGGGCAGCATGCGGACCAGGCGGCCCGCGTCGAGATCGTCCTGCACCGCAAACCGCATCAGATGCGCGATGCCGGCACCGGCAAGTGCCGCATTGCGGATGGCGCCGCCGTCGTCGGTGTCTAACCGCCCATCCGGCACGATCATCGTACCGTCGGCAAATGTGACCGGATAAGGCCGGCCAGCCATCTGGTGGCGGACGAATTCATGGTCCCGTAAATCCTCGACCGATGCCGGACGGCCGCGCCGCTCGACATAGGCCGGTGAGGCCACCAGCATGATCGGCAGATTGGCGATCTTGCGCGCGACGAGCCCGGTGTCTGAGAGCGGCCCCATGCGCACCGCAACGTCATAGCCTTCGCGGATCAGGTCGGCGTGGCGGTCGGTGACGCTGAGCTCGACCTTCACTTCGCCATGCTGCGCAAGGAACGCTTGCGCCCATGCCGCGATCAGGCCGCGACCGAGTTCGACCGGCGCTGTAACACGCAGCAGGCCGCGCGCCGTATCGGCCATCTGGACGATGTCTTCGGCATCGTCCAGCGCCCTTAGCAGTGGCGCCACGCGCTCGTAGTAGGCGAGGCCTTCGCTGGTGAGCCCGAGCCGACGCGTCGAGCGCTGGATCAGCCTGACGCCGAGCCGGCGCTCGAGCCGCGCCACGCTTTTCGACACCGCCGACGGGCTGGAGCCGACCAGCCGGCTGGCGGCATGGAACGAGCCGGCATCGACCGTGCGGACGAAGGCGACGAGACCGGCGGTCTTTTCGAGGATGGTGGTCATTCCAGAATTCCAGGCACGAAAGAACGGATTGTGGGCACCATAATACGCGTTTCGATCATGATTAAATACCGCTCATCGTCAACAAAGGAGAGATTTGATGAGCAAGCTGAACGGCAAGGTCGCCATCGTCACCGGCGCCTCCAAGGGTATCGGCGCCGCCATCGCCAAGAGTCTTGCCACGGCCGGCGCCGCAGTGGTCGTCAACTACGCCTCGTCACGGGAAGGCGCCGACCGCGTCGTCGCCGAGATCGAGGACCGTGGCGGCCGCGCCGTCGCCGTCCAGGGCGACGTGTCGCAAGCGGCTGATGTGCGCCGCCTGTTCGAGGCGGCGAAATTGGAGTTTGGCGGGCTCGACATACTGGTCAACAATGCCGGAGTCTTCGCATTCGAGCCGCTGGAAGCGATTACCGAGGCCGAGTTTCACCGCGAGTTCGACACCAATGTGTTGGGCATCATTCTGACCACGCAAGCAGCAGTGAACCATTTTGGCGCGGGCGGCGGCAGCATCATCAACATAAGCTCGGTCGCCAGCCGCAATCCGCAGCCGAACTCGCTCGTCTACGCCGCGACCAAAGGTGCGGTGGACACGATCACGCTGTCGATGTCGCGGGAGCTCGGCGCACGCAACATCCGCGTCAACGCCATCGCGCCCGGCGGCATCGATACCGAGGGCCTCGCGCGCATCGGCATCATCGGCAGCGAATTCGAGAAGCAGATTATAGCCATGACGCCGCTCGGTCGCTTCGGCCTGCCCGACGACGTCGCCCGCGTCGCGGTGTTCCTCGCCTCCGACGAAGCGTCCTGGCTGACCGGCGAGCGCATCACCGCCTCCGGTGGCTGGCGATAGGCATGGAGGGCGCGAACCTGCCGGCTCGCGGACCGTGCTACCCGCGGCGCGACGCACTGCAATCGATGACGAGAGCGATCTAAGCCCTATGTAGCAGCGAGGGAGGAGCGCCGTGCGCCATCGATGACGGCGAGATGCCAGGGAGGTAACGGATGACGGGCGACGAAAAAGCAATCCGAAAGCTGGTCGAGACGTGGATGGATGCGAGCAAGCGTGGAGACATCGCGACCGTCCTCAGCTTGATGACGGACGATGCGATCTTCATGGTTCCCGGCCGGGAACCCTTCGACAAGGAGATCTTCGCGGCAGCCGCGCTGGAGACGGCCGGCGTTCATATCGACGGCACGAGCGATATCGTGGAACTACAGCTTCTCGGCAATTGGGCTTTCATCCGCAGCCGCATCAATATGACCGCGACCCCGCCGAATGGCGAGCCGGTCCATCGATCGGGATATGCGCTGACGCTCCTGCGCAAGGAGGCGGATGGTGAGTGGCGGCTCGCGCGCGACGCAAACCTGCTGACCCAGCAAAGCTAGAGCCGGTCTCCGGCATCGCTGCACCCGAAGGCGCGCCAGGGGGAGCGATTAGATGGCGAAGATGCGATGCAGGTCGCCCTGAACAGCGTTCCCCTCCTCTACCCGATCACACCGGCAAAAGGGCGTTCGGCTTGACATCGGCGATGGAGGCGAAGGTGTGCGTTTCGCGCACGCCGGGCAGCGGCAGGATGACCCGCTGCAGGAAATCCTGGAACACCGCCATATCGGCGATCCGCGCCTTGACCAGATAATCGAAACCGCCAACCACCATATGGCACTCCAGAACCTCCGGAGCTTTCGCCACGGCTTCGGCAAAGCGGTCAAAGACGTGCGGCGCCGTGTGGTCAAGCCGGACCTCGATGAACACCAGCGTTCCCCGGCCGATCTTGCGCGGATCGAGCACGGCCCTGACCGCGGTGATAAAGCCGTCGCGGAACAGGCGCTTCACCCGCTGGCTGGTTCCGGTCGGCGACAACCCGACGCGCCCGGCAAGATCAAGCGTCGTCCGACGGCCGTCTTCCTGGAGCAGCCTGAGCAGGCTGCGGTCTATCTGGTCGAGATCCTCCATTCCACAATCCACGCTATCTCAGAGATTTTTGTGCTTATTTCACGCAGAGATGCCAAAAACAACGTATTTCATCACATAAAACGTCGCAATAACCTGCGCTTCCCTCTCTCACCTAAGCAAACGCGGTGAGCCGATTTCGACGACCACAGGAGTGCAGGATGACCAAACAAGCGTTCAGCCCAGCCGGCAGGAGTGCGGCGGAAATCAGCAAGGGAACGACCGAGATCCTGGTGCTGAGCGAAGCCGACGTGATGGCATGCATCGACCTCAGCCAGCTTCTCGATGTTCTGGAAGACGGCTTCAAGGCGCTGTCACAAGGCAAGGTCGTCAATCCACCCCGACCACAACTCGACATCCCCGGGGCCGGCTACAGCCTCGCCATGCCGGCCTGGATGGAGGGCATGAACCTGACCGTCAAGATCGTCAATGTCTTCGAAGGCAACCTGGCAATCGGCCTGCCCAGCCACCTCGCCACCATCAGCCTGTTCGATCCGCTGTCCGGCCTGCCGGTCTGCATCATGGACGGCACCTTCATAACCGCGGTGCGAACCTCCGGCTCCGCCGTGCTGTCGGTGCGCGCGCTTGCGCGCCGGGATGCCAGGATAGCGACAGTGGTCGGCGCCGGCGTGCAGGCCAACCAGCACCTGCATCTGTTGCCGCTGGTGCGCGATTTTGCCGAAATCCGTGTCGCTTCGAAGAGCTTCGACGATGCGGCAGCACTTGCCCGGCTGCATCCGTCGGTGGTGGCGGTCGCCGACCTCGAGACGGCAGTGCGCAGTTCCGACGTGGTGTGCCTGGCGACCCACTCCTACCAGCCGGTGATCGACGCAGGCTGGGTCCAGCCGGGCACGCATGTCTCCTCGGTCGGGGTGGCGCCGCCCGGCGGTGAAATGCCGATCGAGCTCATCGGCAGATCCAGTCTTTTTGTCGAAACCAAGGATGCATTCAAACCGACCCCGGTCGGATCTTGCGAGCTTGCCGGCTTCGACCCGGATTTCGGCACCGAGCTTGGCGCCATGCTGCTCGACCGCGCGCCGGGCCGCGTTTCGGATCAACAGATCACCACCTACAAGGCGATGGGCATTGCGATGGAAGACATGGTCGCCGCCGACCTCGTCTATCGTTGCGCCCGGCGTCTGCGCAAGGGAAAGCTCATCGTGCTGTAGGCGCGTACCGCGCGCCATGCGGGATCGACGGTGCTGACAATGGCGCTTTCGCGCAAGCGGCCGGGCTAAAGGCCGGCCCCTCAGGCCGGCTCGCGCTTCAGCGCCTGCGCCATGCAGTGAATGCCGCCGCCGGTCTTCGAGATCTCGCTCATGTCGATGGCCGCCACCTCGAAGCCGCGCGCCTTGAGCTGACCGATCAGCGTCTGGCTCGAGGTCGGCGCGATTACCCGATCCTTGCCCAGCGACATGAAGTTGCAGCCGAGCGCCATGGTATCCTGGAACGGCACGTCGATGATTTCGTGGCCCTTGCCCTTCAGCCAATCGACGATGCCCGGCTCCGTGCAGGCGAGGCAGACGGCGGTCAGTTTTTCAGCGATCGGCACCACCATCAGGTCGATATGGACATAATATTCGTCGATGAAGGCGATGCGGGTCTCCCAGCCATCCTTGTCGAACCAGGCCTGCACTTGGCGCGCGCCCTCCTCCTGCGTGCGGGCGCCACCGCAGCCGATCAGCACGACGCCGTCCTCGATGACGTTGAAGTCGCCGCCCTCGAACGTGCCCGCGGTGACCATGTCGTAGATCGGGATGCCGAGCTTCTCATAGGTGCGGATCGCCGCGTAGTTCTCGCCGCGCCGCCACCACTGGGCCATGGCGGTGATGATGGCGCCATACGGCGTCATGACGCTGGAATCGCGCGAGTAGACCTGCATCGGCAGTTCCGGCGTCGGCTCGTGCCAGTGGATGTTGACACCGAAATGCTCATAGGCGGCGACCAGATCCTTGTGCTGCGCTTGCGCGATCTGGACGTTGCATGGCGCTTCGCGCAGATGCTTGCGCGACAGCGAGCTGGTCGAGAGATGGCGCAGGAAATTCGGCGAGCCGAGCAGCACGTCGGTCAGAACATCGGTTTCGTTGGCGAAACCCCAGGCGGTCAGCGGCTTGGTGCCGCCGGCCGGGTTGCGGCGCTGCAGCGAAAACGGCTCGGTGACGATGCGGTCATGGACGGTCATGGGGTTTCTCCTCGTGAAGGGCGGCTTGGTTGATCATGCGGCTTGGTTGCTTGGTATCCACCAATCCCGCCCGCGCGGGGTGGTGATGTATTCCGGCCAGCGAAATCCAATCGGCGGATCGTAGTCGCAGAGCGGCGCGATCCAGTTCGAGCCGCCGATGCCGCCGCCGGTGCGGGTGACGAATTCATCCATCGCCGCGTCGCGCGCAGCCTCGTCTTCCAACAGGCGAAGTGCTGCCAGCGCGACCGTCTTTGCGGCGCAGATGACCATCGGGTCGATGGTGGCAGAAATGCCGCCCAGCGCATTCATCGCCCAGGACGGAAACGCGTGGCCGTTCTCGGATCGCAGCGCCGGCCGGGCGACGTAGAATCGTGCCGTCGGTGTATGCCACGACATGTCGGTGTAATCGTCGGAGGTGGAATTGAGCTGCCAAGGCGGCAGGTCGTGGCGCAGTAGCGTCTCGGCCGCCTGTGGTGCAATCAGCCGCTCCAGTTCGTCGATGAATGGTTCCTCGGTCGCCTCGCCCCCGGCATTGACCTGGATTTCGCGGGCGATCGCCTTGGCCGTCTCGTCCCAGCACGGCGGCCCGACCGCCGCCAGCGCGTCGAAGGCAATGCCGGCCATTGCGTGGTTGGCAAGCCCCGGCCGCGACTTCGACACCCAGTGCCGCTCATAGCGGCAGCCGCTCATCCTGGCTGCGGCTTCCGCATTGCGGTCGAGCATGGCGGTGACCTGCTCCGCCATGGCAAGCGTCGGCACGCGGATCATGTACTGGATCTCAGCCAGCCCGGCCGGCAGATTGTCGGCGGTCGCCTGGCCCGCCGTCAGGATCGCCTCGCTGATCGACCAGCCGCCCTGGTGCGGCAGCATGGAATCGCGCAGCGCCTTGGACGCCATATACATCATCATGAGCGCGTCGTTGGCGCCGGGCGCCCTGACTGCCGAATGCGCCTGCGGGATGGGTGCTGCATCGCTTGCGCGAACCCAATTTTCGGGTTCGTCGCACACAAAGCGGTAGATCATCGCATAGGCCGCACCGCAATGCGTGTCCCAGCGCGCCGTGTTGCACAGCGGCAGCATGTAAAAAGGATGGAAGGAGATCATGCCCGCCAGCCCATCGTAATAGCCCTTCGCGGCATGGATCGGCTTCGATCCCCTCACCTTCTCCGCCGGCTCGCCGGTGAAGCGCAGCGTGCCTGATATGCCGTGGCGCTGCATCGCAGCCTTGGTCGCCAGCAGCCCGCCGAGGCTGGCAATGCCGAGGCCGGAATGCGGATCGGTGTGGCCGCCGGCCTGTTCGCCCAGCCCCGGGCGCGGTCGCTTCACCGTCGCCGCATCCTGGCAATTGCCAGGTACCGCGTCGTACTCGGCATACATGCCGATCGTCGGGCCGGTCCCGTTGGTCCAGTGGGCGCAGAAGGCGGTCGGCATGCCGCCCGATCCTTCCTCGACCGAAAACCCTTCGTGCTTCAACTGCTCCACATACCAGGCCGCCGACTGGTATTCGCGCCAGGCGGTCTCGCCGAAATCGAAGATGGTCCGCGTCCACGCCGACAGCGACGGCTGGATGTCGTCCAGACAGGCAAGCGCGGTCGCTTGCGCCGAGGTCACCGGTTTCTCCATGGCGGAAAGAAAGCAGTGAAGCGCCCCGCCAAAAAGTGATATGTTTTCCCGGCTCATGCAAATTCGGTTCACCTCTTGAGAATTCCCTCGACGCAGGCGCTGCGCGCCCTCGACAGTTTTGCCCGCCACGGCAGCGTCTGGCGCGCCGCTGACGAACTGCATCTGACCCGCAGTGCCGTCAGTCATCAGTTGCGCCTGCTCGAACGCGATCTCGGCTTCGATCTGCTCGAACGCATCGGCAAGGGCGTGGCGCTGACGCCACGCGGCCAACGCTATGCCAGCGACGTGCGCAAGGCGCTGACGGTGCTGGGCGACGCGGTGACACGCCATGCCGGCACCGGCATCGGCGGCTCATTCAGTGTCAGTTGTACGCCGGGTTTCGCCTCCCTGTTCCTGTGCACCCATATCGGCGAGTTCCGGCAGATGTACCCCGATGTCGCGCTGCGCATCCTGACGCCGCGCCGTCTCGACGACGTGAGCAATGCCGAGGCCGATGCCTTCATCGCCTTCGGCGTCGGCAATTGGCCGAACCGCGCGGTCGAGCTGTTGTGCGGGATCTCCTTTACGCCGCTGTGCAGCCCGACGCTGCTCAACAAGATCGGCGGCTTCTCCAAGCCGGCCGACGTGCTGCGCGCCAATCTCCTGCATCTCGGCGATACCGAGGACTGGGCGCGCTGGCTGGCGCTGTCCAAGGTCGAGAACCCCGACCCGGAAGGCGGCATCTTCTTTTCCGACATGAACCTGGTCTTTTCGGCGGCGATCGCCGGCCAGGGCATCGCCATGGGCGACGAGCTGACCAGCGGCCGGGCACTGAGCGAAGGCCGGCTGGTCCGCCCCTTCGACATAGCGATCAATTCACCGCGCTCGTATTTTCTGGTTTCCGAGCACGCCAAGGCGGCGCATCCGGTGCTGGAGGCGTTTGGGCGGTGGCTGAGATCGAAGCTGTCGGAGAACCAGCGTTAATCTCCCCCCTCGAGGGGGAGATGGCCGCGAAGCGGCCAGAGGGGGTCGGTCCAACTGGGCTCGGCCTGCTGCTGCAGAGGAGGTTGGCACTTCAAGCGAAGCGACCCCCTCTGTCGCCTTCGGCGACATTTCCCCCTCGAGGGGGGAGATTGGCGCATAGATGAATCAAATTTGCCGATCAGGCGAAAACTATTCGGTTGCGGTGAGCCGCCGCCCTGCCTACGATTTCGCCTACGCTAAGGAAAGGGCAGGATGCAGCAACCCGGCCGGGCCGCAGAGATCAAGGCAATCGGGATCGGCAAGAGCTTCGGCTCGTTCCGTGCGCTGGACGATCTGACGCTCGATATCGGCCGTGGCGAATTCCTCACCTTGCTCGGCCCCTCCGGTTCCGGCAAGACCACCTTCCTGATGATCCTTGCCGGCTTCATTCAGCCGACCGACGGTCGCCTTTACAGCGACGGCGTCGACATCACCGAGCGGCCGGCCGAGCAGCGTGCCGCCGGCATGGTGTTCCAGGGCTATGCGCTGTTCCCGCATATGAGCGTCGAGGCCAACATCGCCTTCCCGCTCAAGGTGCGCAAGAAACCGGCGGCCGAGATCAAACGCCGCGTCGGCGAAATGATCGAGCGCGTCGGGCTCAAGGGCCACGAGAAGAAACTGCCGTCGCAATTGTCCGGCGGCCAGCAGCAACGCGTGGCGCTGGCGCGGGCGCTGGTGTTCGAGCCGGGCGTACTTTTGCTCGATGAGCCGTTTTCGGCACTCGACAAGGGCCTGCGCGGCCAGATGCAGGCCGAGATGAAGCGGTTGCACCAGGAGACTGGCACCACCTTCGTCTTCGTCACCCATGACCAGAGCGAGGCGTTGGCGTTGTCATCTCGCGTCGCCATCTTCAACCATGGCAAATTGCTGCAGGTCGGCGCGCCGGACGAGGTCTACGACCGGCCGGACAACCGCTTCGTCGCCGAGTTCCTGGGCGAGATCAACATGCTGCCGCTGAAGGGCGTGCGCCCGGCCGACAATGGCTCGACGGGCCTCTGCGAAGACCGCGCGATCAGCATGCGCTGCAGGGCCGAGAAGGTCCGTGGCGATGCCATCCTGGCGATCCGGCCGGAATACATGTCGATCGCCCGCGAAGCCGCGGCAGGCGAGAACGGCATTGCCGCGACTGCCGTCGCCTCGACCTATCTCGGCGCTGCGACGCGGCTCGATCTGACGACGCGGCAAGGCGCCAAGGTGACGGTCTCGGTGCCGAACGAGGTCGCCGCCTCTGCCCTCAGCAAGGGCAATTCCGTCTGGCTGACCTGGCCCGCGGAGAAAGGCTTCCTCCTTCCGGATGGAGAGCAATGACGATCGGCGTGGCGAATTCGCCAAGCTGACATTCAGGAAATACCAACGACAAAAGGGGAACTGACATGACAAACCAAACCAAGAAAAATTCCATCGAGGCGCTATCCGCCAGGGCAGTGCGCGGCGAGATCTCGCGCCGGCAGTTCACGCAGCTGGCCGCATTGGTGCTGGCCGGCACGCCGATGCTGCTGCGCTCGACCGGCGCCGTTGCCGCGGCGAAGGAACTGGTGCTGGTCAACTGGGGCGGCGACGCCATCACCGCCTACGATGCGGCTTATGGCCAGGCCTTCACCAAGGAGACCGGCATCACCGTCAAGATGGACGGCTCCGGCCCGACCGAAGGCGCGATCGCGGCGCAGTTCAAGAGCGGCGCGCCGACCTGGGATCTGGTCGACGTCGATCCGTTCTCGGCCATCACGCTCGGCGCCCAAGGCATGCTGGAGCCGATCGACTATGCGGTCGTCGACAAGAAGAAGATGCGGCCGGGATTCGGCTGGGAGTACGCTGCCTCGACCTATTTCTTCTCCTACGTCATCGCCTACGATGCCGAGAAATACGGCAGCCAGGCACCGACCGGCATGGCCGACTTCTTTGACGTGGCAAAATTCCCCGGCAAGCGCTCGCTCTACAAATGGGGCGTGTCGAGCTGGGAAGCGGCACTGCTCGCCGACGGCATCGCGCCGGCCTCGCTCTACCCGCTCGACCTCAAGCGCGCGCATGACAAGATCGCCGCCTTCAAGGAAAACGTCGTCGCCTATTGGGGTGGCGGCGCCGAAAGCCAGAGCGTGCTGCTCAATGGCGAGGCCTCGATGGCGATCGTCTGGTCGACGCGGGCTTCGCTCATCGAGCAGGATTCCGGCGGCAAGATCAAGTTCATCTGGGACCAGGGCCTGATCTCGCCCGGCGCGCTCGCCGTGCTCAAGGGCAATCCCGGCGGCAAGGACGCGGCGATGAAGTTCATCGCCAGCACCCAGGACCCGGAGAAGGAACTCATCATGTTCGACAAGCTCGGCCAGGGTCCGGCCAACCCGGCCACCGATGCGCTGATCCCCGCCGACAAGAGGCGTATCAATCCGGTCGATCCCGAGAACATGAAGAAGCAGATTCCGCTCGACATGGATTGGTACGCCAAGAACTACGGGGCGGCACTCGACGAATACACGAAGATCATCTCCGCCTGACAAGCCGGGATAACCGGATGAGAGCATACCTCTCCGACAGGATGGGCGCGGCGCTGTTGATGGCGCCGCTGCTCCTCTTTCTTGTGCTGGCTTACGCCTGGCCATTCCTTGGCGTGGTTAAATGGAGCTTCACCCTGCCCACGCCGGGGCTGGGGCAGTACAATGCGCTGCTCACGGATCAGTTGGTGCAGTCGGTCTTCATCCGCACGCTGCGTATCGCCGCGATCGTGACGATCGTTTCGGTTGCCGCCGCCTACGCCATCACCGTTGTCTGGGTACGCGGCACGCCGGTGCAGCGCGTCGTGGCCGAGTTCTGCATCCTGGTGCCGTTCTGGATCTCGGTGCTGACGCGCGCCTTCGGCTGGGTGGCGCTTTTGTCCAATCGCGGCCTGATCAACACCTGGCTGCAGGCGGTCGGCTTCATCTCGGAGCCGCTGGCGCTGGTGCGCAACGAGTTCGGCGTTATCGTCGGCATGACGCATTTCCTCATCCCCTTCGCGGTGTTTCCACTGGCCTCTTCGATGCGAAGCCTCGACGACCGTGTGCTGCTGGCGGCGCGCGGCCTCGGCTCCAGCCGCATGCGCACCTTCTGGTCGGTATTCGTGCCGATGACCCGCTCCGGCATCATCGGCTCGGCGCTGATCGTCTTCGTCTTTTCGCTCGGCTTCTTCGTCACGCCGGCGATTCTCGGCGGCGGCCGCAGCGTGATGATCGCCGAGCTGATCTATCTCCGCATCTTCCAGAGCCCAGACTGGGGCCTGGGCGCGGCGATCAGCGTGGTGCTGGTGTTATTCGTCGGCGCGCTGATGGCGCTGCTTTTCCGCTATATCAGGCCGAAGCAGTTGGTGTAGCGCGATGCCGACCTACCGCCCCGGTCCCGTCTCGCTGATCCTCGCCGCCCTGGTCGCGCTATTCCTGCTGTTGCCGCTGCTCGCCGTCATCCCGGTATCGCTGACGCCGAGCCGCATGCTGGCGATGCCGTCGGGCGAACTGTCGCTGCGCCATTACCAGGCGCTGATCGAGGATCCGCGCTGGATCAATTCGATCCTGCTCTCGATCAGGATCGGCATAGTCAGCAGCGCCTTTTCCACGGTGCTGGCACTGTGCTTCAGCCTCGGCGTCTGGATGTTCCAGCCGCGCTTCACCGCCGCTCTCGTCGGCTTCGTGCTGCTGCCAATGGTGGTGCCGCCGGTGGTCTCGGCAATCACGCTCTATTTCCTGCTGACCTCGATCTCGGGGTTCTCGTCGTTCTTCGGCTATGACACCTGGCTGGGTGTCGCCATGGCGCATGCGGTGATGACGGTGCCCTTCGCCACGGTGCTGATCCTGGTGTCGCTTAGCCAGCTCGACCGCCGCATCGACCTCGCAGCCCGCGGCCTCGGCGCGACCGTGTGGGAGCGCGCCACCCGCATCATCATGCCCAACATCAAGTTCGGCATCGTCACCGCAGCACTGCTGTCCTTCGTGCTGTCCTGGGAAGAGATCGGCGTCACCCTGTTCATCACCTCGGTCAACGCCATCACGCTGCCGCGGCTAATGTGGATGGGCCTGCGCGACAACATCGACCCGGCGATCGCAGCGCTCTCGGTGATCCTGATCGTCATCACCGTGCTGGTGCTTGTGGCGCGAAGCGTCGTGGTCAGGCTGCGCGCGGCGCAGTAGACGCCGCCTCACGCCGTGGTGACTGGCGCGAATGAAACCTTGGGCTACGATTTTCGTTATAGATGGTTCAACAGGTCGAAGGCCCCGCCATGAACCAAGGATGGTTTGCCAAGCCGGTTGCGGTTGCGGTCGGCATCGTGGGAGATATCCGCAACATTTCCAACGCACGGCAGGCTGTCGCGTTGCTGGAAGCCCACTGGCGTGACACCGGCAGCGCCAAACACGGGGTGGCACTGCGCACATGCCGCCGCGCCATGAGCGACGACCGCTGGACCGAAGCCGCCAGGAACGCATTCGTCGAGGCCGCGCGGGAGGCGCATGTCCTGGTCGAGCGCGCCGTCGAACCGGAGAACCGGTCCAGGCAGGCAGGACCGTGATCGATTTTTGAGAGCTCGGTGGTTCGGCGGATTTATTGCATCTCAGGCAGCATGCAACCTTGGAACGGCGCTGACGTCGACCTCGCGCTCCGCATGCCAAGCATCATAGGCAGCCTGCATCCTGAGCCAGATCGCGGCGCCGTCGCCGAACATCTTTCCAAGACGGGCAGCGACAGCCGGCGACACCGGCTTCTTTTCGCGGATGATGTCATAAAGCTGCTGGCGCGAGATTCCGAGCAGATTGGCGATTTCCACCTTGGTCTTTCCGGTTGCCGGGATAATGTCGTCGAGCAGCGCCCCAGGGTGGGATGGGCAGCGCTCCATCGGACGCATCGGCTCATACACGCTCATAATCGATTCTCCAATCTAAGCCGTCTCAATGGTACTGTTCGAAATCGACGCGGGCAGCATCATTGGCGTCGAATTCGAATGTGATGCACCACGGCCCGTTGACATGCACCGTGTAGCGGGTCGGGTTAAAGCCCTCCAAAGCGTGGAAGTCGAAGCCGGGCAGGTCCATGTCATCAGGCCTTTCCGAGACTTCCAAGCGGTCAAGACGGACAAGGATGCGCTTATGCATCTTGGCGTCTATCTTTCCGGTCTTTCCGGTTTGAAAGAGGTCCGCCAGCGCCTTGTGCTTGAACGACTTGATCATGCAACATGTAAGCATATTGCTGACGCGGGTCAAGCAGGTGTAAGCAAATGATTTACAGAATGGTCCAGCCAATCGGAGGCAATAGCTACGCCCGCTGGATGCTGAGCCGGGCCAGCCGAATACCTGGCGGACCTATGTCACGGCATTATCCGCTATCCCATGGCGTGGCGAATAGTCTTGGACAGGCGGCTCAAAAATGCCGGCCTCGACGATGCGTCGAGCTTCCACGACAGCACTGCCGTCGCCATTTTCCGCGGCAACAGCCCGACCGACAGGAACCAGGCGGCAAGGATGGCGCGCCGCCGCAAGGATGCGGTCATTTCGAGGCTGGCGACGGCGCCGGCCGCCCCGAGCGCCAGCCGGGAATCATCGGCCACGGGGTGTCGGCCGCTGTCGGCGCAGAGCGACGCCAGCCGCTCTTCCAGGTGGACCGGATCGTGGCGGACAGCATCCGACGGCACGATGGTCAGGCCGATCCCCGAGGCCTGGTCCGACAGCGCCTGCATGCGGCGGAAATCGTGGGTTACCCGCCAGCGTGCCCGCTCGGCGAGCTTTTCACCGAAGACTGAATGGTTGGCGCCGTGGATCCGGTAGGCGCCGAGGCATTCGTCGATCGATTGGACATGCCCGTACATCGGCGCCAGCGTTGCCAGATAGCCGTCGGCGCCCTGGCGGAATTCCGGCTCCGGTATCGGCATGATCGATTCGAGCGTTGCGCGGTCAAAGGCCAGCCCGCTGGTCACTGTCGTCTGATAGCGGCCCTTGTGCAGGAGTTTCGGCATGACGTCACCGCTGTCGAAAGGCAATTCGGGCGGCGGAAAGACATCCTTGATGCGTTGCCCCTCGTCGACGATATGCAGTCTGGACTGGACCTGAGCGGTTGCCTCGTCCCAGGTTTCGACAATGGTGGAGACGGCGGTTGGATAAAGATAATCGTCGGCGTCGAGGAACAGGACGATCTTGCCCGAGCTCGCCGCGAAGCCGGTGTTGAACGCCGCCGCGTGTCCGCCATTTTGCGCCCGCGGGCATGCGAGGATCTCGTCGCGATAGGATTCCATGATTGTCGTGGAATTGTCCTGCGATGCATCGTCGACGACGACGACTTCGACATCCGCGTAGTCCTGCTCGAGGGCGCTGTCGATGCTGCGTTTGAGGAACCGCGCATAGTTGTAGTTCGGGATGATGATGGATACCGGAATGACAGGCTGCATCGCGTTTGACCTCGCATCTTGCTTTGGTTCGGCAAAGGCCCTCATGGGCCTGCCCCTCTTCAAGTGCCCCTCTTCAGGCGCGACGAGTTCCCCTCAGAAAAGCTTGCGCTTTCCACCAGGAGACGGGTCACGTTTCGCTTGCGACTTCGCAGTGAGGCCGCCATTGCCTTCGAGGGCTGCCGCCATAGTCAGAACGCGGTCGGCAGCAAAAGCTCCGACGGTTCGGCAAGGATGATGTTGCAAACCGAGCCCGACGGAAATGTCTCGCCTCGCGATCAGGTCGGGAGCGAAGCGGACGGTGCCATGAAGGCACGGCGGATACTGGCCTGCAAATGCGGCTGGAACAAGCCCCGCATCGAAAATAGCGCCACTTCAGGTTGCGTTTCAGGCGGCATGCCGCGACCGCCGCCGCTGTTGCCCCGAAGCCGGCGAACCGCCTCCGGGGCCTTGTGGTCATGTGGCCTAGACGGTCAGGCGGCCTGCAAACCCGGCAGCGACAGGTCGACTTCCTCCGGCAAGTCGCCGGCCATGGCGGCGGCAAACTTCGTCTGGTCGAGTTCTCCCTCCCAGCGTGCCACCACCACTGTCGCCACCGCATTGCCGATGAAGTTGGTCAGCGCCCGGCATTCCGACATGAAGCGGTCGACGCCGAGGATCAGCGCCATGCCGGCGACCGGCACGGTGGGGACGACCGAAAGCGTCGCCGCCAGGGTGATGAAGCCGGCGCCGGTGATGCCGGCGGCCCCCTTGGAGCTCAGCATGGCGACGGCGAGCAGCAGGATCTGGTCGCCGTAGGTGAGCGGCGTGTCGGTCGCCTGCGCGATGAACAGCGCCGCCAGCGTCATATAGATGTTGGTGCCGTCCAGATTGAAGGAATAGCCGGTCGGGATGACCAGGCCGACCACCGAGCGGTTGCAGCCGGCGCGCTCCATCTTGGCCATGAGGCCCGGCAATGCCGCTTCCGAGGACGAGGTGCCAAGCACCAGCAGCAGCTCTTCCTTGATGTAGCGGATCAGCGCCAGGATCGAGAAGCCGTTGTAGCGGGCAACCGCGCCGAGCACCACCAGCACGAACAGCAGCGCGGTCAAGTAGAACGTGCCGATCAGCATGGCGAGATTGGCGATCGAGCCGATGCCGTATTTGCCGATCGTGAAGGCCATGGCGCCAAACGCGCCGATCGGTGCGGCCTTCATCAGGATGGCGACGAGGCGGAAGATCGGCGTGGTCAGCGCCTGCAGGAAATCGACAACCGGACGGCCGCGATCGCCGACCAACGCCAGGGCGACGCCGAACAGCACCGAGAAGAACAGCACCTGCAAAATGTCGCCCTGCGCGAAGGCGCCGGTGATGGTGTCAGGGATGATGTTCATCAGGAACCCGACGATGGTTGTGTCGTGCGCCTTCTCGGCATACGCCGCCACCTTGGCGGTATCGAGCGTCGCTGGATTGATGTGCATGCCGGCGCCGGGCTGGACGACATTGGAGACGACCAGGCCGACGACCAGCGCCAGCGTCGAGAACACCAGGAAATAGATCATCGCCTTGCCGGCGACGCGGCCGACCTTCTGCAGGTCGGAAACACCGGCGATGCCGGTCGCCACGGTCAGGAAGATCACCGGCGCGATCACCATCTTCACCAGCTTGATGAAGGCGTCGCCGAACGGCTTCATCGCCTCGCCGGTTTCGGGATAGAAATGGCCGAGCAGCACGCCGGCGGCGATCGCCGCGAGCACCTGCACATAAAGATGCCGGTATAAGGGAAGTTTGCCGCGCGGCTCGGCGGCAGCGATTGCTGTCTGCATGACGTCCTCCATGGCGCCCCGATCGAAAGCTCGACTCCCCGGGGCAGTTGTTTTGAGACCAGCAGCCTCGCGACTGCTGAATTCGTGTTTGCAACAGCCGTGCCAGATACGCAGAAGAGTGCTTCAGCATTGATTTTATTGAGCATTCGCAAACGTCCGCACTGCCGGACGCATGGTCAAGTGCGACTCTCCGCATAGGTCGAATTGTGTTTTGTGCGAGTTCATGCACAAATGGGCGATGCTGCAACGCCCCGCCGGTGCCTTGTCTTCGACGCCCGAGCAACTCGCCAGGCGGGCGCGCCGAGCCTGGCTGCTGTTTGCGGCCGTCGCCCTGCTGATCGTCACCGCAGCGCTCTACGGCGCCGGCCTCTACGGCCGCACCGCCGAGGTCGAGACCCTCGCGGCGCAGGGGCGTACCGACGCCAATCTGAAGGTCGCGCTGCTGCGCGCCGTGCTCGAAAGCCCGCGTGCCCTGCCCCTGCTTTTGTCCGCAGACCAGCAAGTGCGTGACGCGCTGACGCAGAAAAATGCCGCGGCAATCGATGTGCTGAACCGCAAGCTCGAGGGGCTGGTCTCGGGCACCAAGGCGTCGGTACTCTATGTCATCGGCACCGATGGACTGGCGATCGCCTCCAGCAACTGGCGCGAGCCGATCAGCTTCGTCGGCAACGACTACCGTTTCCGCGATTATTTCTCCGGCGCGATGCAGGCCGGAACCGCCGAGTATTTTGCGCTCGGCAATGTCAGCAAGCGTCCCGGCCTCTACATTTCGCGCCGCGTCGGCGATGCCGCCGCACCGCTCGGCGTCGTCGTCGTCAAGATGGAGTTCGACCAGCTCGAAGCCGACTGGCGCGAGGCGAACCGCCCGGCCTATGTCAGCGACGAGAATGGCGTCGTGCTGATCACCAGCGTGCCGTCCTGGCGCTTCATGACAACCGCACCGCTGGCCGCACCTAAGCAAGCCGCGATCCGCGACAGCCAACAGTTCGGCGACGCGCCGCTTGTGCCGTTGCCGATCAAGCACCCGCGGGCGCTCAGCCCGGATGTGTCGATCGTCCACGCGGTGACGCCCGGCGGCAGCGACGCGGAGTATCTCAGCCTTTCCACGACGGTTCCTTCGACCCCCTGGCGGCTCGACTATCTTGTCCCGGTCGAAGCGCCGATCGCCGCCGCCGTCCGCGAAATGCGGCTTCTTGCGCTCGGCGTCGTCGTCCCGCTGCTCGGCCTTGCCGCGTATCTGTTGTGGCGCCGGCAGTCGGCGCAGATGCGGATTGCCGCCGAACAGGCGGCCCGCACCGAACTCGAACGCCGCGTCGTCGAACGGACCGAGGATTTGAGCCGCGCCCGCGACCGGTTGCAGGCCGAGATAACAGGCCACCGCAGCACGGAAGCCAAGCTCCAAATCGTGCAGCAGGATCTGGTCCAGGCCAACCGTCTCGCCATCCTCGGCCAGGTCGCTGCCGGCGTCGCCCATGAGATCAACCAGCCGGTCGCCACCATACGCGCCTATGCCGACAATGCCCGCACCTTCCTCGACCGCAAACAGACCGGGCCGGCCGAGGAAAACCTCGGCGCTATCGCAGCCCTTACCGAACGCATCGGCTCAATCACCGAGGAGTTGAAGGCATTTGCCCGCAAGGGCCGCACCGCCGCCGAGCCTGTCGAATTACGCGGTGTTATCGAAGGCGCCGTCATGCTGTTGAGAAGCCGCTTTGCCGGCCGGCTCGACGCATTGGCCATCGACCTGCCACCGCCGAGCCTCAAGGTCATGGGCAATCGGGTGCGGCTCGAACAGGTGCTGATCAACCTCTTCCAGAACGCGCTCGAAGCACTCGACGGCCGCGACGACGCTCGTGTGCAGGTGTCGGTCGAGGAGACCGCGGACGGCGTGACGGTCGGCGTGTCCGACAACGGACCGGGCATTCCACCCGCGATCCTCAAATCGCTGTTCACGCCGTTCAACACCTCCAAGGAAAAAGGCCTTGGCCTTGGCCTCGTCATCTCGAAGGACATTGTCGCCGATTATGGCGGCCGCATCGAAGTTTCGAGCGACGACAGCGGCACCCGCTTCACCATTCATCTCCAGACAGCAGCGTAAGCCATCATGACGAACGACAATGCCGCGCCGGTGATCCTGATCGACGACGACCGCGATCTCCTCAAGGCCACCGTGCAGACGCTGGAGCTTGCCGGCTTCTCGGTCTCCGCCTTTGCGGTGGCGGCTGAGGCGCTGGCCGGGCTCGACGCCGGTTTTACCGGCGTCGTGGTGTCGGATATCCGCATGCCTCAGATCGACGGCTTGCAGCTTTTCAATCGCATCCTGCGGCTGGATGCCGACATTCCCGTCATCCTCGTCACCGGCCACGGCGACATCGCCATGGCCGTCAAGGCGATCAAGGACGGCGCCTACGACTTCATCACCAAACCCTTCGCCGCCGACCGGCTGGTACAGAGCGTCCGCCGCGCAGCGGAAAAGCGCCGCCTGGTGATGGAGAACCGCGCCTTGCGCGAGGCGGCCGGAGAGGCGCAGGACGGCCTGCCGCTGATCGGCCAGACGCCGGCGATGGACAGGCTGCGCCGCACGCTACGCCAGATCGCCGACACCGACGTCGACGTGCTGGTGACCGGCGAAACCGGCTCCGGCAAGGAGGTGGTGGCAAGCCTTCTGCATCGGTGGAGCCGCCGCGCCAAGGGCAACTTCGTTGCGCTGAATTGCGGCACGCTGCCGGAGACGGTCATCGAGAGCGAGTTGTTCGGCCATGAGGCCGGCGCCTTCACCGGCGCGCAGAAGAAACGGATCGGCCGCATCGAGCACGCCAGCGGCGGCACACTGTTCCTCGACGAGATCGAAAGCATGCCGGTCTCGACACAGGTGCAGATGTTGCGCGTGCTGGAGATGCGCGAGGTCACGCCGCTCGGCACCAACGAGGTGCGGCCGGTCGACCTGCGCGTCGTCGCCGCCGCCAAGGTCGACCTCGGCGATCCGCGCCAGCGCGGCGCTTTCCGCGAGGATCTCTACTACCGGCTCAACGTGGTGACGATCTCGATCCCGCCGCTGCGCGAACGCCGCGACGATGTCGCCCTGCTGTTCTTCTATTTCGCCGAACGCGCCGCCGCCCGCTTCCACCGTCCGATGCCAAATGTTCCGGCTTCGGTGCATCGCCATCTGAGCGGCCATGACTGGCCGGGCAATGTGCGCGAACTGGCGCATTTCGCCGAGCGGTTTGTGCTTGGATTGGAGGAAGGCGCCGAAGCACAACCCCCTGCCCCGACCCAATCGAACGCCGCCATGAAGCTGCCGGAGCGGCTGGAGCGCTACGAGGCCGACATCATCCGCGAAACGCTTGGCCGCAACGAGGGCGACGTCAGGCGCACGATCGAAGCGCTGGGGATTCCGCGCAAGACCTTCTACGACAAACTCCAGCGCCACGGCATCGTGCGCAGCGATTTTTCCCGGTAACCGCCGCCGGGCCTCGACCGGGCGGCTCGGTTACTTGGCGTCGTGGAAGATGATACCGACAGTGTGGCGCATGCCGGAGCGAAGCCGGCTGACGCCGTGCCTGAGATTGACCCGGTAATTACCTCGTGTGCCCTGGACCGGACGATTGTGGACCGCGAAGGCGACCGCATCGCCCTGGCGCAGCGGCACCACCTCGGCGCGGCTCTGCATGCGCGGACGCTGCTCGGTCAGCACGAACTCGCCGCCGGTGAAATCCTTGCCTGGTTCCGACAACAGGATCGTCACCTGCAGCGGGAAGGCAAGATCGCCGTAGAGATCCTGGTGCAGGCAGTTGAAGTCGCCGTTAACGTATTGCAGCAGGAGCGGCGTCGGCCGCGTCTGGCCCTGCTCGTGGCATTGCTCGAGGAACGCGGCGTGTTCGTCGGGATAGCGCTGCGCGATACCCATGCGCTCGTTCCAGTCGTTGGCGACCGCAGCCAGGCGCGGATAGAGCGCGGTGCGCAAGCCGCCGATCAAGTCGGGCAAGGGATAGCGGAAATAGCGGTACTCGCCCTTGCCGAAGCCGTGCCGCGCCATGTGGACATGGCTGCGGAAATGGCTCTCGTCCGAATAAAGTTCGGCAATCTGCCGGCACTCCTGCGGCGTCAGCAGCTTTTCCATCACCGCGCAGCCATAGCCGCTCAGCTCATCGGCCAGCGTCCGCCAATCATATCCGGCAACGCGCAGCTCCGCCGATTTCACCGCCGCTTTCGCGCCTATCGAATGGATGGTCATGGCTTCGCCTCCTGTGGCTTCTCTGTCATTGAGATGGGTGAAACGGCGCGCGCGGACCACCCGTTTCTTGCTGGGTGAGCTCGTTAGCGATTGTCTCGGGGATTTCGTTGAATACAATGCAGCTGGGCTTGCCGCGATGGGGGGCGAATTGATCGGACGGGTTCGACAAAGGGACGGGGCAGTCCGGCAATTCCTCGTTTGCCTCGTCGCGATGCTGGTCTCGGCGCTCCCGGCCTTGTCCGCCAGCAGCGACTGCGTCAGCGACGACGAGGTCGAGGCCAGCACGCGGATCGCCGCCTGTACGCGCATGATCGAGGATCCCACGGAGCCTGTGGCCAACCGCGCCACTGCCTACTACAAGCGCGGCGAGGCACGGGCGTCACAAGGCGAGTACGACCGTGCGATTGCCGATTTGGGCCAGGCGATCGACCTCGATTCGAAATTCGCCGGTGCTTACTATGCCAGAGGCACCACAATGGTCGAAGTGGGCGAAAATGATCGCGCCATCGCCGATTTTGGCCAGGTGATCAGCCTCGACCCGACAAACCCGGAGCCGTACAACAGCCGAGGTGTCGCCTGGGAGCACAAGGGCGACTACGACCGCGCCATTACAGACTATGATCAGGCCATCAGCCTCGATCCGAAGCATTCCGATGCCCACAGCAACCGGGGCAACGCCTGGGCAGACAAGGGCGACTACGATCGTGCCATCGCCGACTACGACCAGGCAATCAGCCTCGATCCGAAAAATGCGGGGGCCTACAACAACCGTGGTGTTGCCTGGAAACAGAAGGGCGAATACGACCGAGCCATCGCCGACTACGAACAGGCGATCAGTCTGGATGCGAAAGACGCCAAAGCCTACAGCAATCGTGGTGCTGTCTGGGTACACAAGGGCGACTATGACCGCGCCATTGCAGACTATGATCGTGCGATCGACCTCGACCCGAAACATGCCGACACGTATGGAGATCGTGGCATCGCTTGGGCACGCAAGGGCGATAATGATCGCGCCCTTGCCGACTACGATCAGGCAATCGGCCTGGGTCTGAAAGACGCCAGCACCTACTACAACAGAGGCCTGGCTTGGTCGCACAAGGGCGACTACGACCGTGCCATCGCCGATTATGACCAAGCGATCGGCCTCAATCCTCAGGACGCTAGTGCTTACAACAATCGAGGCGTTGCCTGGAAACACAAGGGCGATTACGACCGCGCTATCGCGGATTATGACCAAGCGATCGGCCTCGATTCCCAGGATGCCACGGCTTACAACAACCGTGGCATTGCCTGGAAGAAGAAGGGTGACGACGACCACGCTGTCGCCGACTACACCCAGGCAATCAGCCTCGATCCAAAAAACGTTGATGCCTGGTACAACCGAGGCCTCGTCTGGTCTGACAAGGGCGACTATGATGGCGCCATTGCCGACTTCAGCCAGGCAATCACGCTCGATCCTAAAGACCCAACTGCCTACGACAACAGAGGCAATGCCTGGGCACACAAGGGCGACGATGACCGCGCCATTGCCGACTACAGCCAGGCGATCGTGCTCGATCCAGTACATGCCAAGGCGTTCAGGTACCGAGGCCGTATCTGGCACAAGAAGGGCGACGATGACCGCGCCATTGCCGACTACGACAAGGCGATCAGCCTCGATCCGAAAGACGCCCGTGCTTACAATGGCCGGGGCGTTGTCTGGTCGGCAAAGGGCGACTACGCCCGCGCGACCGCCGACTACGATCAGGCAATCAGCCTCGATCCGAAATATGCCTATGCCTATTTTGGCCGCGGCATTCTCGCCTTCTATTCGAGCGCGCTGGCCAAGGCGCAAGCCGATTTCGGACAGGCGGCCACGCTCAAGCCCGACAATGCCTATTTTGCGATCTGGCTGGAGATGACCGAGCGGCGCAATGGTGCGGTGGGCCACTTGCAGGAAGCGACTGAAAAGCTCGATATGACCAAATGGCCGGCGCCAGCGGTTCGCATGCTGCTTGGAGAATTGACGCCGGCCGAGGTATCGGCGGCAGCCGACGACGCCGACCCGGCCAAGAAGCGTGGCAATTTGTGCGAGGCGAACCTGTTCATCGCCGAACTCGATCGGCTGCAACGCCATGACGACGAAGCCTTGCGGCTCTACCGGGTCGCTGCCAGCGATTGCCCTGGGGACTATTACGAATACGTTGCGGCCAAGGCCGCTCTGCACGAGTTGGGCGCGGTTCCGTGAAGACAATTTCCAAGACTTTTTGATGACCCGAGGAGCGACTTGACCGGACCGGTTCGAGAACGGCACAGGTTTTTCTGGCGCACGCTGGCTGGTCTCATCCTCCTGCTTGTCACGGGGCTTCCGGCGCTGGCCGCCAGCAACGACTGCGTCAGCGATGACGAGGTCGAGGCAAGCACGCGGATCGCCGCCTGCACGCGCATGATCGAGGATGCGACAGAGCAAGGCATACCGTCAGCCATTGTCCAAAGATTTTTATCGAATACCGTGCCGCCAACGCTGCGTTACGCGAGTTGGGTGTTTCGCCGTAACTCTGCCCGACGGATGTTCGTTTGCTAAGAAGACTATGCCGAACAACACAATACAGGTGCATTCTGCCAGACTGATTCAGGCTGTGCCGCGTCCATATGTCAGGAGCCTTCGCCAGCGCGATTCCGGTTTTCACTGGCCCGCGCTAGACTGGCAGCAACCGCAACCGGACTGCCCCTGGCATGATCGTCCAGACCTGCATCAATGGCGCGCGCAGCGCCGATTTCCACCCGCAACTGCCGCTGACGGCGGAGGCCATGGCGCGTGACGGCGCGGCCTGCATCGCTGCCGGCGCCGCCGAACTGCATGTTCATGCCCGCGGGCTGGACGGTCGGGAAAGCCTGGCTCCGGCGGCGATGGATCGGACGGTGCTGGCGCTCCGCCGCGCCTGCCCGGGGACGCTGATTGGCGTGTCGACGGGTGCCTGGATCGAGAACGACGACCAGCGGACGCTGGTTGCGATCGCCGGCTGGAGCGAGCTGCCCGACTATGCCTCGGTCAATCTCAGCGAGAATGCAGCACCGGCAGTCATGGACCGTCTGCGCCAGCGCGGCATTGGCATCGAGGCCGGGCTCGCCTCCGTTGCCGACGCCGAACGCCTGGTGAGCCTCGACCATGGCAACCGCGTGCTGCGCATCCTGATCGAAATCTCCGAGCAGGAGCCGGACGCTGCGCTTGAGATCAGCGACGATATCGCCGCCGTGCTCGACGGCGCCGGAATGCGCCGGGCAATCCTGCTGCACGGCGCCGACGCCACGGTCTGGCCTTTCGTGCACCAGGCGCCGGAACGCCGTTGGTCGACGCGCGTCGGACTGGAAGACGGCAAGGAGCTTCCTGATGGAACAGTATCACCCGGTAACGCTGCGCTGACAGCGGCAGCCGTCGCTATCTTCGAGTCCAGCCGTTAGCGCGGGAACGGCCAATCTCCTCTTCACTGGGGAGATGCCAAGTTTGGCAACGAGGCAGGCCAAAGTCGGCCGAGCATAAGTGTGGCGGCACGCTATATCAATAAAACTTATCTAAACCTTCACGTGTTAATTAAACCAACAATTAATCGGCACATCAACGATCACGTATGTTAATGCTCTCCTGCACCGGGGACCATTTTTTGATGAACATCATTCCACAGAATGATCACGCTGCGCCGCGTCGGATTCAACAGTATACATCGATACAGGTACTGCGGGGGCTGGCAGCTCTCATGGTTGTTATCTATCATCTTCCGGCCGCGCTGGGCATGCTCGATCTGCGTATTCCCGTTCTAAACAGCGGCGTCGACCTGTTTTTCGTCATTAGTGGTTTTGTAATGGTTCTCTCGACAGAGAACAGACGCGCCGACCACCGTGCTTTTTTGATGCAGCGCTTCACGCGCGTCGTTCCGTTCTATTGGGTTATGACCTTCCTTATGGTCGCCGCACTTTGGTTGTTTGCCGGTCGTGCAGTGTTTCTTGAGCAGATCACCAATAGCCTGCTTTTCATAGCCTATCTCGATACGGTCACAGGCTATGTCCAACCGGTGCTTGGCGTGGGTTGGACGCTCAATCTGGAAATCCTGTTTTACATTCTGTTCGCAGCGACTATGCGTTTCGGCACGCTGACGCAAATGGCCATGGTCGGCGTTGTCTTTGCAATCGCCGTAGCGGCGCGCATCGTCTTCAAACCCGCCGCCGACACTGTGCTGTTTTTCTATGCCACGCCAATCCTGTTTGAGTTCCTTGCCGGCATGGCGCTCGGCCACCTGGTCGGCAGACTGGCGCGTTTGCCGACCGTCCTGGGTGTCTCGGCGCTCGTGTTCGCCATCGTGTCCATGCTGGTGATGGTACTTGGCTTCAACTTGCCGCGAACCCTTGCTCAGGGAATCCCGGCCTTGATCCTTGTCGCCGGTTGCATCAGCCTGGAAAGCTACTTCCGGCTTTTTGCTCCTCGCCTGCTGGCAAGGTTGGGCGATGCCTCCTACTCTCTCTATCTGACGCATCCTATCGTGCTGCTTGCGACCGCTCCTGTCGTTGCAAGCGTCAGCGTATCACCATGGCTTGCTGGCATGGTTATTGTCACCGCCTGCATTGCCGTCTCCCTGGCCAGCTACAGTTTTGTTGAAAAGCCGATTTTGGCCATTTCGCGGATGAGCCTTTCCGCCCGTCACGTGAAGGCATGAGTTGCGGCTGCGCCCCGCGGAACCACGCTGTCCCGCCAATCTTAGACCGGCGGCGCTGAACCTTCAAAAGATCCGGAAACAAAAACCCGCCTCGGGAGGACGGGTCGTTGGAGCCAAATTGGCACCATATCCAAATTAATAGCATAGCTGCCGGCACAAAGCAAGAACAAAATGTGGCGCACTCGACGAAAATTGCCGACAGGCACAGAGCCATGGCGGATGACATGGCTCTTGCCGTTGTTAAAAATCTCTCATAAGGTATTTTCATATCTGAAAGAAAATCCAATCGTTTCTTTCCTTTTATGAAAGCCTGAGCGTTTGCGGGAACATCTCGATCAGACCGACCGGCGACTGGTCAAGCTGCTGTCGCAGGACGCGCAGCTTGGCGTCAACCGCCTTGCTGAGAAGATGGCGATCTCGGTGCCGACGGTGCGCATGCGGCTGCGCAACCTGCTCGACCGCAACCTGCTCAAGATCGTTGGGCTGCTCAACCTGACCGAGCGCCCCGAACTGATCTCGGCCATCGTCGGCATCAACGCGCAAGGGCGCGGCCGGGCCCGGGAACTGGCGCAGCGCATCTCCGAATTGCCTTTCGTGAACTCGGCCACCGTCGTCACCGGGCGCTTCGACATCATCGTCGACGTGACCGTGGCCGGCGATGTCGCCGATCTCTACCGCGTCACCAGCGAGCTGATCCCCGGCGCCGGCGAGCCGGGCGAGGTCGTGCGCAGCGAGACTTTCGTCGTCATGGCGTCCTGCAACAAATGGGTCAGCCTGCCGGAAGGTTGCTGGTCGGACGAGACGCGGAAGGAAATGGCATGAAGATCGCGGTTCTCGGCGGGCTCGGCCTGCAAGGCCGGGCGGCTATCGCCGACCTCGTTGCCAGCGACGGCGTCGAGCAAGTGGTCTGCGTCGACACTGCAACCGGCGGCGCTGCGCGGCTCGGCGGCCTGACCGACCTTGCCCGCGTGCGTTTTGTAGTGCCGGAGGGCGCGATCGGTCCGGCGCTGGCCGAGGTGATGAAGGACGTCGGTGCGGTCATCGACCTGTTGCCGCAGCCGCTGATGCGCGACGCGGTGCAGGCGGCGATCGCGACGCGCACGCCGCTGGTCACCACCAATTACGGCAAGGCCATCGCCGATCTCGCTCCCGAGGCCGAAAAGGCCGGCGTGTCGATCGTGACCGAATGCGGGCTCGACCCCGGCATCGACCTGGTGCTCTACGCGCGCGCCGCCAGCCAGTTCGACACCATCACCGCGATCGATTCCTACTGCGGCGGCATTCCCGAGCCGAAGGCGGTGGTCGAGCCGCTGCGCTACAAGGTGAGCTGGAATTTCGACATGGTTCTGGTCAGCCAGAACCGCGACAGCGTGCTGGTCGAGGACGGCAAACGGGTCGATGTGCCGGCCGCCCGCCAGCACGACAATCGTTTCATCCATGAGATCGAGGTGGCGGGGCTGGGCAGGCTGGAAGCCTTCCCCAATGGCGACGCGCCGCATTATGCCGGCATGCTCGCCGCCGCCAAGGGGCTGCAGCGCTCCGGCCGCTATTCGCTGCGCTGGCCCGGCTGGTCGGCGTTCTGGGCGCCGCTGAAGCAGCTCGGCTTCCTGTCCGAGGACAAGGTGCCCGGCACCGGCGTTAGCCCACGCGAATTCCTCGGCCGGCTGCTTGGCCCGCAACTGCAATATGGCGCGGACGAAAAGGACCTTTGCGTCATGCGCAACGTCTTTGTCGGCAGCGAAGGCGGCCGCCGCAAGACGGTGACCTCAGAGCTGGTCATCGAGCGCGACCTCGCCTCCGGCCTGTTCGGCATGAGCCTCGGCGTCGGCTATCCCGCCAGCATCGTGGCGCAGATGCTGGCACGGCGCGAGATTGCCGCGCCCGGCCTGCTCAACCCGCTGCTGCATGTGCCGGATGGCCGCTTCCTCGATGAGCTGGCCAGGCGCGGCATCAATGTCGCCGAAACGGTGAGCTGGGATTGAAGATTTTCGAACGGTGGTTGCCGCCGGCAACGGCGCCGCCGCTCAAAAGGCACCCCATGGGGTGAAACAACAAGTGGAACGACAAACGACAACAAGGAGGAATGCCCAAATGAACATTGCCAAGCTTTTCATCGCCGGACTTGCGCTCGCCGGCCTTACCGCTGCCGCCGGCGCGGGAACCCTCGACGAGATCACCAAGCGCGGTGAGTTGCGTGTCGCCGTGCAGACGCAAGGCCCGCCCTTCTCGCTGGTGGGTGCTGCCGGCGAGCGCACCGGTAGTTCGGTCGAACTCGCCGAACTGATGGCCAAGGAAATGGGCGTCAAGATCACCTTCCTCGACTTCGACTGGGACGGCCTGATCCCGGCGCTGCTGTCGGGCAAGGCCGATCTTCTGGTCGCCGACATGACGCCGACATTGGCGCGTGGCATGAAGGTCGCCTTCACCAAGCCTTACATGTACACGGGCAGCACAGTCTTCACCAAGGCTGGGACCGCCTTCAAGTCCACCGAGGACTGCAAGGCCAAGGGCACCAAGATCGCGGTGCTGCTCGGCGCCACCGGCGAGAAGGAAGCCAAGGCCGCCTTCCCCGATGCCGATATCAAGAGCTACAAGGGCGGCGGCCCGCTGCTACTCGACGCCGTCAACAACGGCCAGGCCGATTGCGGCGTCAACGACGTCTCGGCGGTCAAGGGCCAGTCGACGGCCTATCCGGCCGGCAGCTTCATCATCATGCCGGACATGCTGTCGAAGGAGCCGCTGGCCTTCGCCACGCGCTATGACGAGCAGGACCTGCTGGTCTGGATGAACCTGTTCCTCGACCAGGTCAGCCTCGACGGCCGCCTGCAGAAGAACCTCGATTACTGGGTGAATTCCGACGCCTGGAAGAAGGATCACTGAGTAGGGTGAATGGTTAATGGTTAATGGTGAATGGTGAATAGTAAGTATGGAGCAGGGAGTAGGGAGTAGAGATGAGCTACTCGCTACTCGCTACTCGCTACTCGCTACTCGCTACTCGCTACTAGCTTACCCTACCCTACTCACTACTCACACTTCACTATTCACTATTCACCATTCACCATTCACTATTCACATTCACCGCCCCACCATGCTCGAAAACTTCAGCTTCCGCACCATCGTCGAATATCTGCCCCTGTTCGGGCAGGGCCTCGTCACGACCGTGTGGCTGTCTGTCCTCTCCTTTGCCGGCGCGCTCGCCGTCGGCATCGTGCTCGCCGCAATGAACCTGCAGCGCGGCCGGCTGTTTCGCGTCCCGGCGAAGGCCTATATCGACGCGGTGCGCGCCACGCCGCTCCTGGCGCAGCTTTATTTCCTCTATTTCGGCCTGCCGCGGCTCGGCCTCGTCCTGCCCGAGTTCGTCGTCGGCATCCTCGCTTTGTCGCTGAACAGCGGCGCCTACGTCGCCGAGATCATCCGCGCCGGCATCCTGTCGATCCCGCGCGGCCAGGTGGAGGCCGGCGTCGCCTCCGGCATGACCTATGTCCAGCGCATGCGCCTCGTCATCCTGCCGCAGGCGTTCAAGGTGACGATCCCGCCGCTGCTCGGCCAGGCAATCGTGCTGGTCAAGGATTCCGCCCTGTTGTCGCTGATCTCGGTCGCCGAACTGACGCGCGCCGGACAATTGCTCGCCTCCGACCGCTTCATGCCGGCCGAAGGTTTCATCACCATCGCCGCCTTCTACCTCCTGCTCTATTACGGGCTGAAGGGGCTGGCGGCGCTCTCCGGGCGCTGGCTCGGCCTGGCGGGGGCACGGACATGATCTGGCAGCAGCTGCAAAGCGTCGCCGGCAGCTATCCGCTCGCGCTGCGCGGCCTCGGCATGACCGTGGTGCTGTCGCTGATCAGCCTGGTGCTGGGCACGCTGCTCGGCTTCGGCCTCGGCATCCTGCGCACCGGCGGCAACCGGCTGATCAGCGGCGCGATCGGCGCCTGGGTCGACCTGATCCGTGGCACGCCGTTCCTGGTGCAGATCTTCCTGATCTTCTTCATCCTGCCGGAACTCGGCATCGAGCTCGACGCCTTCACCGCCGGCATCATCGCGCTGACCAACCTGGCCGCCTGCTTCATCTGCGAGATCGTCGTCGCCGGCATCCGCTCGGTGCCATCAGGCCAGGTCGAGGCAGCGCTTGCGTCCGGCCTGTCGCGCTGGCAGCGCATGCGCCAGGTGGTGCTGCCGCAGGCGATGCGCATCGTGCTGCCGCCGCTGGTCGGGCAATATGTGCTGCTGATCAAGGATTCCTCGGTCGTCTCGGCCATCGGCCTCACCGACCTCACCCGCGTCGGCTGGCTGGTGGTGCAGCGTGTACCCAATGGGCTGCTGGTCTTCTTCCTCGTCGGGCTCGGTTACTTCATCGTCTGCTACCCCCTGATCATGCTAGCCCGCCGGCTGGAGCAACGCATGGGCGCGGCGCATGGCGAGGTGCAGTTGTGACATCGAACCTCAAGGGTCCGGCAATATGACCAAAACCGGCATGATCGAATTTCGCGGCGTCAACAAGTGGTTCGGCACGCTCAACGTGCTGAAGGACATCAAGCTCAGCGTCGAGCCGCGCGAAGTGGTCGTCGTCTGCGGCCCAAGCGGCTCGGGCAAGAGCACCCTGATCCGCTGCATCAACGGCCTGGAGACGATCCGCGACGGCGACCTGACGGTCGACGGCCAGCGCCTCGGCGACCCCGCCACCAACATGACGCGGCTGCGCACCGAGATCGGCTTCGTCTTCCAGTCGTTCAACCTCTATCCGCACAAGACGGCGCTCGAGAACGTCACGCTGGCGCCGATCCATGTCCGCAAGATCCCGCGCGCCGAGGCCGAAATGGCCGGGCGCGAATTGCTCGCCAAGGTCGGTCTTGCCGACAAGGTGAACGCCTATCCGGCGCAGCTGTCTGGTGGCCAGCAGCAGCGCGTGGCGATCGCCCGCTGCCTCGGCATGCGCCCCAAGATCATGCTGTTCGACGAGCCGACCTCGGCCCTCGATCCCGAGATGATCTCCGAAGTGCTCGACGTCATGGTCGCGGTGGCCGAGGAAGGCATGACCATGATGGTGGTGACGCACGAAATGGGCTTTGCCCGCAAGGTCGCCCAGCGCGTCGTGTTCATGGACGCCGGCGCCATCGTCGAGAGCGGCACGCCGGACGAGTTCTTCTCCAACCCGAAGACCGACCGCAGCCGCGCTTTTCTCAGCAAGATCCTGCGGCATTAGGGCTAACAACTCAATTAGCTGACTGCCGGCTGCGACAGAGATGAGTGGAAATCGACCTTAGGACTCGCGCACCGTGACCTTGGTCACAGCTCTGTCGCCACGCTCAATCTTAATGCGCTTGTCACTCGGGATAGGCGGTGGAGCTACGTTAGCAATCTTTCCATCCTCTAACCGATCCGCAGTCAAAAGCTCTTCCCCTTTCGCCGTCTTTAGGCGCTCTAATTGATTGATTACAATCCTGACATGCCGGCCTCCCAAACGAAAAAATCGGACAAGAATATTGTTAATAGCGAGCAGGCAGGCGGAAGAAGCAACTTGCGAATTAGAGAAAGCGCATCACGCTTTCAATATAGCGGCCGAGTCCCTGGCCCTCAATATCAACTAACGGACGTGGTTTACACAGCATGCCGAGAGGTCTGCAGAGGGTTCAACTCGGTCGTTCAGAATGATTGGGTTTTGACCTAAAACGTCAGCCGGCCGTGGCCGGCGTCTTCAGCCAAACGTCGCCAGAGGGTCGGCGCTGATCTCGACCCAGCCGACGGGCTGAAAGAAGCACAGTTCCGGCTCGATGGCGCCGGCAGAGCCGATGGTCCCGCCAGCGCAATTCCTTTCTCTGCCCGTTTCGGACCGACGCTTCTCAGAACGCGAAATCCGCGGACTGAACGACATCGGCTGGGAGCCAAGTTTCATGAACTTGCAAGATCTCGGGCCCCCGGCTGTAGCCGCGATCGCGGACCACCATCGTCGTGACCCGGCCATTGTTCGGTTGATCGGAGTCCTTCGCGTCGCGTTGCCATTCGTGGTAGTTCACGACCGCCAGGTCGGCGCTTTGATGGCTGATCCGGATGTCGCGTATCTTGATACGGAAGGCCGGATTCGATCCGTAGATGCTCTTCATGTAACCTGCGAAGTCTTTTTTCCCGAACGCCCTGCCGCCTGGCATGATGGCGACCAGATCTTCGCTGATCCGGTCGAGCGCGTTCTTCTTGAACGTCGCATCGTCGCCACGGCATCGGCCCGTCACCCAGTCGGTGAAGAATTCGTGGACGTCGTGGATCGTCGCTTCGATTTCCTTCGTTTGAAGGGACATTTTTTCCTCCTGTCTTACGATGATGCTGGATCAGGCGCTTTGCGCTGTGGCTTGCCCGACCGGAGGCTCCTTGAGGACAGCCCGTACCACGCGAGCCACAGGCACATGAGAAGCGAGGAAATCAGCCAGATCGGACCTCCGATGCCGATCCCGAGCTGCTCACCGAGTGTCCACCCGGTTGCCGAAAGGATACCGAACGCCGAGCCGACGATCGCGGCCCATCGGGGCAGTATCCCGACGTCATCGCGGGCGTCGTGATACGCGACAAGCGCTGTCGCCAGGGCGAGCGCCCAGAATCCGTTACCCATGCCGCCGGAAAACGCCCACCAGGTCATGAAGGCGCTGGTGTCACCCCGGTCCGCCGCGACCGCGACCACCGATGCCTCGGCGACTGCGGTGGAGAACGTGGTCAGGGCGCCGAGAGCCATCACCATCCAGGCAGAACTCAGCATCGGCGAATGCCGGACCCGGGGGTTGAGCGCCAGGTTCAGGAACGAAGCGCCGGCGATCAGGAACAGCGCCGCTGCCGCCGTCCAATGGACCGTAGCCCATCGCCCATGGCCCTCGGCGA
Organism: Mesorhizobium sp. M0816; assembly: GCF_040320005.1. Lineage (NCBI taxonomy): Bacteria > Pseudomonadati > Pseudomonadota > Alphaproteobacteria > Hyphomicrobiales > Phyllobacteriaceae > Mesorhizobium > Mesorhizobium sp. M0816. Next base: position 164,731 of record NZ_JAMYOT010000007.1, on the reverse strand, counting down.
TATTCTGCATCTGAACAGACAAATCCGCGTCCGGTGGCCCGTGAAAGACGAGCGCAGCCGCCAGCAGCAGCGTTCCGGTGGCGAGCCAGACACCGCCCGGCCCGCTCATGTTGTTATTATTCGTTTGCATCGGGAAAACCTCCTGCGGCCTTTACCACGCCATGAGGTTTAGACCCGCGCCACGGTTGCCCGCTTCGGCGTAAGTACCCACGCAACGAGAAATTTTGGCTTGGGTAGGATTACCCAAACACGTCCATGCCGATCAGGGCGTGCTCGACCGCATAGGCCGTGGCTGCCGCGCGCGTGCGCACGTTCAGCCGCGTCAGGATATCGCTAACGTGACGGTCTACCGTCCGCTGGCTCAGACCGAGCTCGCCGGCAACTTCCGGGTTGGTCAGGCCTGACGCGATCAGGCGCAGAACCTGCGTCTGTCTGGGGGTGAGAACTTCGCTGCCTGTCGCCGTCATAGTGACCCGCAGCTTGCCGGCAACGGCTTCGTCGGGGCGCGCGCCGAGCTCGCGGAAAAGTTTTATCGCTTCGTCCAGTTCGGTCCGCGCCGCTTCAGTATCGCCGGTTGCGAGACAGGCCCGCGCTGTCAGCACCCGCATCCGGGCAAGATGATAGGGCGCCCGAAGCTCCCAGAGGATCGCTACCGCGCGCCGGATATGGGCCAATGCCTCGGCGGCTCGACCAGCATGGATCAGCACCCGCGCGGTAGCCTCAGCGGCTGCGGCGCGGACTGCATCCGCGGAATATTGGCGCGCGCAGTCGTGCAGTGTTTCGCACAGCTCCCAAGCGTCATCGGCCGAACCGACAGCGAGAGTGATTTCCACCGCAGCCGGCAAGAGGCGGAGTTTGCCCGGCATGTCGTCGACGGACTGCAGTGCGCGGCGGATCGCCGAAAGGGCCGGCTGCTCGTGCCCCTGCTGAAATCGCATAAGCGCCAGCCCCGGCTGCGGATCGAACCCGAGCCTGCTCGCTGCGCGATAGGCGGCATCGGCCTCGTCCCATTGGCCGCGGAGGCGAAATACCTCGCCCTTCTGGTAGAATGCCGGACCGGCGTGGTGCTTCGAGGGCCCCTGCTGAAGGCGGATGCTGGCGACACCGGCCTCGCGGCCGGCCTCGTCCCAGTGGCCGTCGAGGATCAGGATTTCGGCCCGGTGGATCAGGCATCTGCCGGTGAAGGCAACGATGTCGGGCTGTCCCGCGCACCATCCGACCAGCGCCGATGTCCATTCCCTCGCCCGGCCCGTGGCATGAAATTTCTGACAGATCTCGATCACGCTGCAGTAGACCAGCCCGGTGACGATTGGTGAGAGCCGGCCCGAGGTGACCGAAACCATCACCTCGTCCAGCAGTTCGAAGCCGCGCACATAGTCGCCGCGCAGGATCAATATCCGCCCCTGAAGGTGGCGCGCGATAGCCAAGAGGTCCGGATCTTCGCAGCGCTGTCCGATCTCCGCGGCACGTGTTGCGTGCGCGAATGCTTCGTCCGGACTGTCGGCGGCGAGGCTTTGTTCGACCATTGGGAGCTGAAGGTAACCGTGTTCTGCACATTCCTGCGTATGATCCTCGACCAGCCGGTTGGCGCGCGTCAGCCATCCGCTGCCTTGGGCGAATTCACCGCGAAACATCAGGGTGAGCCCGATCCAGAAGCCGCAACGCGCTGCGGATCGTTCGCGTCCGTTCCGGAGATGCTCTTCGAAGGCCCTTTCGTAGTCCCGAACGAATTCCTCCTCGCGCCCAAGCATGTAGGCGGTTTCCCCGAGGCGCTGGAGCTCGGCGCCGCCAAGTTCACTGCAGCGGTCTCTGTCTGACAGTTCGCGGTGAAGTCTGGACCAATCGCCGCGATTGGCTAGCTCCGCATACGGATCCGATGCAACTGCACCGTCTTCCGGCGACTTGTCGGGTGATCGGTCGGAGGGCGCGGGCATAGCCTCAGAATAGCACATATTTTGCTGAGGAGGTGGCGGCAGATTACCGATGTGACAGAAGTTCGTTTCGGGCTCAATCGAGCCGTTCATCGCGTCCGCCGCCGAGGACCGGGAAGGGTGGAATGCTGCCATTCGTCTCGTCGACGGGAACGAGTAGGTAGCGCCAATATCGCGACATTCATGGCGCTTCTCAAAGCTCCCCTCGCGCAACGGCTCGATCGACCCATTTCTGCCGTTCCGATATCGGCCTCACCACCTCCAAGGCGGACATTCACCCATTATTCGGCGAAAAATTCGGCGAAAAATCTCGTTCCGATCAAAGCCGCCCTACTTCGTTGCAGCGGCTGCGGCTTCCCCCGGCGGCATAATCCGCATGATGAAGGTCGACACCGCTTCCCCGGGTTTGAACGGGCCGGGAACCTGGTGGCTGACCGGCTTCACACTTTGGAGGAATGCCGCGATCGCCATGGCGTCATCCGCGGTGAGATGCGCAAAATCGCGCCAAGGCATGATCGGCGCCAGGATGCGGCCGTCCGGCCGTTCGCCGGTCTGGATCGCGGTGACGATCTGCTCCGGGGTCCAGCTTCCGATACCGGTCTCCTTGTCAGGCGTGATATTACGGCCGACAAAGACACCAAGGCCAGGAATCTCGAAGCCCACATCTGAACCGCCAAGGAAGTGCGACATGTCGGGCTTCCCGAAGAAGTAACCGGATGTGTGACAGTCGCTGCAGCCGGCAATCGTAACCAGATATTCGCCGCGCGCGATCTGTGTGTCATCGGCCATGGCCGCGTAAGATGGCAGGGCAACAATCGACGCTGTCAAGAATGCAAGATGAACTGGTGTCCGAAACATTGCTTCCTCCCTGTGGTCTGTTCGTGGTTTGTGCGTCGACCTCCCGCGCCGTCAACCGGTCGCAATTCCCCGATTTTAACCGCGTCGGGGACGCTGAATTCTAGCATGGCCAGCACGTAGTAACTATCAGCGATCAATTGGACCGTCGGCACTTGTCGTGCCCCGTTGAGCGCAAGTGTGATGGAGCGTGCTCAGCCGACGCACAATGCCTTGTTTTGGCGCGATCGAGCCACGCACGGTGATGGATCGACTTCGTCGCCTGAAATGCCTTGTACGGTCGGACCGGGTCGAACTCGGTCGTTCAGAATGATTGGGTTTTGACCTAAAACGTCAGCCGGCTGTGGCCGGCGGCTTCAGCCGAACGTCGCCAAAGGTTCGGTTCGGACCTCGACCCACTGGCAGCGCCGGCTCTCGTGATAGAAGGACAGGAAGGGCGGCGGGAACGCAGGGTCCGCGAAAGCGCCCACCGGGATGACGGTCAGACCGGGCTGCGTGTCGATCCGGTAATGGACGGTGGTGCCGCAATCCGGGCAGAAGCTGTAGATGACGCGGCCGCCCTCGTCGCCAATGCGCGTGAACTCCGCCGAGCGGCCCTGGACAAAAACGTCACCTTCCTCAAACCACGCGTTGAAGCTGAACGCGCTGCCGGTGCGTCGCTTGCAGGCCAGGCAATGGCAGACGAGACGCGTACCGGCTCGCCCGAGCAGGTGGCTGACAGCTGAGCGCAGGAACATTCGGCGCGCCGCGTGATCATGGCTGGCTCCTCTCACGATTCCCTGAACGATATCGCTGCGTATCGGTGCTCAATTCGGCCCGCTTCTCATCCGAGACGACTGCGAGGTCTAGGACCTTCTGCAATTCGGCCGCGTGGCGGAACGACGGTTCAGCCTGGACGCCGCTGCGGACCGCATCGACGAAGCGCTGGTAGTTGGTCGGCACCGTTCCGGCGTCCAGAACTTGCCATTTGGCGTTCTCGACATCCTCGCCGATGCAGGCTTTCAGCTCCGAGCCGGTCAGATTGTGCACGACTTCGATGCCGCCCTTGTCGCCGTAGATGCGCAGGCGGAGTTCGTTCAAATGGCCGGTTGCCCAGCGGCTGGCATGGACGACGCCGAAGGCGCCATTGCTGAAATCAAGCGCCATGGTGAAGCTGTCGTTGGCGTCGAGCTCGTATTCGCCGATCCGGTTGCCGGGCGCCTTGTCGAAGGATCTCAGGCGGCAGAACACATGGTCGATGTCGAGCGCCGCGCCATAGCTGGCGAAATCGAGAATGTGGATGCCGACGTCGCCCAGCACGCCATTGGAGCCGTGGCCGCGCGACAGCCGCCACAGCCATTTCGGATCGGTGCGCCAGTCGCCCCAGAACTTGGATATCAGCCAGCTCTGCAGATAGGACGCCTCGACATGCCTGACGGTGCCGATCTCGCCTGCCAGCACCATAGCGCGCGCTCTCTGCAGCGGCGCGACATTGCGATAGGTCAGGTTGACCATGTTGATGATGCCGGCCCGCTCGGCCGCATCGGCCATCTCACTGGCTTTCTGGCAATTTTCGGCCAGCGGTTTCTCGCACAGCACCGGCTTGCCCGCCGCGATCAGCATCATGGTGGTCGGATGGTGGATGCGATCGGGCGTCACGTTCGCCACCGCGTCGAACTTGCCCCATGCCAGCGCCTCGTCCAGCGACGCGAAGCGGTTGGGGATACCGTAGATGTCCGAAAACTTGTCGACACGCGTGCGGTCGAGATCGACGGCGCCGATCAGTTCGACGCCCTCGATCTTGCCGAACTGCCTGGCGTGCTCCTCCGCCATCCAGCCGGTGCCGAGTATCAACAGACGCATGATTCTTATCCTTAGGACAGGGCTTTATCTTCTTGTTCGATCATGGATTTGTCGTCTAGCGGAAGCCGGCTTCGCCGGCGGAATGAAGTTTTCCGCCGCGCTCGACGATCGGCTCGAGCGCCTTTTCCACCGGCACGTTCGGCGCATCGAGGATGGCCGGATTGGCGCCTTGCGGGTTGTGCGCCCATCTCACCGCATTGCGCAGCACCTTCTGGACATTGGCGTCGTGATAGGTCGGATAGGTCTCATGGCCTGGCCTGAAATAGAAGATGTTGCCGGCGCCGCGACGATAGGTCAGCCCCGACCGGAATACTTCTCCGCCCTGGAACCAGGAGATGAAGACGGTTTCGAGCGGCTCCGGCACGGCGAACTGCTCGCCGTACATCTCCTCGTTCTCGAGCTCGAAATACTCGCCAAGTTCCGCGGCGATCGGATGGCTTGCGCTGGTCACCCAGAGCCGTTCGCGCTCGCCGGCCTCGCGCCATTTCAGCGTGCAGGGCGTGCCCATCAGCTTCTTGAAGATTTTCGAGAAATGGCCGGAATGGAGAACGATCAGCCCCATGCCTTCCCAGACGCGGCGCGCCACGCGCTCGACCACTTCGTCGGCGACGGCGCCATGGTCCTTGTGCCCCCACCACAGCAAGACATCGGTCTCGGCCAGACGGTCGGCCGGCAGCCCATGCTCCGGCTGCTCCAGCGTTGCCCACGACACTGATATCTCCGGGTCGAGCTTCAGTGCATTGGCGATCGTCGCATGCATGCCGTCGGGATAGATGCCCGCGACCACCTCGTTGGTCCGCTCATGGATGTTCTCGCCCCAAACGACAGCGCGTATTGTCATGATGTCCTCGTGATTGTTTGAAGCTGGAGCCGCCCCTACGGGTCAGTCATAATATCCTCGGCCGGGAATGAAAACCGTTTCGCGGCCGGCTGCTGACAATCTGTTGGAAATCCGGCGGGGAAGTCCACACTGCAAAGCCAGCGATGCCGGCGGGACAGCGCCCCCCTCTGTCCTGCCGGACATCTCCCCCACTTGGGGGGAGATTGGATATCACGCCGGTTTTCGCAAATCGCCAACGTTGCAGGAATGAGCGGAGCGTGAAAACTGCCGATCTCCGCCCTCGTGGGGGAGATGTCCGGCAGGACAGAGGGGGGCGCGAAGGAACGCTACAGAGCGGCTTTCATTCTCCGCCGCCCGCGAGCAATCTAAGCGCCTCGCCCCTCTTGGGCGACGCGTGTCAGCGGCTTCGACAGCCGCGGCACGACTACAAGCCGCTTGATCTTGCCCTTCTTGTAGGCGGCGAGGAAGCGGGCATAGTCCTTGAAGACGACGCAGCCATTGGATTCGGCGCGCCCGCCGCGCAGCATGTAGGTGTGGGCGAGCAGGCCGTCGCGGCCATATTTGTTGCTGCCGCTGGCCGGCGTCAGACGGATCGCCTCGACACCGTGAAAGCGCGATTCCCGCATCGTCAGATTGTAGGTATCCGGCGGCGTCGGGCCGACATTCTTCTTGTGGACGTAGCGTGGCTGGTCGACCATCGCGCCCAGTCCCGAATGTGCCTCCAGCCGCGAGCCGTCGGGCATATAGACGGTCTTGGCCGAGATGTCGTAGACGGCGACGCCAGTACCCATGTTGGGCGTGGTGAACAGGTTCCTGAAGGCTCCGCCGAGACCGCCGGAAGGCATGTCGGGCTTGGCATAGGCCAGCATGTCGCCGCCCTGCGTCTTCGACCGTTTGCCCGGCTTGCCCGACACGGCCGGCACTGCCGCTTGTGACGAATTGCGAGGCGACAGGCTGCCGGGTAGCGTCTCGGCCGGCGGAGCGTCGGCCGTCTGCACCTTGCTCGCCCTGGCGGTCCTAGAGGTCTGCGCCTTGGGCGGCTCCGTTTTCGATGCTTGATCCTTTTGCGCCTGGGCCCTTGGCGCCTGGTCTTTTGGCGCCTGATCTCTTGACGCTTGAGCCCGCGGCGCCTCGGCCGGCTTATCGATGTCCGCCCGCGGACGCAGCGTCGGCAGCGGAATGCTGTCGGGCATGTCGTCTTGCGGCGGCAGCGAGGCTAGCTGGACCTCAGGTTCTTGCGGCTCTTGCGAAGCCGCGGGCTCGCTTGCCGCGATGGCTGCCGGGAGCACATCGATCATCTGCTCCGGCAATGTATTCGCCAGCGCCAGCGCCAGGCGCGACGAGCGTTCGATCTCCGCCACCTCCGGCCCGAAGCGCACCGGTGCCGGGCCGTTCGGGTCGGGTATGCGTACCGGCTCGGCGAACCGGGCGTGGGCCGGCAGGCTGGCGAGCATGACGGGAGAGCGGGCTGAGGCACGGGCAAAGGCGGCGGCAAGCTTTTGCGGCGACAGCGCGGCCTTGGCGACCACGTCGTCGAAGCTCGATTGCCGCGACGCATCGGCGACAAGCGGCACGGTGTTGCGCTTGAGGCGGGCCGATTTTCCCTGGTGGACGAAGTTCGACGCCGACCGCAGGCAGTTGGCATCGCACCCGTGCTGCAGCAGCTTGGCCGACAGCGCCGCGTTGGCCGCGGCCCATGTCGGGGCCTGCGCCTTTGCAAGGCTGCGGCGAGGATCGGCAAGCGCGATGGTGCGCGGCGCGAGCAGGCTTTGCGGGAGACCGTTGGAAGCGGCGCTGAGCGAGGTTCCCACTGAATAAAGGCCGGCCAAAGTCGCCACCGACCATAAAGCAATGGCTGCGCCGACGGCCGGAACCGCGACCCAGCGTAGGCCGGGCCTCATCGAAGTCAATCCAGTTGCAGGACTGTCACCCCGGGTTTTCGCACTTACAAACGCCATTCAACCACTCTCAATCGGCCGATGCCGGCTAGCGGATTTCGCAGCCGTGACATTCACAGTTCGCCTGGTGCCCCCAGCACGCTTTGCGTCTGTTGCCGATTGATTCAAAAGATGGACAAAGTTGGTTAACCAATCCCTCTACCGACCGCCGATTGGGCGACGGTCACACCGAAAAACGCCCTCCAAAACCTGCATAGTTGGCAAAACTGCCCTCCAATGATGACTTTGCTGCCCGTTTTTGTCGGCCGAGTCAAGAAAGCGAAATGACTAGACCTTGCTGGGCGGAGTCGGCCATGGCTGCGAAAGTGAAGCCGGGCCGACCAGAATCTTGCGGCCGGCAGCCGCCGCCATCAAGCCCCGGCGATCGATCAGACCGGCGATTATCGAGCGGGCACTTGTCGACCTGCCACTCGGCGAATGAACGATTAACGTCTGAGAATTCGGGACAGCGGCAAGATGTTTGCCGCGCAGCAGCTGAATGTCGCCAAGTGCCGGAGCGGGATATCCAACACCTAGGCCACAGCCACCACTATGTGAGCCTGGATTTTGGCGGCAACCTTGCCGCTGCCATGCCTGTCTGCAATGGCGGCTGCGGCATAGTCGGTTGCAGCGTCCAGTTTTCCCGCCTCTCTGGCCTCGATTTCATTGCGAAGGAGAGTGCCCTGGCAATAAGCAACGGCCGGAAGGCGCGGCGAGGAGGCACGGCTTTGTTCGGCTCTCGTCTCGATCACCGCACCGGAAAAACCTGCGTCCTCCAGCTCGCTACGGATCAGTGCCGTATCGTGGTAGCCATGCGGCGTGCGTGCCAGAAAGCGCGGCGGATCGTTCGGAAAAATCCTCGCCAGGGCATTCGTCACATCGTCCGCAAATACATTCTCTTCGATGCGATCCCATACGCTGAATAGAAAATGTCCTCCGGGCTTCAGGACTCGCCGGGCTTCGCGATAGGCAGATGAGCGGTTGGGAAAGAACATCGCGCCGAACTGACAACAAACGAGATCGAAGGCCGCATTTTCAAACGGTAGCGCCAGAGCATCCGCCTGACGCCATTTGATGCGATCGTCGGGAGCTTGCCGCGAAGCGGCGTAGTCGAGCATCGGCTGGTTGAGGTCGGTTACGACATAGCTTGCACCGGGCGACAGTTTTGGCGCCAATGCGCGGGTGACAACCCCGGTGCCCGCGGCGGTTTCCAAAACGGCGCTTGGCGACAAGGACGCTGCCCGTCGTGCAAGATCTGCGGCGAACGGCTCGAAAATCAACGGCACCATATAGCGGTCGTAGTTTTCCGGAATTGAGCCGGCGAATACCTTGTCCGTTTCCAACATTGCTATCCCCCGCCGTCCGTTTGATGGCTCGTCAGCATAGCATGGAATTGTTTGCTATTCGGTCGCATTCGACCGGGAGGCGGTTCGCTCCCGGAAGCTCCGAAACGCCGTGCTGCAATTATCTGCATATGTGTTAATATATTGTGGTCATGCGCATTGGTGCGTGGCCAAACATAAAATGGGAGGATGCGATGAAAACCATAAATCGCAGGTCTGCAATCGCGCTTGGCGTGACGGCGGCAGCGGTAACGCCTTTGTTCACGCTGGCGGCTGCTGCAAAGGTCAAGAAATACGGCCCGAAGGAAGGCAAGGAGATAGCCCCCGGCGTCAGATTGGTCGAGGTCGGCACCGGCAATTCCGATATCCCCGCTTACAAGAGCATCTCAATTGTCGATATAGTCTTTCAGCCCGGAGCAGCCGCCCCTCAAATGGTGATGGACAACGACATGGTCTGCACCATTGCTGCCGGTGAATTCACGATCAAGAAGGCGGACAAGGAATTCAAGCTCAAGGAAGGTGACGTGTACACCTGCTCCAAGGGCAAGACCGACGAGGCAGCCAACACCAGCAAGGTGGTCGGCATCCACCGCATCGCCGTCTTGATACCTGCCTAGGGCATGCCGCCGAAAATCGGGCCCGCGTCCTCCATCAGGGACGCGGGCCTTTTGATGACGTGCGTGGCCTTGAGCGGTTCATCGTTTCACCGCTTCGACCCGGTCGACTTCGTCCAAATGTGGTGAGGCTCATGCTGTTCATGGTTTTCCTCCGATTTTTACTTATGAGCGGTTCTCCCTCCGCCCGCTTTGAAAGGGTGCGATTATATTAGAGATCGCGCAGGTTTCCGGCTGACTGCTGCATTGGCGGAGTGGCAATCGGCAGCGCGCTGAGCGTTTTGGAGTTCACGAAATGGCCCGGTGCTCTTCCCGAGCTGCCTCCCAGACCTCGCGCGCCGCGTCTGCATTCAGTGCCGCGATTCCCAGGCCGACGATCAGATCCGGCCACGCCGAGCGCCACAGGAAGGCCGTCACCAATCCGGCCAGTATGATCGCAACATTGGCGACCGCATCGTTGCGGGCCGAGAGGAATGCCGCCCTGGTAAGACTGCCGCTGTGATGGCGGTAGCGCGCCAACATGTAGGCGCATGACAGATTGACCGCGAGAGCGCCCAACCCCGCCAGCGTCAGAGCCGTTGGCTGCGGCGGCACCGGCATGTTGAACTTTTCCCACGCGGTCCACAGCGTCGCCAGGCCCGGCACCAGCAGGATAAGCGCCAGCGCCATGCCGACCCGCGAGCGGGCACGCAGCGACCATCCCATGGCGAGCAGTATGAGGAGATTGACCGAGGCATCTTCCAGAAAATCGACGCTGTCGGCGAACAGCGACACCGAGCCGATCGCCAGCGCGACGGCGAATTCAATGCCGAAATAACCCAGGTTCAGCAGTGCGACGACAAGCACCACCCGGCGAAGGCCGTCCGACGTGATGGCTTGCTGCATGGTCTGCCCTTGGCATGATGCCGTTGTCGCTCTTACCAGCTGCTTTTCCAACGCAACAGCCGCATGGAATTGGCCGTCACCAGCACCGTCGCCCCGGTGTCCGCGAGAATGGCGGGCCAGAGGCCGGTGATGCCGGCGATCGTCGTCACCAGGAACACTGCCTTCAGGCCCAACGCAATGGTGACGTTCTGCTTGATGTTGGCCATGGTTGCGTGGGACAGCCTGATCATGGCCGCAACGTCGCCGACGCGTCCATGCAGCACCGCTGCGTCAGCCGTTTCAAGGGCCACATCGGTGCCGCCGCCCATGGCAATGCCGACATCGGCCGCGGCAAGTGCCGGCGCATCGTTGATGCCGTCGCCGACCTTGGCTACCCTAAGCCCCTGCCCCTTCAACTCGCCGAGGATGCCCTGCTTGTCCTCCGGGAGCAGTTCGGCGCGCACCTCGATGCCGAGCTGTTTGCCGATGGCAGCCGCCGTGCGCTTATTGTCGCCGGTTAGCATGACTGTCCTGATGCCTGCATTGGTCAGCGCCTTTAGCCCGGCGAAAGCATCCGGCCGGGGTTCGTCGCGCATGGCAATGAAGCCGGCCAGCGCGTTGTCTACAAGCAGCACCGCCACTGACTTGCCTTCATCGTTCAATGCCACGATGCGCGCCGCCTGGTTTGCTGGCAGCGGGTTTATCTCGCCCGCCGCGACTGGCGATCCCAGAAACAGGTTCTTGCCGCCGACACGACCGATAACCCCTTTACCGCCGATCGCTTTGGCTTCGGCGGCAGGCGGCACGGGAATGTTGCCGGCTTTGGCCCTTTGGAGGATGGCCAAAGCGAGGGGATGGCTCGAGCCGATCTCAAGCGCTGCCGCGAGCGAAAGGATGTCGCGTTCACTGGCACCCACCGTAACGACATCGGTGACCTGCGGCTTGCCGAGCGTCAGCGTGCCGGTCTTGTCGAGCGCCACGGCGGTGATGGTCGCGAGCCCTTCCAGCACCGCCCCACCTTTCATCAGCAGGCCGCGCCGGGCTCCGGCCGAAAGCGACGCCGCGATCGCCGCCGGAACTGAAATGACCAGCGCGCACGGGCAGCCGATGAGCAGCAGCGCCAGCCCCTTGTATATCCATTCGTTCCAATCGCCGCCCAAGAGCAGCGGCGGTGTGGCGGCCACGAGCGCCGCGACGGCGACAACGCCGGGCATGTACCAGCGCGAAAAGCGATCGATGAAGCGCTCGGTCGGCGCCTTGTTTTCCTGCGCCTCCTCGACCAGCTTGATCACGCGTGCAATCGTGTTGTCTGCGGCGGTCGCCGTCACCTTGACGCGCAGCACGCCGTCGCCGTTGATAGTGCCGGCAAAGACCGTGTCGCCGACGTCCTTGCGCACCGGCACGCTTTCACCGGAGACGGGTGATTCATCGATGGCGCTCCCGCCTTCGGTGATCTCGCCGTCAGCCGGAATCCGGTCGCCCGGCCGCACGAGGATGATGGCGCCCACAGCCAGGCTTTCGGCCGGCACCTCGCGGGTCTGGCCGTCTTTCTCGACGAACGCGGTTTTGGGAACGAGGGTCGTGAGCGCTTGAATACTGGACCGTGCCTTGCCGGCCGCAACCCCTTCGAGCAACTCGCCGATCAGGAACAAGAAGACCACCGTCGCCGCTTCCTCGCCGGCACCGATGATGACGGCCCCGACCGCCGCCACAGTCATCAGCATTTCGATTGTGAACGGAATGCCTGCCGCTGCGGCCATGGCCGCTCGGCGCGCGATCGGAGCCAGGCCGAGCAGCATTGCGGCGATGAAGGCCCACGGGCCGGTCGCAGGCCAGGCGTAATCAATCGCGAAAGCCACGGCCAAGGCGACCCCGCTGGCGATGGCCAGGCGGCCCTTGGCGCTGTCCCACCATAGCTCCGACGCCGGCGCATCATCGTTATCATGTAACCCCGCTACGTTCTCGTCGTGATTGCGCCTTCCGTCGGCATGGTTGTCGGATTGATCGGACGCCGGCGTCCCAGGCTTGGAGGTCAGCGGAGCGACGGCGTAGCCGAGGCCGGTGACCTTCCTCTCGATCGCGCCGAGATTGCTTTCGGGAGTATGAGTGACCGTCAGAGTGCCCGCCGAAACGGATACGTTGATGTCCTGAACACCAGGCATCCGCCGCACGGCCGTACCGATTTTGCTGGCGCAACCGGCGCAATCCATGCCTTCCACGCGGTAGCGGGTCTGTTGTTTGGTCGCAGCCATGGTGAACCTCTTGTATCTTCGAGCGCGACGCTACATCCTCTAGCGACTAGAGGAGCAAGCGAAATGCCAGCAGGTGTGACCATCGGTGAAGCGGCCCGACACAGCGGCGTGAAGGTTCCAACCATCCGCTACTATGAGCAGATAGAGTTGCTTCCTGCCGCTGCCCGCAGCGAAGCCAATCGCCGGCAGTATGAAGCGGCAGACTTGCGCCGGCTCGCCTTCATCAGGCACGCGCGCGAGTTGGGGTTCGGGATCGAAGCCATCAGGGCGCTGCTGACGCTGCAGGATAATCCCAGCCAGCCTTGTGCGACCGCCGACGCCATTGCCCAGGCGCGTCTGGCCGACGTGGTTCAGCGGATACGCAGCCTTACAGCGTTGAAAGCCGAGCTGGAGCATATGGTCGAAGGCTGCCGGCACGGAAAAGTCTGCGAATGCCGTGTCATCGAAGTGCTGGCGGATCACGATAAATGCGAGCATCCTCACCATTGATTTGCCAGAGCAGAGCTCGCGTCAGCCCCGATGTCGCGGCATCCGGAGCTTGCAAAAGCCGCATTTTACGGTCAACCTGAGCGGATGATGGCACGCCTGTCACCAAAACACCTTCTGGTCATGCTTCTCGCGGTCATCGTGACCGCCGGGTTCAGCCTGTCCGCCGCTCAGGCTGCTGTGATGTCGGCCAGGATGGGAGTCGACGGCCGCATGACCATGGCCGCAGATACCGGCACCACCGACGCCGACATGGCCAAGATGGCCGATGCCAGGGACGGTGACTGCAACGCTTGCCTCAAGGGCTCGGCCGGCAATGACAAACCGATGCAATGTGCGCCGACCTGTGTCGCACCGGTTCTGGCGGTGCTGCCGGAGGCTCTCCCCGTGACGGGACTGCCGCAGCCCGAGCTGCCGTCGGCGCGTCCCGCCCCGTTCCTGCACGGGCGAAGTCTGCTGCCCGAGCCATTCCCTCCAAGACCCAGCGCTCTCGTCTGACGCCGTTTCTGCCGTTCCACGGCTGATTAGCGGCGTTTGATCGCCCGGTTGCGCGTACTGCGCAGCGGGCGCGGTAGCAATTCAATCGACGTCGCGACGTTCGCCGTCGGTTACCGCAAGGGTCACAAAAGTGAATTCCGTTTCAAATCCGTTCATAACGCGCCGCAAATTCCTGCTTGCGGCAGCAAGCATTGCCGCCGCGCCGATCCGCCCTACGCTGGCGATGGCCACGGGCGAATACCGGATCAGGGTGGCGCCGAGCCAGGCACGGTTCGCCGGCCCTGATGGTCCGCGCACTCCGGTATGGGCCTATGATGGCACGATCCCCGGCCCGACACTGCGCTTGCGCCAGGGGCAGCCCGCTCGGATCATCGTCGAGAACGGACTGGACGAAGACACCACGGTTCACTGGCATGGCATCCGGCTGCCGAACGCCATGGATGGCGTGCCCGGCCTGACGCAGAAGCCGATCAGGCCAGGTGAAAATTTCATCTATGAATTCACCCCGCCCGATGCCGGCACCTTCTGGTATCACCCGCACGCCAACAGCCTGGTCCAGCTCGGCCGTGGCCTTGCCGGCGCACTGGTCGTCGAGGAGGTCGAGCCGGTCGCCGTCGACCGTGACATTCTGTGGCTGCTGCAGGACTGGCGGCTTGCGGCCGATGGGCAGATCGCCGGCGGCTTCGGCAGTGCCATGGATGCGTCGATGTCGGGCCGCGTCGGCAATGTCGTCACCGTCAACGGCACGGGGCCAGGCGATCGGAGCGTGCAGGCCGGCGAGCGCGTCAGGCTGCGGCTCGCCAATGCCTCGCTTGCCCGCATGATGGCGCTGCGCTTCGAAGGCCACCGTCCGGTCGTCGTCGCCATCGACGGCCAGCCCTGCGATCCGCATGAACCGGAGGGCGGTCGCCTGGTGCTGGCGCCCGCCATGCGCATCGACATCGTGCTCGACATGCAGGGCCACCCCGGCAGCCGCCACGCGGTGATCGACGATTTCTACGACGGCCTCGCCTATACGCTGACCACGCTGGCCTATGACGCAGCGCCGCCGCTGAGAACCCATCCGCTCGACACGCCTGTCGGCCTGCCGCGCAACCCCTTGCCCCAGCCCGACCTCGCTGGCGCCGAGCGCCAGGAGATCGTCCTGCAGGGCGGCATGATGGGCGGCGGCAAGCTCAAGGGCGTCGGCGGCATGATGGGCATGGGGATGATGGGCATGAACGGCGGTGCGGCCTGGGCGATCAACGGCATGTCGATGACCGGCGACGGCCATGCCGGCATGGCGCCGCAGTTCACGCTGAAACGCGGTGTGACCTGCCATCTCACCATGCGCAACGAAACCGCCTGGTGGCACCCGATGCATGTCCACGGCTTCAGCCTGTCGGTCATCTCGCGCAACGGCTCGCCGGTGCCGCACCGGCAATGGCAGGACACGGTGCTGCTCGCCCCCAAGGATACGATCGAATGCGCCTTCGTCGCCGACAATCCAGGCGACTGGATGCTGCACTGCCATGTCGCCGATCACCAGATGGCCGGCCTGATGACGACGTTCCGCGTGACCTGAAACTTTTATCCAACCAAGGAGAACTGCAATGAAACTGACCTACCGCCTTGCCGCACTGTCCCTGCTGATCGCAACGCCGCTGCCCGCCTTCGCCGCAACGATCAACGCCGTCATGTACAAGAACCCGCAATGCAGCTGCTGCGAGTCCTACGCCAACTATCTCGAGCACAACGGCTTCAAGGTCGACATCAAGCCGGTCAACAATCTCTCCCAGATCAGCAGCGATGCCGGCGTGCCGGCCGACCTCGAAGGCTGCCACACGCTGATGGTCGACGGCTATATCGTCGATGGCCTGGTGCCGGTCGAGATCGTCAAGAAGCTTTTGACCGAGCGCCCTGCCATCACCGGCATAACGCTCGCCGGCATGCCGGCTGGCGCCCCAGGCATGGGTGGCGAGAAGCAAGGCCCCTTCGTCGTCTACGCCTTCACCAAGGACGGCAAGGCGCCCACCGTCTACGCGACCGAGTGAGGACATTGTGAGCAAACTAGCCATGGTCCTGGTTGGCATGCTGCTGGCGTTTTCGTGGCCGGTATCAGCCGCTGAGCCGCCGCAGAACTTTGCCGTTCACGAGGCGCCCGTCCCCGTGCCGGAAATCAGCTTCGAGGATGGCAATGGCAAGCCGAAAATGCTTGCGGATTTCCACGGCAAGGTCGTGCTGCTTAACGTCTGGGCGACATGGTGCGCGCCCTGCCGCAAGGAGATGCCGACGCTCGATCGCCTACAGGCCAAACTCGGCGGTCCGGATTTCGAGGTCGTCGCGTTGTCCATGGACCGCGCCGGTCCTGAGATTGTGAAGAAGTTCTTCGCCGACATCGGCATCAAGCACCTCGCCCTCAACATCGACGTCTCGGGCAGGGCCATGTTCGCCATCGGCACCGTCGGCCTTCCGGCAACCCTGCTGGTCGACCGCGACGGCAAGGAGATCGGCCGGCTGATTGGGCCGGCCGAATGGGACGCCCCCGACATGGTCGACTTCATCCGCAGCCGCATCGCCGCCAAGTGAGAAAGGGACAGATATGTTCGGGCTAAAGGCTCGCTGCGTTGCATCGGCTTTGAACGAATGGAGGTGCTTGCTGCTAAGCGTAATTGCCATTGCGGCGCTGACCGCGGGCTTTTCGTATCAGGCGCAAGCCCACTCGCTCGACGAAATCGACGCCACGCTTGAGGCCGACGAGAAATATTTCCAGCCGATCGACAAGCCGGCGCCTGATTTCACGCTGCGCACCGCCGACGGGCGTGTCGTGCGGACGGCCGATCTGCGCGGCAAGGTGGTCGTCCTCCACTTCATCTACACGTCGTGCCCGGATGTGTGCCCTCTTCATGCCGAGAAGATCGCCGAGATCCAGAAAATGGTGAACGGCACGCCGATGAAGGACCGGGTCAGCTTTGTGACCATCACCACCGACCCGACCAGGGACACGCCGGACGTGCTCAGCAAATACGGGCCGGCGCACGGGCTCGATCCCGTCAATTGGCTGTTCCTGACCACGATGGAGGATCAGCCGGAGGATGCGACCCGCAGACTGGCGGAGGCCTTCGGCCACAAGTTCACGCTGACGGATGATGGTTATCAGATGCACGGCACCATCACCCATGTGATCGACAAGGAGGGCCGCTGGCGGGCGAATTTCCATGGCCTGGATTTCGCATCGGTCAATCTCGTCACATTCGTCAATGCGCTTACCAACAATGTCGAGCGCCCGCACCATGAGCAGGAAACGGGATGGTGGGCGAAAATCAAGGGCATGTTCTGAGGCATCATTTGCACGTGCCGGCGGTCCGGCGAAACAGAGGGAAGGAGAACCCTGTGACCCACAAGTCCAATCCATTGAGCGGAGCCGTCGGCAAAATGGCCCGTGCCGTCATGCTGGCCGGCGCGACGATCTGGCTCGCGCTCGGTCTCCACAATCAGGCGATCGCCGCGGGCGAGATGTCCCAGGACCAGTTCGACCAGCGCATTCACGACTACATTCTTGCGCATCCCGAGGTGCTCGTGCAGTCGCTGCAGAGCCTCGACGCCCGCCAGCGCGAGGCTGCCGCAAAAGAGGCGAAAGCCGCTTTGACGGACAAGGCGGACGAGATTTTCCGGGACCCGGCGAGCCCGGTCGGCGGCAACGCCGAAGGCGACGTCACCATGGTCGAGTTCTTCGACTACAACTGCCCCTATTGCCGGCAGGTTGCGCCGATCATGGCGCAAGCAATGGCCGACGATCCGCAGCTCAAGATCGTCTACAAGGAATTCCCGATCCTCAGCACGGATTCCGTATTTGCTTCCAAGGCGGCTCTCGCCGCAGTGCGCCAGGGCAAATACATGGCGTTCCACAAGGCCTTGTATGCGGTGAAGACGCGGGTGACCGAAGCGGTCGTGCTGAAGGTGGCTGCCGACGTCGGTCTCGATGTGGCTAAACTGAAGACCGACATGCAGCAGCCCGATATCCAGGCGTCGATCGACCGGAATACGCAACTTGCCCAGGCGCTGAAGATCAGCGGAACGCCAAGCTTCGTCGTTGGCGAGCAGATTTTCCCCGGCGCGACCGACCTCGCAACGATGAAGAAACTGATCGAGCAGGCGAGGACCAGCAAATGAGCCGAATATTTTGCCCAAACCGACGGACTGTTGTTCTGGGAAGCGCCTTTGGCGCCGCTGCGGTCGTGAGCCTGCTCAAGGGGCCGGATTTGGCGATCGCCGCTGAGGATCCCGATCTGGCACGCCGTTTCAGATATCTCAGCCAGAACGGCAACAGCACGTGTTCGACCAAGTTCACGGAATCGATCGCGACCATGCCGGCAACGTCGCGGATCACGGGCTCGTGCTGCAGCCCGATGGAGACGAAGCGCTATGCCGAGCAGGTGAGCGGCCTGGCCAGGTACCGCGAGATCGCGATGATCCCAAGCGATCCGTACGATATTCCGGCCGGCATCGCACAGAAGATGATGCCCTACTACGATGTGAAACTCTCCGGCGAAGAGCAGCAGGCCTACGACTATGCGATGGCCAATTCCAACGAGAAAGGCCCATGCTGCTGCCAATGCTGGCGCTGGAAAGTGTATGGCGGGCTGGCGAAGTTCCTGATCCGCGAGCACGGTTTCACCGGCAAGCAGGTCGTCGACGTCTGGGATCTCTCAGACGGCTGCGGCGGAGGAGAGTAGAGCCGGGCGACAACTCGGCTGCGGTTCAACAAGCGCTCTCAACCTGTTCTACCTTCTTGAAAGGAGCGCTTGACCTTCCGGTGGCTGGAACCGTCAGGCTTATTGCTAACTTCCGGAGGTCGTCCTCCGGAGGTCGTCCAATGGCGGACCGAACCATGAATGTCGAAAGGCAGCTACTGGCCCTGTTAGAGAGGCATATCGGCAAGGCAGATCAGATGTCGCGGAACACTTGCTGCGGGCGCTGGAGGCGCTGGATTAAAGCCTTGCCCTTCCGGAGTTACCGCGCGGTCAGCATGTTCTGACAGAAGCCTATTATGAACTCGTTCGTCGATAGCGTTGAACGTGCCTTGATTGACCGGCAAGCCACTGCCTTCGTGGGCTGATCGAGTTCGCCTTGACGGGCGTACATGGCGAACTAGTTCCCCTCGCAATCGCCGGTGGCAGCGGCGGCGGGAGGGATGATTGTGATGATGATGGACGGTTCAATGTGGATGATGGGCGGCATGGCGCTCATTTGGGTCCTGGTGCTTGTCACCCTCGTGCTCGCGATCGCGGCGCTGGTCAAATATTTGCGAACCTGACGGCATAGGCAGTCGGGGTCAAAAGAGCAAAAAGGGCGGAAAGTTGTAGTCGTCATCGGAAGCAGCAGCGTCATCGGGTCGGCGTCGGAACTGGTCCGGCCCCTCGGCTCTTAACGTCTGTCGCCTTCGGCCCTCTCAGGAGTGGCAAATCGCCGGCTATGAGGTCTGGATGGCGAAGCGCAAAGACACGGTTATTGTTACCGGCAGCACCGGCTTCATCGGCTCGGCTCTGGTCAACAGCTTCGCCGACCGGTTTGCTCTCGTCGGCCTCGACCGGGCGGCGACGCGTCAGCCGCCGCCGGCCGCGGAGTGCGTCTGCATCGACCTGACATCGGAGGACGCCGTGGCAGCCGGCTTGGCGCGCGTGCGGACGGCCTATGGCGCCCGCCTCGCCTCGGTGATCCATCTTGCGGCCTATTTCGATCTCACAGGCGAACGGAACCCGCTCTACGAAAAGATTACGGTTGGCGGCACCGAGAAGCTCCTGCGCGCCCTGAAACAATTTGAGGTCGAGCAGTTTGTCTTCATGAGTTCGATGCTGGCGCACAAGGGTGGCCGACCAGGCGACATCATCGATGAGGATTGGCCGCTCGAATCGAACCTACCCTACCGCACCTCGAAGATCGAGACCGAGCGCCTGATCCATGAGCAGCACGGGGCGATCCCTGTCGTCTATGCCAGGCCGGCCGGCGTCTATGATGATCTCGGCCGTAACGCATTCCTCGCCAATCAGATTGCGCGTATCTACGAAGAGGATCCGACGGGGCATGTATATCCGGGTGACCTGCACACCGGGCAGTCGTTCCTGCATCTGGAAGACCTCACCGATGCGGTGGCGCGCCTTATAGATCGGCGGAAGAAACTTCCCACGGAGCTGGCGCTGCTTCTCGGCGAGCCTGAGGTCATGGGCTACGGCGAACTTCAAGCCGAGATTGGTCGGTTGATCCGTGGCGAGAACTGGGAGACACGGGAGGTGCCGAAGGCGCTCGCCAAGGCGGGTGCCTGGGTCCAACAGGACGTGCTGGGCGAAGAATCATTCGTTCGTCCCTGGATGGTCGATATCGCCGACGACCACTACGCGATCGATATCAGCCGTGCCCGCAATGTCCTCGGCTGGCAGCCCCGGCATTCCCTGCGCGAGACGTTGCCGCGGATCGTCGACGCGCTCAAGGCAGATCCCGCCGGCTGGTATCGGGCCAACAAGCTCAACGCCGCCAAGGTGGCCGGCAGCGGAACAAAAGCGCGAGAGAAAGACAAGGCGTTCGAGGCCAAACACGACAAGATGAAACCCGGACACATGGCCGAGATGGCGGGGATGGGCAAGCAGATGCTCTGGGCTCATTTCCTGGTCATCACGCTTGGCGTGTGGCTCCTCACCAGCCCGCTTCAGTTCGCGCTGTTCGATCCGGCGGCGGCCGGCACTGTGCGTGACGTCACGCAAGAGCGTGGACTGTGGGAACCGGTGCTGCGCAACGCGCTCACCGGCTGGAGCGACATTGTCTCGGGCTTGCTGCTGATGCTGTTTGGCGGGCTCGCACTGTCGCCGCGTTTTTCCTGGGCGCAATGGGGCACGACGATCGCCGGCCTGTGGCTGCTGTTCGCGCCGCTGTTCTTCTGGACGCCGAGCGCCGCCGCCACCATGAACGACACGATCGTCGGCGCGCTGGCCATCGCTTTCTCGGTGCTCGTCCCGATGATGCCGGGCATGAGCCACGAAGGGATGATGGACGAGAGCACCGTTCCGCCTGGCTGGACCTACTCGCCGTCATCCTGGCTGCAGCGCCTGCCGATCATCGCGCTCGGTTTCTTCGGTTTCCTCATCGCCCGCTATCTCACTGCCTACCAGCTCGGCCATGTGGGTGCTGTCTGGGAGCCATTCTTCCTCGGCGGAGACGGCAGGAACGGCACGGAATTCATCATCACATCCGACGTTTCTCGAGCCTGGCCAGTCGCTGATGCCGGGCTTGGCGCCGTGGCCTATATGATCGAAACCCTGATGGGCGCGATGGGCACGGCGACCCGCTGGCGCACCATGCCCTGGATGGTGACCTTCTTCTTCATCCTGGTGGTGCCGCTCGGCGGCGTCTCGATCTTCTTCATCATCATCCAGCCGATCATGATCGGCACCTATTGCACACTGTGCCTCATCGCGGCGGCGGCCATGCTGGTCATGATCCCGCTGACGCTGGACCGGGTGGTCGCCATGGGCCAGTACATGCTGCGCAGCGTGCGGGCAGACCGTCCGTTCTGGCGCACCTTTTTCCAAGGCGGGCCGGAGCCGAACGGCGAGGCGGACAAGAACGATCCCGGCTTTTCCGCCGCGCTTGCCGCACAGTCCGCCGCAGCCATTCGCGGTGTCACGTTTCCATGGACGCTGGTCGCATGCTGTATCGTCGGCGGTTGGCTGATGGTCTCGCGGCTGGTCTTCGGCACGGCCGGCGCCATTGCAAACAGCGATCACCTCTCGGGCGCCATGATCATAACGATCGCGGTCTGCGCCATGGCCGAGGTGGCACGGCCGTTGCGTTTCCTCAACCTGCCGTTCGGGTTATGGCTGATCGCAGCGCCCTGGCTGCTCGACGGCGCGACCAGAGGTTCGACATTGAACAATGCCGTTGCAGGGCTAGTTGTGATCGGCCTCAGCCTGCCTCGGGGGCGCCGAAGCAAGGAGCACTACGGCTCATGGGACCGCTATGTCGCCTAGACGAAGCCTGGAACCGGCTTGGTCTTGCCGCTCAGTTGCGCGCCCAGCGTCAGTGCCTGCGGGAAATTCCGGACGATCGCCGCCATCAAGGTGGCGCTGCCGGGGCGAAGGGCAATTCCGGCAACGGCCGCGGCGGCGTAGACCCGGGTCGAAAACAGTCTTTTCCAGGCCGCCTCGTAGCGTCTGGCGGCAGCCTCGCGCCCTGCTCGGCCACTTGGCGCGCATGCGAGTTCGCAAGCCAGCAGCCAGCCGGACTGAAGCGCCATCGAGATGCCCTCGGCGATGACAGGATGAGACTCTCCGGCTGCATTGCCGACGCGGAAGATGTCCCCTTCGTAGCACGAGCGAATTCCCGGCCGGATCGGACCTGCGGCAAGCCACGGACCGTCGAGGAGAGCCGGTTCCAGGGCGTCCCGCACGCCCCGGCATGAATTCAGGAGATGCCGGGAGACCGCATCGGCGGCCGACACGTGGCTCCGTTGTTTGGGGCCATATTGTTTACGCAGCCGCGCGAGCATGTCGCGCCGGATGCAGCACGAGATCGACAACCGGCCATGATCCGCCGAAACCATGCCGCCGTAGCCGCCAGGGAAGGCCAGCAGAGGCATCAAATCCGGCGCCAGCGACGACCCGGTGAAATGCGCCTTGAAGCCGAGCAGGTCCGACGGCCGATTGGCCTTTGCGAGTTGGCTGGGCAATGGTCCCGGTTCCCACGAGCCGTGTGCGGCGACAATCACCGGCGCTCGCAATATCGCCGCTTCATCCCCGGCCTGAATTCGCACCCTTCGCATCTCACCGTCCGGCTCGATGGCGACGGCGCGGCAAGGTTGAAAGATTTCGACACCCGCCGATCGCGCCGCTTGCAAAAGCAGAGAGTCGAGAATGTCCCGGCCGAGCGCCCGGCCGAAGCTGTCTTTCCCACGAGGCCCAGCTCCTGCACGTGGCATTGCCGCCTCGACACAGGTCTCCCCGGAAAACAAACCGACGCGGCGGATTTCGGGGCCGGCATTGGCACGCCAGGCATCGCTGATCTCGAGCCGGTCGAGAAGCGCAAGATTGCTTGCCGAGATGTATTCGCCGCAGACTTTGCGGCGCGGAAACGCACTCTTTTCCACAATGGCCACGACCCACCCGCGCCGGGCCAGCGTGAGCGCGACGGAGGTGCCCGCCGGGCCGGCACCAATGACGATCGCGTCATGAGTCGACAATCGCGTCATGACTCGACACTGGCACTGGCGCCGACGAAGATGTGGGAAAACAGGCCGGCGCGCCGCTCCTCGACCGGTTTGCCGTTGGCCGCAAGCCAGAGACGGGAAAGCTCGCTGCCGCGAAAGCCGGCACGCACGCTTTGCGCCGCGTCGTTTCGTGTGACGTCGTTGGCGCCGATTGCCGGCAGAAGACGGGTCGCGGCCAGCGGCAGTTTCGCCCGCAGCGGCTCTGTCGCGATGAGCAACGGGACTTTCGGCCTGATCAGCGAAAACAGACGCACGAGCTGCGCATTATCGAGGTGATGCAGGAACAGATTGACGGTGACGGCGTCGAACGGCGCACCCTCGATCTTTCCTGCCCAGTCGAAGACATCGGCGGTGACGCCTTCGGCCTTCCATCTCAGCCTGTCAAAATCACCGCGCAATTGCGCGGTGACGAGGTCGACGCGGTCGAGCATCACCAGTTCGACCCCGGGCCAATGCCTGGCCATGCGCCGCGCCACCGCCAGCATGAAGGAGCCATCGCCGGCGCCGATCTCCAGAATGCGGCGTGGCGGCGTTGGCACGAACCTCCTGAGCAACGACGTCATGATCGGCACCTGAAACATCAGCATATTGATGCGACGAAGGTCGCGGCGCGCGGTCAGCGCTCGCGGATCGTCGGCCGCAAGTCCGTCGAGGATTTCCGGCGCAAGCTGCCGATGCTCCAGGCCGCTCATGACACCGTTCGAAAGAGCATGGTTTCGGCCGTCAGCCCGGGCCCGAACGACATGCCGCAGCCGAGTAGGCCGGGTGGCGCCTTCAACATCTCATTCATCACGAACATGACGGTCGCCGACGACATGTTCCCATACCGGCGCAACACCGCGCGCGATGGTTCCAGTGCAGTGGGCTCCAGTTCCAGAGCCCTTTCGACAGCATCGAGCACCGAACGTCCACCCGGGTGCACGGCCCAAAGGTCGATGTCTTTCGCCGATCGGCCTCCGAGGATGGCGGCCTGGCTGTTCCGCAACGCTTCATGAATCGCTGCCGGCACCTGGCCGGAAAGAACCATTTCGAAGCCGTGGTCGCGAATGTTCCAGCGCATCAGGTCCCGCCGTTCCCTCGCCACCAGACAGTGAAAGCTATCGAGCTCGATGCCGGCCGGCTCGGCAGTGATGAGCGCAGCCGCGCAGCCGTCGCCCCAGAGGCAGAACGACAGCAGTTTTTCCAGTTCGGTGGTTTCGCGCAGATGCATCGTGCAGAGCTCGATATTGACCAGCAGGACCTTGGCCTGCTGGTCGGAGCGGACGATGTGGCGGGCCAGCTTGAGCCCGTTGATCGCCGCGTAGCAACCCATGAAACCGATCATCGTGCGTTCGACACTATCGGGAAGCCCGCAACGCGCGATCAGCTCCAGATCGATGCCCGGCGCCGAAAAGCCAGTGCAGGTGGTGACGATCAAATGGGTGATGCGGGAAGCGTCGTCGCCAAGCTGCAATCCGTCGATGCCCTTTTGCGCCAGAACAGGTGCGGCATCGTCGAACATCGCCATTCTCGCCGCTGTTCCGGGAAACGCGCCCCGGATGAAGGTCCCGGCCAGGTCGGCAGTTGGTCCTTCGGGGTCGGACGCCGGCGCAAAGCAGGAATAGCGGTGCTCGATGCCGGCAAGATCGGCCATGCGTTCGAAGAGTCTCCGGCGATCGGCCGCGAGCATGGAGGCCGCGAAACGCAGGTAGAATTGATGAACCTCGTGCTCCGGCACCGCCGTCGCGATCCGGTTGATATAGGCGTTGACGGGCATATTCTGTCTCCTCGGCGTGTGCACGGTGTAACGTGCCGCCGGAGGGTCTTTGCTCATCGTTACCCGGTGTCGAACACCGGGTTTTGAGCGCTGTTCGATAAACGTTTCCGAAAACTGATTTCTTCCCGAAGGTTCAGTGTGCGCTGTTGGCAGGCAAACGGTTGGAGCGGGCGGGCGGTTGCGTCGGGCATCCAAAATCGCCACATCATGTTGACCTTCCATCTACTGGAAGGTCTATTTCCTCCGACAAAGGAGATTTCCACCATGAACATCGGTATCGCATCCGAAAAATCCGGCCTGCCGGCCAAGACGATCCGTTACTACGAGGATATCGGGCTCTTGCATCCGGCTCGGACAGACAATGGCTATCGCGATTACTCGACGGCCGATATTCACCGGCTGCGCTTCCTGCAGCGCTCGCGAAGCCTGGGGTTTTCGGTCGACGAATGCCGCCAGTTGCTCTCGCTGTATCAAGACAGGGAACGTGATAGCGCCGACGTGAAGGAGATCGCGAAAGCCAAGCTGGTGGAGATCGACAGGAAGATCGCTGAACTGGTCGGATTGCGCGGCTTGCTCCACCATCTGGTCAGTCACTGCCACGGCGACGAGCGGCCGGATTGCCCGATCATCGACGAGCTGGCAGGACAAGGCGTGGCCCAGTGAGGCTCGCAGCCGCTGTAACGGTGCTGTCGCTTGCCTGCGTCTCTGTCGTGCTCGCTGCCGCCCATTCGAGCCGTGATGCGATCATCGAGGCTCGCCAGGCCTCGATGAAGGAAATGGCCGCGGCGGCAAAGGCGATCGCTGGGATGTTCGACGGCAAGCAGGCGTACGACGCCGCAGCCTTCAGGGCGGCGGCCGAGACCATCCGCGCCCGCACCGGCCCTGCCCTGATTGCCGAATTCCCCAGCGCGACATTGGGAGCGCCTTCAGGCGCCAAGGCGGATATCGACCCCGCCCGCGCGGAGTTCGAAGGGCTGGCACGCCACATCGGAACGCTGGCCAGCGCCCTGGCCTCCGACGCCGAGCGGGCACCACCGCATATCACCGACGACATGAGAATGGGTTCCGGCCTGGCAATGGGCGGTGGCAGCCTGCTTGGCAAGCGACCATCACTCGCGGAAGCCGATCCCACTAAATTGCCGGCGGAGCACCTCCTGCATCTCATCTTGCAGGATTGCTCGAGCTGCCATTCGAAGTTCAGGCAAAAGGTCGAGTGATAGCGTCAGCTCCGCTGCAGCTGACCCGCCATGAAATTGCGCCAGCCGCCGAAATGCGAGATCTCCTTTGCATCGGTGAGGCCGGCACTTTCGACGAGAAAGCCCTTCGGCGACGTTCCGTCATCGAGCAGAAGCGTGCCGATGCCGAGCGGCGGCGGGATCGCCGCGACGAAGCGGCCGAAGGCTTGCGGCGACAGCCGCCAGACTTCGACCTCGATCGCTGTCCCCTTGCCATTGCAGCTGCGCTCGAGCCCCGGTCGCGACACCGACTGGCCGGCGAGCGCATAAAGCCGGTAGAGCGGCGCCGTTCTTGCCGCCCGGGCGAAAATCGCGCCGAGCTGCTGCAACTGGCCGTTCAGCGCCATCCCCGATAGATGCGCGCCGACCACGGCCAGCTCGATCGTGCCCTCGTCCACGTCCACGCGAACATCGGCACGCGGCGGCAGCGGCCAGCCTGTAGCGCCCAGCGCAAGGCCGCTTGCCGCATGGACATCCTGCGCAAGCGACGCCGTCAGATGGTCCTTGCCCGCCGCGGCAAGCAAGGTGACGCTCATCGGCAAACCGTCGCTACGAATTCCGGCCGGCACGGCTATGCCGCACATGTCGAGCAGATTGACGAAATTGGTGTAAGTGCCAAGCCGGCTGTTGGTGACGATGGGGTCAGCCAACACCGCTTCAACCGTGTAATGCGTCGGCGCGGTTGGCACACAGAAAAGATCGACCGAGGCGATGACCGGCGCAAGCTTGGCCTTGTAGCCTTGCAAGGCGTAGAGCCCCTTAAAAGCGTCCGCGGCTGAAAGTTTTCGCGCGCCGCCGATGATCTGCCGCGTCACCGGATGCATGGCGGCCTCGTTGGCATCCATGAAGTCCTTGATCGCGGCATAACGCTCGGCCACCCAGGCGCCTTCGTAGAGCAGGTTGGCGGTGGCGTAGAAATCACCGAACGGGATTTCGACCAGCCGGCAGCCCAGCGTCTCCAGCGAGGCAAGAGCGGCCGCGAAGCCCGACTGCATCGCCTCGTCGCCGAAGAAGGTCCAGTCCGCCCTGGCCGGCACGCCGACAGTCAGCACCGGCGGGCGCGCGGCAAGGCCCTGGACGCCGGGGTCACGCGAATAGGGGTCGGCGTCGTCCTTTGCCGCCGCCGCCTCGAACACGCGGTAGGCGTCATCGACGGTGAGCGCGAAGACCGAGACGCAGTCAAGCGTGCGGCAGGCCGGCTCGACGCCGGCGGCCGACAGCGCGCCGACGCTCGGCTTCAGCCCGACGATGTTGTTGAGGCCGGCGGGTATGCGCCCAGAACCGGCTGTGTCGGTGCCGAGCGCGAACGAGACGATGCCGCGCGCGGTTGCGACGGCCGAACCGCATGAGGAGCCGCCCGGCACCAGTTTCGGGTCGATCGCATTCCTCGGGATCGGATAGGGCGTGCGCACACCGACCAGGCCGGTGGCGAACTGGTCGAGGTTGGTCTTGCCGACGACGAGCGCGCCGGCGGCCTTGAGCCGCGCGACGACGGTGGCGTCTTTCGCCGGCAAGTAGGCATATTCCGCACAAGCCGCCGTGGTCGGCATGCCGGCAACATCGATGTTGTCCTTGACCGCGAACGGCACGCCCCACAGCGGCTTTGCCACGGGATCGAACGGGCCGAGCTTTTCCGCCTCAGCAAGCAACTCCGCCCTGCTCGCCAGATGGATGAAGATGCCGGGGTCATCGGCCGCCGCGAGCCGCGCATGGACCGTATCGATCATCTCGCCGATGCTGACGCCGGCCTGATAGGCAGCGTGCAGGCTCGCTATGTCGAAGCGGATGTCGCTCATTTGGCCTCGCCCAGAATGACTACCGGCAGGTTCCACTGGATGAGCACCACGCAGCCATCCTTCGTCCACACCGAATGCTCGGTTCCGACCGGGTTCAGGATCACGCTGCCCGCGGCATGATCGCCGTTCTCGTCGCTCTGTGTGCCTTCCAGCACGATGATCGTTTCCAGCCCGGCATGGCGATGGCGCGGCACGCCGGCGCCGGGCCGGTAGTTCAGGATGGCGACCGACGGTTCCATCGGTCCACCCTTGAGCAGCCAATGCGCCGTAATGCCATCGCGGAAAGGCTCGAACGGCAGATCGCGCCAGCCACCATTGAGGAGGCCGGCAAAGGCAAGGTTAGGCATTGGCAATCCCCTCGAGCACCTGGTCTGTCGTCGCCGTCCAGCCGACGATGGCGCCCTGTGCCCTGATCATGGCAAGGGCTGCCGCCTTGAACTCGGCAAAATAGCTCTCGGTAGCATCCTCGGCCAGCAGGCATTCATAGCCGCGGTCGTTGGCCTCGCGCATCGTCGTCTGCACGCAGACCTCCGTCGTCACTCCGGCAAAGACCAGTTGCTGTGCGCCGAGCCGCTTCAGGTCATCGCCGAAGCTGGTGGCATAGAACGCGCCCTTGCCCGGCTTTTCGATGACGATTTCGCCAGGCAGTGGCGCAAGTTCATCGAGGATCGCCGTTCCCGGCTCGCCGACGATCAGCACACGACCCATCGGCCCGACATCGCCGATCCTGATCGATGGGTTGCCGCGGTTGCGCTTGGCCGGCGGCAGATCCGAAAGGTCTGCCTTGTGGCACTCCATCGTGTGGATCACCGGCAGGCCAGCGGTGCGGAACCCCTCGATCAATCTCTTCACCGTCGGCACAATCGCCGCCACCCGGCTGACGTCGTTGCCGAGGCTGGCGCCGAAGCCGCCGGGTTCAGCGAAATCGCGCTGCATGTCGATGACGACCAGCGCCATCGCCTCAGGCTTGAAGGAGAACGGAAACGGCAGCGCCTCGATCTCCGCCATCAGTGATGTCCCGCCATGTGCTCGCCGATCGTCTGCACGCTCGCCTGCGCAATCGGCGTCTCGTAGACCAGCGCGCCGTCCGACATGACGAAGATGCGGTCCGAGAGCTCGAGCAGCTCATCAAGGTCCTCCGACATAAGGAGCACCGCGGCGCCGGCATTGCGCGCCTTCATGATGCGGGCGCGTATTTCGGCGACGGCGGAGAAGTCGAGGCCGAAGCAGGGGTTCGACACGATGAGCAAATCGACCTCGCCGGTCAGTTCCCGCGCCAGCACCGCGCGCTGCACATTGCCGCCCGAGAGCGACGAAATCGGCGAAGCGAGGGATGCCGTCTTGACCTTGAACTGTTGGACCAGACGGGCCGCGTAGTCCCTGATCGCGCTCATCCTGATCCAGTTGACCGGCTTGCCGGCCTCGTTGAGGTCGAAGGTCCGGAAGGCCATGTTTTCCGCCACCGTCATCTTCGGTGCGCAGGCATTGCGCAAGGGCTCCTCCGGAATGAAGCGGACATTGAGAGTGCGCGCCTCGCTGCGGCTGGCGCCATAGGGCGAGCCTTTCACCAGAACGTCGCCGCCATTGCGCGCCCGCTGTCCGGCAAGGACTTCGAGAAACTCCTTCTGGCCGTTGCCGGAGATGCCGGCAATGCCGACGATCTCACCCGACTTCACATCGAGTTCGCCGATGTCGATGGTTTTCAAGCCGGTGCGGTCGGGCGCCTTCAGCGACTTTACCGTCAGCACCTGCCTGGCGCCGGCCGGCACCGGGGCGCGGCTGTCGAGCGCGGCGATCGGTTGGTCGCCGATCATCATCGCCGCCATCTGCTTGTGGGAAAGTTCGGAGACCTTTCCGGTTCCGGTCAGCCTGCCCTTGCGCAGCACGGTGATATCGTCGGCAAAGGCCGTCACCTCGTGGAATTTATGCGAGATCATCAGCACGGTGAGGTCGCCGGTCCTGGTCATGTCGCGAACCAGGCCAAGCACTTCGTGTGCCTCGCCGGGAGTGAGCACCGAAGTCGGCTCATCGAGCACCAGGAAACTGCGGCCGAGATAGAGCTGCTTGATGATTTCGAGCTTCTGCTTCTCGCCGGCCGCAAGTTCCGCCACCTTGACGTCGAGCGGCAGCTTGAACGGCATCCGCTGCATGAATTGCGCAAGTGCGGCGCGCTCCTTGCGCCAGTCGACGACGCCGGGCACCTTCTCGCGCGAAATAACCAGGTTCTCCGCGCCGGTCAGCGACGGGACCAGGGTAAAGTGCTGGTAGACCATGCCGAGCCCCAATGCCGAGGCATCCTTCGGACTGGCGATCGCGACCTCGCGGCTATCAACCAGCATGTCGCCGGCGGTCGGATGGTAAAAACCCATCATGCATTTGACCAGCGTCGACTTGCCGGCGCCGTTTTCGCCGAGCAGCGCATGGAACGATCCCGCCGGCACCTTGATCGAGACGTCGTCCAGCGCGGTCAAGGCGCCGAAGCGCATGGTCATGCCGATGGTCTCGACGCCGACGGCTTTCTTGCCGATGCTTCCGCTCAAGATCGTGTCCTCACGGCAGCTGCGCGACGAAGGATGCCGAATTCGACACCGCGCCGAACACGCCGCCCTGCATCTTGATCATCTTGATCGCGGCGAGATGGTTGCCGTAATCGGTCGCGCCGCAGCAATCCTCCAGCATGACGCATTCGAAGCCGCGATCGTTGGCCTCGCGCATCGTCGTGTGGACGCAGACGTCGGTGGTGATGCCGGTCAGCACGATGTTGTCGATGCCGCGCTGGCGCAGGATCAACTCCAGGTCGGTGGCGCAGAACGAGCCCTTGCCCGGCTTGTCGATGATCGGTTCGCCCGCCGCCGGATAGAGGTCGGGGATGATGTCCCAGCCGGGTTCGCCGCGCACCAGGATGCGCCCGCAAGGTCCGGGGTCGCCGATGCCGGCATTGATGCGGCGCGAACGCCAGCGCTTGTTGGCCGGCAGGTCGGCGAGATCGGGCCGGTGGCCCTCGCGCGTGTGGATGATGGTGTAGCCCTTGGCCCGCATGGCTGCGAGCACCGACTTGATCGGCTCGATCGGCGCCCGCACCAGCGAAAGATCGTAGCCCATATGATCGACATAGCCGCCCGGCCCGCAGAAATCGGTCTGCATGTCGATGATGATCAGTGCCGTATTGTCCGGCCGGAGCTCGCCATTATAAGGCCATGGATAAGGGTCGGCATCGATGTAGCGCTGGGTGATCTCGGCTCTGGCGTTCATCGGAAAAAACTCCAGTCATTTGGTGATCGACAATTCGCCCGGCGCGCCGGCAAGCGAGCGGCTCGGCGACGAGGTGGCGATCATGATGATGAGCGTGAGGATGTAAGGTGCGGCGTAGAAGAGATAGTAGCCCTGCGTCACCCCGACCGACTGCAACGCCGGGCCCAGCGCGCCGGCGCCGCCGAACAACAGTGCCGCGGCAAAGCAGCCAAGCGGGTTCCAGCGCGCGAAGATGACCAGCGCCACCGCCATCAGGCCCTGCCCCGACGAGATGCGTTCGGTCCAGCTGCCGGGATAATAGAGCGACAGATAGGCGCCGCCGATGCCAGCGAGCGCACCGCCGACACCTGTCGCAAGCAGGCGCACGGTGTTGGGATTGAGGCCCATGGCGCGCGCCGCATCGGAGCTGTCGCCGACGACGCGCACGATCAGGCCGGCGCGCGTATTGCGGAAGGCCCACCATAGGAACACGGCAAGTGCGGCACCAATCAGGAACAGGATGTTGACGTTGAGCGCCGCCTGCACCTGCGGGATATCCGACCAGCCACCGAAGGCGATGGCCGGCAGGTCTGGTGCCGAGGGCTGGATGAACGGCTTGCCGAAGAAGAAGGCGAGACCGGAGCCGAACAGCATCAGCGCGATGCCGATGGCGATGTCGTTCACCCCGCGGAATTTGCAGATCCAGCCGTGGAACAGCCCGAAGCAAAGACCGGCACCTGCGGCAGCCAGCAGGCCGAGCCATGGCGAGCCGGTCATCACCGCGACGGCGTAGGCGGTCATCGCACCGAAGACCAGCGTGCCTTCGAGGCCAAGATTGATGCGGCCGGAGCGCTCGGTGATGGCTTCGCCGAGCGAGACGAAGATGAAGGGCGTCGAAACGCGGATGGCGCCGCCGAGGATGGCGAGCGGCACGCCCCACAGGCCGATCTCGGTCGCGTCCATCAGGAGCCCCTCTTCCACAGATCGGGATTGAAGACCTTGAAGCGGCCGTAAAAGGTTTCGCTGAACAGGATGACGACGAAGAGCATGCCTTGCAGCACCAGCACGGTGGCGTCGGGCAGGTCCATGCGGCGCTGGATCAGCCCGCCGGAAGCGCCAATACCGCCGAGCAGGAAAGCGACCGGGATGATGGCGAGCGGATTGTGGCGGGCGAGGAAGGCGACGAGGATGCCGGTATAGCCATAGCCGGCGGCGAGCGAGGCGTTGGCGCTGCCTTGCACGGCGCCGACCTCCAGCATGCCGGCTAGCCCGGCAAAGCCGCCGGCGAGCCCGGTGAAGCCGACGATCAGCGGCCCGACGGCAAGCCCTTGTACCTGGGCTGCCCTGACATTGCCGCCGGCGATGCGGGCGGCAAACCCCCAGCGCGTCTTTTCGATCAACAGCCAGGACAGGACGCAGGCGACGATGCCGACGACGAGGCCCCAGTGCACGTCCATGCCTGGAATGTTGCCGATGCGGTAGGCATCCGCCAGCGGCTCGGTCGAGGGTTTGTTGAGTGAGGCCGGATCGCGCAGCGGCCCTTCGACCAGATGGTTCATCAGCGCGATGGCGATATAGGCCATCAGCAGGCTGGATATGGTTTCGTTGACGGCGCGGTAGTGGCGGAGTGCGCCGACGGCACCGATCCAGATCCCGCCGGCGACCACGCCCGCCACGCCCATCAGCAGGATGACCATAAAAGCCGGCGCGCCATTCGCCGCGACGCCGATGGCGGCGGCTGCAACGCCGCCCAGCACGATCGCGCCTTCGCCGCCGATGACGACAAGGCCGAGCCGGGCCGGCAGCGCCACGCAGAGCGCTGCCAGCAAAAGCGGTGCTGCCCGCGACAGCGAGTTCTGGATCGAGAACCACGAACCGAAGCCGCCGCGCCACGTCGTCTCGTAGAGTTGCACCGGCGACTTGCCGACCAGCGCGATGAATAGGCTGAACAGCACCATGCCGACGATCAGCGCCGCGAGCGGTATGACGAAGGCTTCCGCCCGCCGCGCCGCCCATTCGAGCGCCGCCGGATAATTCCTGGCGCCAAACAGCGCCGGTGCGCCCGCTGTGCCGACCGTGTCTGCCATGGCCCGTCTCCGATCCGGTTCAGGCGGTCGAACCGACGACGCCCTCGACCAGGTAATCCATGCTTTCGAGCTCGAGCGCGGTCTCGGCGAAGGCCTGGCCTTCGGTCGCCACGACAACGCCCTTGTTGCTCTTCAGCGGACCCTTGATGACGGAAAACCCGCCTTTCATCATTTCGGCCAGCGTGCCGTCGAACTGCTTGCGGGCGGCATCGCCGACGGCGGGGCCGAGCGGGCTCATCTTGACGAAGCCGTCGGCCAGGCCGCCGCGCGTGAAATTGGGCAGTGGTGTGCCGGCCACCAGATCGTCGACGAACATCTTGTAGACCTTGGCCCAGTTCCATTCCGCGCCGGTCAGGTATTTTTCCGGCGCCAGCGGGCTCTGGTTGGCATGATAGCCGCAGACGAAGGCGCCACGCCCGGCCGCCGTCTCGACCACCACCTTGGGGCTGTCGACATGGCAGGTGATGACGTCGGCACCCTGGTCGACCAGCGCATTGGTGGCCTCGGCCTCCTTGACCGCTAGCGACCACTCGCCGGTGAAAATCACCTGGCAGGTGATGGTCGGGTCGACCGAGCGCGCGCCGAGCAGGAAGGAATTGATGTTGAGCAGCACCTGCGGGATCGGCTTTGCCGCGACGAAGCCGAGCTTCTTGGTTTTGCTGGTGTGACCGGCGACGACGCCGTTCAGATACTGGCCCATGCCGATATAGCCGAAATAGGAACCGGCATTCATTGGATGCTTGTCCTTGTTCCACATGCCGCCGCAATGGCGGAACTGCACGTCGGGGAATTTCGCGCACATGGCGAGCATGTGCGGATCGAAATAGCCGAACGAGGTCGGGAAGATCAGCGACGCGCCGTCGAGGTTGATCATCGATTCCATCGTCTTCTGCACGTCGACCGTCTCCGGCACGTTCTCCTCCTCGACGACGGAAATGCCTTCGATCCCCTTCAGCGTGGCGGCGCCTTCGGCATGCGCCTGGTTGTAGCCGTAATCGTCCTTTGGCCCGACATAGATGAAGCCGACGGTGGCCGTCGCGGCGAGGGCCCTGCTGATCGGAAACGATGCGGACGCAAGGCCGAGCGCCGCTCCGGCGGCGGAGGTCTTGAGCAGGTCGCGGCGGCTAAGCATGAATCTCTCGGACATTGAATGCTCCCTCTGTGGGGCCTTTGGGGCCGGTTAACACCTCAATGAAAGAAGTGTATGCAATCAGCATGCCAGTTTCAGAAATGAGATTTATTCAGCAATATCAATGAGTGTGCCGATGTGGCCTGCACAAAGCCGGAGCAATTGCATACACTTTTTGCCTCCAAAATCGCCAATTTGACATGAAGGCTAAAACATAGGCATACAGAGATGCGGAGGAATCGAAGCCGGTGAGTGGCTTACGGCTGCGCGAAAAAGACTGGACGGAGGAGACGTGTCGGGAAAGCGCAATTTGATCAGGTCGGGCACGACTGTCGATCAGATGGTGAGGGCGATCAGCGACCGGATCGTCACCGGTTTCCTGCGCCCGGGCGAAAAGCTCGACGAGGCCTCGCTCGCCGCCCGCTTCGACGTCTCACGCACGCCGATCAGGGAAGCGCTCAGCCGGCTCAGCGCCATGGGGCTGGTCGAAAGGCGGCCGAACCGCGGCGCCACCGTCGCCGTGGTGACGCAGGAGCACCTCGCCTCGATGTTCGAAAGCATGGCCGAGCTTGAAGCGATCTGCGCGCGGTTCTCGGCCGAGCGCATGACCGCTGGCGAGCGCCGCACGCTGGAGGCCGAGCACCAGGCCTCGGCGCGCTTCGTGCAGCTCGGTGCCGAAGAAGAGTATGAGCTTTTCAACACCGAATTCCACACCCGGCTCTATCGCGGCGCCCACAGCAAGCACATTTATGAACTGACCGTCATGACCCGCGGCCGCCTGGCGCCGTTCCGGCGCGCGCAATTCATGCTGCCCGGCCGGCTGGCCCAGTCATGGCAGGAGCATGACGCCATCGTCACCGCAATCATGCGCGGCGACAGTGCGGCGGCCGGAACAGCCGCCAAGGATCATGTCTCGATCGTCAGCGAGGCGAGCGCCGTCTTTGCCATCGGCGATCGCCCCAAAGGCAGGACCGAGCCGTTCCCGACATCGGCTTCCTAACCATCAATCGACCAGCACGGCGACCACGGCAGCGCAGTCGCCGGCCTTGACCAGCCCCGGAAAATGCCGCGCCGCCAACAGACCGGACATTTTGGCCCGGATCTCCTGCGGAGCGCCGCCGGTGCGGCCTATGGAATGGATACGTGCCAGCACCTGGTTCTCTGCCACCGGCTCGCCGAGATCGATCATCGTTTCGATCATCCCGTCGTCCTCGGCGAACGAGAAGCAATCGCCGGACGGCATGTCGAGCCAGCGGGTTGGCTGCATCTCGACCGCGCCGGCGACAATGCCGGCATGGCGCAAGACGTTGAGCACGCCGCGACGCGCGATCCGCACCGTCTCCGCGCGCGAAGTCCCGCCGCCGCCGAGCTCGGTGGTGATGAACAGCTTGCCCATCTCCTCGGCGGCAGTGTCGAACATGCCGACCGCATCGATCTCCAGCATCTTCATCGACCAGGGTGCGGAGAACGCTGCCACGGCAGCGAACCCCTTCGCTTCCAGCACCTTGTCAGGCCGGACGTGGGCGGCGCAGAACGGCACGAAGTCGAGCGTCTTGCCGCCGGAGTGGAAGTCGAGCGCGATGTCTGTACGGGGCAGAAGCTCGCGCTGGAAGTAATCGGCGATCTTCTCGGTCACCGTGCCGTCGGGCCGGCCGGGAAAGCTGCGGTTTAGATTGCCCTTGTCGATCGGCGAGGTGCGCGTGCCGGCGCGGAACGCCGGATAGTTCATCGCCGGCACGATGATGATCGTGCCGCTGACGTCTTTCGGGTCGAGCGTACGGGCGAGGTCATAGAGCGCCAGCGGCCCCTCGTACTCGTCGCCATGATTGCCGCCGGTGAGCAATGCGCTCGGCCCCTTGCCGTTGCGGATGACGCAGATCGGGATCATCACCGATCCCCAGGCGGAATCGTCGCGGCTGTAAGGCAGGCGCAGGAAACCGTGCTGCACGCCGTCGCGCTCGAAATCGACGGTCGGCGTGATCGGTGACGGGCGAAGGCTGGACATCGGGCTCAATTCTTCACGACCAGTTTGCGCGGCACATTCGCCAGGCACTCGACGCCCGTCTCGGTGATCAGGATGGATTCGGTGATTTCCAGCCCCATCGTCTCAAGCCACAAGCCGGTCATGAAATGGAAGGTCATACCGGGCTTCAACTCGGTGCGGTCGCCTGGACGCAGGCTCATCGTGCGCTCGCCCCAGTCAGGCGGATAG
This sequence comes from Mesorhizobium sp. M0816, assembly GCF_040320005.1. Lineage (NCBI taxonomy): Bacteria > Pseudomonadati > Pseudomonadota > Alphaproteobacteria > Hyphomicrobiales > Phyllobacteriaceae > Mesorhizobium > Mesorhizobium sp. M0816. Next base: position 128,587 of record NZ_JAMYOT010000007.1, on the reverse strand, counting down.
GAAAGCCCGATCGGGTACCCGGTGCGGTTGTCCTTGACGATGCCGTACCGCTTCAGCACCGCGAAGAAGGCGTTGGCGATGTCCTCGCATGTGTTGCCGGGCTTGGCGGCGGCAAGTCCCGCCTCCATGCCTTCCAGCGTCGCCTTTTCGGCATCGAGGAATTCCTGCGTCGGTTTACCAAGGAACACGGTCCGCGACAGCGGGCAGTGATAGCGGTTGTAGCAGCCGGCGATCTCGAAGAAGGTGCCCTCGCCCGATTTCATCGGCCGGTCGTCCCAGGTCAGATGCGGCGCCGACGCGTCGGCGCCCGACGGCAGCAGCGGCACGATCGCCGGATAGTCGCCGCCGACGCCGTCGACGCCGCGCGTGCCGGCATCGTAGATCTCGGCGACCAGGTCGCATTTGCGCATGCCGACTTCGATCTTGTCGACGATGCGCTGGTGCATCGCTTCGACGATGCGGGCGGCCTTGCGCATGTAATCGATTTCGGTCGGGCTTTTCACCGCGCGCTGCCAGTTGACGAGTGCCGTGGCGTCGACGAAGCGGGCATTGGGTAAGTGCTTCTGCAGCGCTGCGAAGGCAGCGGCCGAGAACCAGTAATTGTCCATCTCGACGCCGATGCTGAGCTTGCCCCAGCCGCGATCGGAGAGCACGCTGGACAGAAAATCCATCGGATGGCGCTCGGTCGACTGCACATAGTGGTCGGCATAGCCGATGATGTTGTCGTGCGCGAGATAGGCGGTGCGCTTGGCGCCGTTGGCGTCCTGGCCGCGCCCGTACCACAGCGGCTCGCCCGACGGCGGCACGATGACAGCCTGATGCACATAGAACGACCAGCCGTCATAGCCGGTCAGCCAGGCCATGTTGGACGGATCGCTGACGACGAGCAGATCGACGCCCTTGGCCTCCATCGCCTTCCGCGTCTTGGCGAGGCGCTCCGCATATTCGCCGCGCGAGAATTTCAAGTTGGGCTGCATTGTTCTTGGTCCTCGTTTGTTGGGCCTTGCGGCCAGCATCAGCTTTCGAAAATCGTACCGGTCTTGGCCGCACGCGCACGGTCGCGGGCGAGCGTGGCGATCGCCGTGTCCTGCACGCCGGTGCCGGTCAGGTCGGCAATGGTGATGTCGCTGTCCGAGCGCCGGCCATGCCTTTCGCCGGCGATGATGTGGCCAAGCTCGGTGATTTCGGCATCGGACGCCATCACGCCCGCCGCGATAGCATGGTGCAGTTCGCCCAGCCGCCGCGTCTGTTTGGCGCTATCGGCGACGTAGAGATCGGCCATGCGCAGGATCGCCGGCGCGATCTCGTTCTTGTGCTCGGCATCCGAGCCCATGGCAGTGATATGCTGGCCGGCGGAAACGAAGCCGGCCTTGATCAGCGGCTCGGTCGACGGCGTCGTGGTGACGATGATGTCGGCATCGGCCGCAGCCTTTGCCGCGTCGGGCTCGGCGTGAACGGCGATGCCCAGTCTTTCGGACAATGCGTCGGCCGCGGCCTCGGCCTTGGCGGCATCCCTTGCCCAGATGCGAGCCTCGGTGATCGGCCGCACCAGCATCAGCGCTTCGAGCTGCAGTCCGGCCTGAACACCGGCGCCGAAGATCGCGGCAACGGAGGAACCCGGCCGCGACAGATGCTTGGCGGCAACCGCGCCGGCCGCCGCCGTGCGGATGTCGGTGAGATAGCCATTATCGAGCAGCAGCGCCTCGACCAATCCGGTTTTCGCCGACAGCAGCACCATCATGCCGTTGACGCTGGGCAGGCCGAGCTTGGGATTATCGAAAAAGCCGGGGCTGATCTTGATCGCAAAACCGTCGATACCCGGTACATAGGCGGTCTTGACGTCGACCTCGCCGCGATGCTCGGGAATGTCGAGCCGAAGGATCGGCGGCATCGCCACCGGCAAGGTGGCGAGCGCCCGGAACGCGTTCTCGACGCAGGCGATGGCATCAAGATCGAGCTTCACGATCTTGCGCAATTCAGCTTCGGTGAGGATCGTCATCCGGCTCATGCTGCGCTCTCCGCAATTGCTTCGCCGCAGATGATCTTGCGGTGCAGTGTCATATCGATGTTGCGGCCGGACAGCACGAGCACCGTCGGGCCGCTCGCCCTGACCTTGCCGGCAAGCACGGCTGCGATGCCGACCGCGCCGGCGCCTTCGACGATCTCGCGCTCCTGTTCATAGGCATGGCGGATGCCGGTGGCGATCTCGTCCTCGCTGAGCAGGATCACATCGTCGAGCAGGTCGCGGCACATGGAAAAGGTCAGCCGGTTGTCGAGGCCTATGCCGCCGCCGAGGGAATCGGCCAGCGTCGGCAGTTCCTCGACCAAAACCGAATGTCCGGCGTCGAGGCTCGCCTTCATCGCCGCACCGCGCGCCATTGAAACGCCCATCACCTTCGTCGCCGGGCTGACGCCCTTCACGGCAGCAGCGACGCCAGCCGCCAGCCCACCGCCGGAAAGCGGCACCAGCACCAAGGCGGCGTCCGGAACCTGTTCGATGATCTCCAGCCCGAGCGTGCCTTGCCCGGCGACAATGGCAGGATGGTCGAAGGGCGGCAGCATGATCAGCCCCTCTTCCGCGACCAGCCGTTCGACCTCCCGCTGCGCATCGTCCTGGCTGTTGCCGACGATGCGGATCTCGGCGCCGAGCCGACGGATCTCGTCCAGCTTGTTCTGCGGCACCAGCCGCGACATGCAGATCGTCGCGTGGATGCCTTGCAGTCGAGCAGCATAGGCAAGCGCCCGGCCGTGGTTGCCGGTCGAGGCAGCGACGACGCCACGCGCCCTCTCCTCGTCTGTCAGCGAAGCGATAGCGTTCGAGGCACCGCGCAGCTTGAAGGCGCCGGTGGTCTGCCGATGTTCGAGCTTGAGATAAACAGGAGCGCCCAAGTGCTGGGAAAGACTCCGGGAAGGAACGGTCGGCGTACGCTCGATCTTGCCTGCGATGCGCTCGCGCGCGGCGCGGATATCGGAGAGGCTTATCCTGGACGTGGTCATGGCTCTGCAATCAGTTCAGCGGCAGCGTCATCAGACGGCCGAATTCAGGACGCGACATCTTATCTCCGCAAAGCCGCAGGCAATTCCAGGCCGTCGCCTGGTTGCTGGTGACGACAGGGCGGCCGATGGCCTCTTCCATACCCACAACTGCCGCCGCGGACCGCAGTGCCGTGCAGGAGACAAACAGCGCGTCCGAGTGTTCGGCCGTCGCCTCGCGAGCCAGATCGACCAAGGATTTCGGCGCAATCCGCGCCATCTCGCGATCATCCTCGAAGCCGAGGCAATTGAAGCTGACGATTTCGAAACCATGCTCGGTGAAATAGGCCGCCATCGGCCGGCTGGTCTCGACCGTATAGGGAGTGAGGATGCTGATCGTCTTGGCGCCCAGCGCCTTCAGGCCGCGCACGCCGGCCATCGGCGGCGTAACCACCGGCGCGCCGGGTTTCGCGGCCTGCACCGCCGCCTCGATTTCGGCATCGCCGATCACGACGGAAGCTGAGGTGCAGGAATAGCAGATCGCATCGAGCGGCTCGTCGGGCAGGATCAGGGCCGCGGCCGCCGTCAGTGACGGCTGCATCTTGCGCAAATTGTCCGGCGTCGTCGGGTTGGCGTAGGGGATGCGCGCGACATAGATGCCGATGCGGTCGCTTGCCACCATGCGGTGAAAATCCGGTTCGCTCGTATGGTCGGTGGCAAGGATGATCAGGCCGACCCGCTTTTCCAGCGGACGCGCATCGAGCGGCGGCCGGGCCGAGTGCAGGCGGATATCGGGTGCAGCGCTCATCGTTCGATCCGCCCATAACGGTGTTCCAGCCAGCGCAGCAGCACCACCGAGAACAGGCTGATGGCGAGGAAGAAGGCGCCGACCAAGGTGATCGGTTCGATATACCGATAATAGGTATTGGCGACGCTCTTGGCCTGGTTCATCAGTTCCAGCACGGTGATCGCCGACAGCAGCGGCGTCTCTTTGAACATGGCGATGAAATAATTGGCAAGCGCCGGGATCATCGGGGGGATCGCCTGCGGAATGATGATGTGCGTCCAGGTCTGGGTGGCGTTTAGATTGCAGGCCTTGGCCGCTTCCCACTGGCCGCGGGGCACATTGTCTATGCCGGCGCGGTAGACCTCGGCCGTGTAAGTTCCGTAATGCAGCCCGAGACCGATGACGCCCGCCACCAGCGGCGGCAACAGGATGCCGAAATCCGGCAGCACGTAGAAGATGAAATAGAGCTGCACCAACAGCGGCGTGCCACGGATGAACTCGGCAAGGAAACCGACGGTGCGCGACAGAGCCCTGTTCGGCGACCGGCGCGCCAACGCGATGCCCAGCCCAACGATGGCCGCCAGCACCGAGCCGAGCAGCGTCGCCAGGATGGTGATCTTCACCCCCTCGATCAGCGTCGGCAGGATCTGCCGGACAAAATCCCAATCCCATTCCATTAGCAGGCCCGATCCATCATACGCGCACCCCGTCGAGGCCACGAGCCATGCGGCGTTCCAGCGACCGCACGCCCCAGGAGATGAGCAGCGCCAGCACGAAATAGATGACGAGGATGGTGCTGAACGGCACCAGAGTATTGCCGGTCTGCGAGCGCACCACCTGCGCCTGGAAGGTCAGGTCGGCGAGCGAGATTAGCGAAACGACGGCGGTGGCCTTGAGCAATTCAATGGCGTTGTTGCCGAAGGTTGGCAGCATCACCAGAAGCGCCTGCGGCAGGATGATATGGCGCATGGCTTGCCAGCGGCCGAGATTGAGGGCGGTGCAGGCCTCATATTGTTCGCGGCCGATAGACTTGATGGCGCCACGCACCACTTCCGCCGCATAGGCGCCGACATTGAGGCCCAGCGCCAGCACCCCGGCCTGCAGCGGCGTCAACGAAATGCCGGCAAAAGGCAGCACGAAATAAGCCCAGAACAGCTGCACGAAAATCGAGGTGCCGCGGAAGAACTCGATATAGGCGGTGGCCAGCGCGCGTAGCACGAAAAACCGCGACAGCCGCCCCAGCCCGGCAAGAAAGGCCATGACCAAGGCCAGCACCGACCCCATCAGCGTCAGCTCGATGGTGACAAGCGCTCCTTGCAATATCAGGCCGAAATAGCCGGACCATTGGGTCATTGGGGCTAAGCGTTTCCTCGCTTGGTGATCATTGCAGAACGCCGGCGCCGCCCCTCATCCGCCTGCCGGCACCTTCTCCCCGTTATAGGGACGGGGAGAAGGGTGAAGCTCCAGCGTTGACGCCCCCCTCTCCCCGTTTTTGACGGGGAGAGGCTAGGGTGAGCGGCACTTTTTACTTCGCCGAGCAGAGCTTGTCGCGGCTCGTCGACATTGCCGCCGCCGCCGAGAAGCCGTAAGGCTCGATGATCTTGGCGAACTCGCCGGACTTCTTCAGTTTCGCCAGCTCGACATCATAGGCGTCGCGCAGCGCTTCGTCGCCCTTCTTGAAGGCCGCGCCGTCGCAATAGACCGGCGCACCGACCACCGGCGCGATGACTTCGAGGTTCGGATCATTGGCTTTCTTGACCAGGTCGTTGATCGACAGCACGGGCAGCGAATAAGCATCGATGCGGCCGTCCTGCAGCATCTTCAGGCCGCTCTGGCCGTCCGGCACGACGATGACGCGCTCGCGCGGCACACCTGCGGTGAGCGCCAGCTTCTCTTCAGTGCCGCCACCCGGCGCGCCGATCGTGGCGCTCGCGTCCTTCGCGACGTCCTCGTAGCTCTTGAAACCCTTCGGGTTGCCCTTCTTCACCAGCATCGCCTCGGCGTCGCACAGCACCGGTTCCGAATAGGCGACCGCAGCACAACGTTCCGGCTTCATGAACAGGCCGGCAGTGACGACGTCGAAACGGCCGGCCTGCAGGCCGGGAATCATGGCGCCATATTCCGAGATCGAGGCGACGATATCGTTGACGCCAAGGCGCTTGAAGATTTCACGGGCAACGTCAGGCGCCGCACCCGAAACCTTGCCGTCGGCAGCGACCGCCGTATAGGGCGGCTCGTTGGCGATGGCGACGCGGGCAAAGCCTTGCGCCTTGAGCTCTTCGAGCTTGCTGTCGTCGGCCGAGCCGGCCGTCGAGGCGGCCAGCACCGCCGTCAGCGCAATACCGGCGACGCCGGCCAAAATGGCAAATTTCTTCATTGTTCCCAACTCCTTGTTTGTCTGTCTTCTTGGCTTGCTTGAGGCGTCGCCGCCTCGCATGGCAGTCAGACCCGATGTCCGGCCGCAATGATCTTCTTCAGGAAACCTTGCGTACGCTCCTGTTTGGGATGGCGGAAAATCTCGTCGGGCTTGCCCTCCTCGACTATTCTGCCGCGATCGAAGAACAGCACCCGGTCGGCGAAGTCATGGGCGAAACCCATCTCGTGGGTGACCAGCAGCATGGTCATGTCGGTCTCGGCGGCGAGCTTGCGCATGACGTTGAGCACCTCGTCGACGAGCTCAGGGTCGAGCGCCGAGGTGACCTCGTCGAACAGCATGATTTTCGGCGACAGCGCCAGCGCCCGCGCAATCGCGACGCGCTGCTTCTGGCCGCCTGAAAGCTGCGCCGGCATCGCCTTGGCCTTGTCGACCATGCCGACCATGTCGAGCAGTTCCATCGCCCGCTTTTCGGCGGCGGCCCGCGGCACGCCTTTGGTCAGCATCGGTGCCAGCGTCACATTGTCGATGACGCATTTGTGCGGAAACAGATTGAACAGTTGGAAGACCATGCCGATCTTCTGGCGCATCTTTGCCAAATGCCGTTCATCGGCCGTCAGCAGCCGGCCGTTACGCTCCATGTGGTACAACTGTTCGCCGTCGACCTGGATGTGGCCGCTGTCGATACGCTCTAGCGTCATCAGGATGCGCAGGATCGTCGTCTTGCCCGAACCCGATGGACCGATCAGTGCCAGCTTCTCGCCGGGCATGACTTGCATCGAGAGGCCGTCCAGCACCCTGAAGGTGCCGAAGCTTTTTGAAATGCCGTCGATCTTGATGATGGGAGCCGACAATGAATTTCCCGTGCTGGAGAAGCTTGCCTTTAACGATGCGGATCGCGGCAAATCATGTCAATCAAGAAAATAATATCATGACAATATTTCGGATTCCGCACAATTTCGCGCCATTTGTCGCCTAGATCGCAAGCAGGAGATGCTCGGGATCGCCGAGCAGAAGCTTGGTGACAACGCCGAGACCGGCACGCAGTTCCCCCTCCGTGGTCGAGCCCAGCGAAATCCGTACGGCTGGATGCCAAGGCATCTGCGAAATGCGAAACGACGTGCCGGGCGCGATCGCCACGCCCTGCAGGCGGGCCTGGGAAACAAAGCTTTCCTCACCGCGGTCATCGGGCAGTTGCAGCCAGATATGCAGCCCGTCGCGATGAGCCCGATAGTCCACTCCGGCGAGCACCTCGGCGGCGATGTCCAGACGCCGCCGCAAAGCCATACGCTGCCATCGAACGAGTTCCATCGCGGTGCCGTCGGTCACCCATTTGCTGGCGATCTCGGCCACCATCGGAGTCGCCATCCAGTTCGAGACCAGGTGGCGGTTGGCAACCGCGGCGACATAACGATCGGGCGCCGCGAGATAGCCGATGCGCAGGCCCGGCACCACGATTTTAGTGAAGGAGGTGACATACAGCGTGCGCTCGGGGGCAAACGCCGCGACGGGCGGCGGCCGATCCTCGACCAGCGGGCCGAGCACGTCGTTCTCGATGATGGCGATGTCGTGCCTGCGCGCCACCGCCGCGATCTGCTCGCGCCGGCCGGCATCCATCAGGGTGGCCGTAGGGTTGATCACCGACGGCTGCACGAACACGGCGCGGATGTCCGACAGCCGGCAGGCCTCGTCCAGCGCTTCCGGGATCAGCCCATTGTCGTCGATCGGCAAACCCTCGAGATTGAAGCCGAGATAACGCGCCAGCGGGATCAGCGTGTGGTGACCGATCGCCTCGGTGGCGACGGTCGAGCCGGGCGGCGCCACGCTCATCAGCGCCACTGTCATCCCTGCGGTGGCGCCGTTGGTCAGGCTGATGTTCTGCGGCGACGCGTCGAGGCCACAGAGGCGTAGCCACTCGACACCCACCGCGCGGTGGCGCGGGAACACCATGTTCGGCCTGAACGACAGTGCCGAGCTCGACGGCAGGTTTTCGGCGAGCCAGCCCAGCGCCTGCCTCAGCCGCTCCAGATGCATCGGTTCGCAGACCGGCTTCAGGATGGAGAGATCGATGACCTCGCCCAGCCGCTCCGGCAGATAGGGGGGCTCCGGCTCGCGGCGCTGTGTCTGCACGAAGCTGCCGCGGCCGACCTCGCCGGACACCAGCCCGCGGCGGATCAGCTCCTCATAGGCGCGGCTGACCGTCTGCACGGAAAGTTGCAGATCGTCAGCCAACTGCCGGTGCGTCGGCAATCGCGCACCGTTGGCCAGGCGCCCGTCATGGATGGCCCGCGCGAACTGGTCGGCGAGCGATTGATAGGCCGGCCGCCGGATAAGAGCGGGATCTGGTCGCCAAAATGTCATGACTTATTAGAGATCGAAATCAGTGCAATTGACAATCGAAATAATGCGCCGTCATGGTGTCCGGCACTGGAAGTGGGCGATCATGGCTGCAGCGAAACTCGATCCGATCGATATGAAAATCCTCGACGCCATCCAGCGCGACGGGCGCATCACCAAGCTGGCGCTGGCCGAGAAAGTCGGCCTGTCGCCGACGCCGTGCTGGATGCGGCTGCGCAAGCTGGAAAAGGCCGGCATCGTCTCGGGCTACCATGCCAGGATCGCCATGCGCGCCATCGCGCCGGTCGCTACCGTGCTGATGGAGGTGACGCTGGCTAGCCACCGCCAGGCCGACTTCGACCGTTTCGAGCGCGTCATCCGCGACATCCCCGAGATCGTCGCCTGCTGGTCTGTCGGCGGCGGCGTCGATTACCTGCTGAAGGTGATGGCGCGCGACATCGACGCCTATCAGCGGCTGGTCGACACTCTGCTCGAGCGCGAGATCGGCATCGACCGCTATTTCACCTATATCGTCACCAAGACGGTGAAGGAGGAGAGTGTGCTGCCGGTGGCGGACCTGTTGCCGGCGCAGTCGTGAGGTCGATCTGCCGGACCACACGTCTAGGAGATTGGTCGAGACATTTGTTGCTTCGTCATCCTGGGGCGAAGCAAGGAGCGAAGTGACGCGGCGCAGACCCCAGGATCCATTCCGTGACATCAGGGCGCCGCCACGGCGCAGAATTCTGCTCCGCTGCATTCCCTCTGCGAAGGTCACGGAATGGATCCCAGGGTCTCCGCGACGGAGCTTCGCTCCTGCTTTGCCCAGGGATGACGAGGCTGAGGAGGTGCAGCCAATCTCTCCACGGTTTGCTACAGTCTGACGTACGGCCGGAGAGATCGTCTGCCCGCTCGGTGCAATAGAGACAATCTCTCTACGTGCAGGCACGCAAACAGCCTCTCTGTTTGCGCGGCAGAGATAGTCTTGCGGCATCACCCGAACCGGGAGCCCGATGATGTCCGCACATTTTGCCCGCTCGCACCGCCATGAAGCGCTTGATCGCCTTGCCGACCGGCGGCTGCTGCGCGAACTCGCCTATGTCGCTGGCCACTGGACGGCGAGCGAGACCGCGGAGAGTTTCGAGGTGACCGATCCGGCCACCGGATCCACCGTCGCTTTCGTTGCCGCGCTCGATGCCCGGCAGACCACATTGGCGATCGATGCGGCATCGCGCGCCTTTCCTGCCTGGCGCGCATTGCTGCCGCAGGAACGGTCGAAAATCTTGCGAAAATGGTTCGATCTGATCGTCGCCGCCAAAAATGACCTGGCCCTGCTGATGACGCTAGAACAAGGCAAGCCGCTGAAGGAATCGCGCGGCGAGATCGACTACGCCGCCTCTTTTGTCGAATGGTATGCCGAGGAGGCCAAACGCCTCAACGCCGAAAGCGTCACCAGCCATCTGCCAAACGCCGAGATGGTGGTGCGACGCGAACCGCTTGGTGTCGTCGGCGTCGTCACCCCGTGGAATTTTCCCGCGGCCATGCTGACCCGCAAGGCGGCGGCCGCCCTCGCCGCCGGCTGCACCATCGTCGCGCATCCTTCCTCGGAAACGCCGCTGTCTGCACTGGCGTTGGCCGAGCTTGGCGAACGTGCCGGCCTGCCGGCTGGCGTGTTCAACGCCCTCACCGGCAGGGCTTCGATCATCGTCGGGCGGATGTGCGAAGACCCGCGGGTTCGCGCCATGAGCTTCACCGGCTCGACCGAGATCGGCAGGTTGATCGCCGCGCAAAGTGCGCCGACGATGAAGCGTCTGGTGATGGAGCTTGGCGGTCATGCGCCTCTGATCGTCTTCGCCGACGCCGATCTCGACAAGGCTGTGACCATCGCCGTCGACGCTAAATTCGCCACCTCCGGCCAGGACTGCCTCGCCGCCAACCGCATCTATGTCCAGCGTCCGATATACGATCGGTTCTGCGCTGCTTTCGCTAAACGCGTCGAGGCATTGCGGGCCGGCAATGGCCTCGCTGACGACACCGAAATCGGACCCTTGATGCACGAACGCGCGGTCAAGAAGGTCGAGGAGCAGGTGGCCGATGCGCTCGCCAAAGGCGCGCGTTGCCTGACCGGCGGCAAGCGCCATCCTGCCGGGCCGCTGTTCTACCAGCCGACCCTGCTGGCCGACGTTGGAGACGACGCTTTGATCATGCGCGAGGAGACCTTCGGTCCGGTTGCGGCAGTGACGCCTTTCGACAGCGAAGACGAAGTCGTCGCCCGCGCCAATGCGACAGAGTACGGCCTGGTCGCCTATGTCGTGACTGAAAACGGCGGTAGGCAATTGCGCATCGGCCGCGCGCTCGACTATGGCATGGTCGCCATCAACCGCGTCAAGATCACCGGCGCGCCGGTCCCGTTCGGCGGCGTCAAGCAGTCCGGCATCGGCCGCGAGGGCTCGCGTCACGGGCTCGAAGCCTTTACCGACTTCAAATATCTCTGCCTCGACGTGGCGTAACGCCCCGTCAGGCTTTTGCTTTCAAGGAGTAAAAAATGCTCGACCAGTCCAACGAACTCGCCGCCTGGGATCGCGATCATTTCTTCCATCCCTCGACCCATATGGGCACGCATGCGCGTGGCGAGAGCCCGACGCGTGTGATCGCCGGTGGCGAAGGCGTCACCGTCTGGGACAATAACGGTCGCAAGAGCATCGATGCCTTCGCCGGGCTCTACTGCGTCAATGTCGGCTATGGCCGCCAGAAGATAGCCGACGCCATCGCCGCGCAGGCCAAGAACCTCGCCTATTACCACGCCTATGTCGGCCACGGCACCGAGGCATCGATCACGCTTTCCAAGATGATCATCGACCGCGCGCCGCAGGGCATGTCGAGGGTCTATTTCGGCCTCTCCGGTTCCGATGCCAACGAAACCAACATCAAGCTGATCTGGTACTACAACAACGTGCTCGGCCGGCCGGAGAAGAAAAAAATCATCTCGCGCTGGCGCGGCTATCACGGCTCCGGCATCATGACCGGATCGCTGACCGGCCTCGACCTGTTCCACAACGCCTTCGACCTGCCCCGCGCGCCGGTCCTGCACACCGAGGCGCCCTACTATTTCCGCCGCGCCGACCGCTCGCTGAGCGAGGAGCAGTTTTCGCAATACTGTGCCGACAAGCTCGAGGAGATGATCCTCGCCGAAGGGCCGGAAACAGTCGCTGCTTTCATCGGCGAGCCGATCCTCGGCACCGGCGGCATCGTGCCGCCGCCGGCCGGCTACTGGGTAAAGATCCAGGCGGTACTGAAGAAGTACGACGTGCTGCTGGTTGCTGACGAGGTCGTCACCGGCTTTGGCCGGCTGGGCACCATGTTCGGCTCCGACCATTACGGCATCAAGCCTGACCTGATCACCATCGCCAAGGGCCTGACCTCGGCCTATGCGCCGCTCTCCGGCGTCATAGTCTCAGACAAGGTCTGGCAGGTGCTCGTCCAAGGCTCCGACAAGCTCGGCTCGCTCGGCCATGGCTGGACCTATTCGGCGCACCCGATCTGCGTCGCCGCCGGCGTCGCCAACTTGGAACTGATCGACGAGATGGACCTAGTGCGGAACGCCGGCGAGACCGGCGCCTATCTCCGCGCCGAGCTGACGAAAGCCGTCGGCGGCCACAAAAACGTCGGCGAGGTGCGCGGCGACGGCATGCTGGCGGCGATCGAGTTCGTCGCCGACAAGAACGATCGCGTGTTCTTCGACGCCACGCAAAAAATCGGGCCGCAGGTCGCGACCACCCTTGCGGCAAGCGGCGTCATCGGCCGGGCCATGCCGCAGGGCGACATTCTCGGTTTCGCGCCGCCGCTCTGCCTCACCCGCGAAGAGGCCGACATCGTCGTGTCGAAAACAGCCGATGCGGTGAAAAGCGTGTTTGCCGACATCTGAAGAACCGACATGAATGCCATGACCAAGACCCTCCCCGCCACCATGGCCGCCGTGCAGCTGATCGGTCACGGCGGACCGGAAAAGCTCGTCTACCGCACCGATGTGAAAGTGCCCTCGCCCGCCCGGGGCGAAGTGCTGATCAAGGTCACCGCTTGCGGCATGAACAACACCGACGTCTGGGTGCGCCAGGGCGCCTATGGAACGGAGGAGGATGCCGCCGCTGTGTCGACCTGGCGTCGTCAGGGCAATACGCTGAGCTTCCCGCGCATCCAGGGCACCGACACGGTCGGCAACATCGTTGCCGTCGGCGACGGCGTGTCGCCGGCCCGCATCGGCGAGCGGGTGATGGTCGATTTCTCCATCTACAATCGCGACGACGATTCACTCGCCGACATCGACTATATGGGCCACGGTCGAGACGGCGGCTATGCCGAATACCAGGCGGTGCCTGCAGAGAATGCCCATGTCGTCGATACCGATCTGAGCGACGTCGAGCTTGCCACTTTCTGCTGCGCCTATCTCACCGGCGAGCAGATGCTGGAACGCGCCGCATTGAAGGCCGGCGAGCGTGTGCTGGTCACCGGCGCCTCGGGCGGCGTCGGCTCGGGCATCGTGCAGCTGGCGCGGGCGCGCGGCGCCATTCCCTATGCGGTTGCCGGCAAGGGCAAGGAACAGGCCGTGCGTGACATCGGCGCCGAGGCGGTGATCACCCGTGGCGTTGCCGATCTGCCGGCCGCCGTCAGCGCGGCGACCGGGGGCCAGCCGATCGACGTGGTGGCCGATCTGGTCGGCGGCGCGATCTTCAACGACCTCCTGCGCATCTTGAGGCCGGAAGGCCGCTATACCACGGCTGGTGCAATTGCCGGCCCGGTCGTGCAGCTGGATCTGCGCACCATGTATCTGAAACAGCTGCAACTGCATGGCTCGAGCCAGGGCACACGGGCGGATTTCCGCCGCATCGTGCGCTACATCGAGGAGAAGAAGATCCGGCCGCTGGTCGGCGGCGTCTACAAGCTGTCCGATTTCCATCGCGCCCAGGCGGATTTCATCGCCAAGGATTTCGTTGGCAAGCTGGTCGTCGTGCCGGATGCGATCGCCAAAATAGCGCGTCGACCAAAAACGCCTATGACAGGCTCGGGCCGTTCGCGGACGCGGTGAGGTCGAGCGCCACATCCAAGCAGCGTTTTCGTGATGGCTTTGTTTATCTGAATGAGCAAAACCCATTCTGATTTGGCTGCACGCCGGCAACAAGGATTCCTGACCCTCTCCTGCGGCGTTATAAGGTTTTCGCGATTTTCTTATAACTCCCGCTTGCGTCCCTTGAGGTCATGCCGCTATAAGAGAACCGCATTTTTCTTATAACCGGAGCCGCCTGACATGAAGACGGTCGACCTCGTTTACCGCACGATGTATGCGGAACTCGTCCAGCGATCCTTGGACGCAGCCTTCGAAACGGATTTCCCTACGACGGGCAATCTCGTCAAGGTGCCCGTCAAGGGCAAGGTATACTGGTATTTCGAGGAAACGCAGCCGACGAAGACGCGACGGTATGTCGGGCCTGACAGCGATCCCGAGATTGCAAAACGCGTCGAATCCTTCCGTCAGATCAAGGACGACCTCCGCGCCCGCAGGAAGCTGGTATCCACGCTCGTGCGCGAGGCAGGGCTGACAGAACCCGAAAGGTTCACCGGGGATGTCGTCGAGGCGCTGGGGAAGGCTGGCATCTTCCGCTTGCGCGGCGTCCTGGTCGGCACAGTCGCCTTTCAGTCCTACGCGGGCTATCTGGGCGTGAAGCTGCCCGGTGCAGCGTTGCAGACGGGCGATGCAGACTTCGCCCTATTCCATTCCGTGTCGGCCGCGGTCGAGGACAGCCTGCCGCCCATCCTCGAAATCTTGAGGGAGATCGACCCAACCTTCAGGGAAATCCCTTACAGATCAGATCCCGGACACGCGACGCAATTCGAGAACGCAGTCCGATACAAGGTCGAGTTCCTTACACCGAACACGGGCAGCGATGACTACGCCGATCATGCAACCTCGATGCCGTCTTTGGGCGGTGCATCCGCGCAGCCTCTTCGGTTTCTCGATTTCCTGATCCACGAACCAATCAGAACTGTGCTGCTGCATCGATCGGGAGTGCCTGTCGTGGTACCGTCGCCCGGACGATATGCGGTTCACAAGCTGATCGTTGCCTCGCGCCGACAGAACAACGCAAACGGCGTGGGCAAGCGGGAAAAGGATGTCCACCAGGCAGCACTTCTGGTCGAGGCACTGGAAGCTACCCGTCGCCAGGACGATCTCGCCATCGCGTTTTCGGAAGCGTGGGACAGGGGGAAACATTGGCGTGAAGCGATACAAAAAGGACTTGGCTTGATTCCCCAGAAACAGCGTGGCGACGTCGAGGCGACGATCGTCAACGCACTTTCAGGAATCGGCGAGGAACTGGAAGGATTCAGCGGCTCATCTGCGAAAACAAAGCACGGAGACTAAACGGCAGCAACGGGTGTGGAGGGTAACCTTCTGCCAGCCGTCGCCGAGGCGTTTTTGTTTTCAGGTTTCAAAATCGACTTTGCCTATTCAGCTCTGCGATCGGACCTGCTTGACGGCAGCCTCGAGCGACCGTTCAAACGCGTCGATCACCTGGTCGACCTGCGGCTCGGTGATGATCAGCGGCGGGCAGAAGGCCAGCGCGTCGCCCATATTGCGCGAGATGACGCCGTTCTGCTGCATGAAGCCGTTGACGAGCCCGCCCAGTTCACCGGTCTTCCCCCACGGCGTCTTGTTTGCCTTGTCGCCGACCAGCTCGACCGCCGCGACCAGGCCGATGCCGCGCACCTCGCCGACAAGCGGGTGCGAAGCGAGCGTGCGCAGCCGCTTCTGCAAATGCGCGCCGACCGCACGCGCATTGCCGACAAGGTCGCGCTCCTCGATCAGCTTCAGGTTCTCGAGCGCGACCGCTGCCGCAACAGGATGGCCGCCGCCGGTGAAACCGTGGCCGAAGGTGCCGATACGGTTGCTCTCGTCGGCGATCGGCTCGAATACCTTGTCATTGATCAGCAGGGCTGAGATCGGCAGGTAGGACGAAGAGATCTGTTTCGACAACACCATGATGTCGGGCCTGATGCCGAAGGTCTGCGAGCCGAACATCTCACCTGTTCGGCCAAAGCCGCAGATCACCTCGTCGGCGATGAGCAGGATGTCGTATCTCGATAGCACCGCCTGTATCTTCTCCCAGTAGCCGGCCGGCGGAACGATGACGCCGCCGGCGCCCATGATCGGTTCGCCGAAAAAGGCGGCGATGGTTTCCGGTCCTTCGGCGAGGATCAGCTTTTCCAGCTCGTCGGCGAGCCGCGTCGAAAACAGCTCTTCGCTTTCACCCGGCAGCGCCTCGCGCCAATGGTGCGGCGTCGAGGTGTGCAGCACATTGGCGATCGGCAGATCGAACGAAGTGTGGTTGTTGGGCAGTCCGGTCAGGCTTGCCGAGGCGATGGTGACGCCGTGATAGCCCTTCTTGCGGCTGATGATCTTCTTGCGCGCCGGCTGGCCGAGCGCATTCGACCGGTACCAGATCATCTTCATGGCCGTATCGTTGGCCTCGGAGCCGGAATTGGTGAAATACGCCTTGCTCATCGGCACCGGCGCCATCTGCACCAGTCTCTCGGCGAGATCGATCAGCGGCGAATGCGATTTGGAGCCGAAATCGTGATAGTAAGGCAGCTTCGACATTTGCCGTACTGCCGCATCGACCAGCCGCTTCTCCGAAAAACCGACCGCGACGCTCCAGAGCCCCGCCATCGCCTCGATATAGCGGTTGCCGGCAAGGTCCTCGACATAGATGCCGTCGCCCTTCTCGATGACGAGCGGCCCCGACTCCTGATGCTTGCGCGCATTCGTATAGCCATGCATGTGAAAGCTTATGTCGCGGGCTTCGGGTGAATTCGGTCTTGCGTCCATGACGGCTCCTGTGCTGCACGCGGAACAGTCCTGCCGCCGGTCCGGCTCAGCAGGTCCCCGTGCGTTATGCCGTTTGATGCATCTTTCTCGAACGGTATAGTGTCAAGCGCTTTCGACAGGGCCAGCGGATGGATGGACGCATGCAGAACTTCGGCTTGACCTGACCGTGGACCATGTCGACTGCATTGTCGCCGGCGCCGGCGTTGTTGGCCTGGCGATCGCGCGAGAGATGGCGCAGCGCGGCATCGATACGCTGGTCCTGGAAGCCGAGAGCGCTATCGGCACCGGAACAAGTTCGCGCAATTCCGAGGTCATCCATGCCGGCCTCCACTATCCGGTTGGATCGCTGAAAGCCCGGTTCTGCGTGGCCGGCCGGGAAAGACTCTATCGCTATTGCGAGGAGCGGGCGATCCCGCACGCGCGCTGCGGGAAGCTCATCGTTGCCACAAATGCCGAACAGGAGCCGGTGCTCGCCTCAATCCGGGCCAATGCACGCGCTTGCGGCGCCGGCGACCTGGTGCCGTTGCGCGAAGCCGAGGCGCATGCGCTGGAGCCCAGCCTTAAGTGCACGGCGGCGCTGCTGTCGCCCGCCACCGGCATCATCGACAGCCATGCCCTGATGCTCGCCCTGTTGGGCGACGCCGAGGAGCACGGGGCGGCACTTAGTCTCAACACGCGCATCGCCTCCGGCCGCATCGAAGCAGGCCGCGTCGTGCTCGAGACGGTGGACGCTGCCGGCGGCGAGCGCTTCGAGATCGCCACTCCGCGTTTCGTCAATGCCGCCGGGCTTGGCGCCGCAGCACTTGCCGGTTCGCTTGAAGGGCTCAATCAGCAATTCGTGCCAAAGCTCCATTATGCCAAGGGCAATTATTTTTCGGTGGCCGGCCGGGCGCCGTTCTCGCGATTGGTCTATCCGGTGCCCGAACCCGGCGGGCTCGGTGTTCATCTGACGCTCGACCTCAATGGCGTCGCCCGCTTCGGGCCGGACGTCGAATGGACCGATCAACTCGACTACCGCGTCGACCCGGCTCGTGGCGAGCGCTTCTACAGCGAGATCCGCAAATACTGGCCGGACCTGGCCGATGGCAGCCTGCAACCCGCTTACAGCGGCATCCGGCCAAAACTGTCCGGTCCCGGTGAGGCCAATGCCGACTTCGTCGTCCAGGACGTGGCGGTGCACGGCGTGGATAGCCTGGTCAACCTGTTCGGCATCGAAAGCCCCGGCCTGACCTCCTGCCTGACGATTGCCGACCATGTCGCGCAGTGCCTCGCGCCGAAGTTGTAGCGTGCGGCGCCCCGCGCCGCGATCTGCACTGTATCAAGGCGCATTGCGTGAACTTTCAGACGCAAGTCCCCTATGAGGCACATCGCGCACTTGCAGCCCGCTCCGCGCTCTGATTCCCTGCATTCTGGGGCTGTCCTGATTCGCACTGCCCGGTTCAGAGTTTTCGCAGTGCGCCCGGGACAAGCTTCCAGCGACCACTCGGCGTATCCAGGGAGAACGGCAATGAACACCGCGACGAGGCCGGTAATCTCGGAGATGAGGCCCAAGATCACCGTCGTCGGGGTCGGCGGCGGCGGCGGCAACGCCGTCAACAACATGATCGCCGAAGGCCTGCAGGGCGCGGAATTCATCGTCGCCAACACCGATGCCCAGGCCCTTGCCATGTCGAAGGCAACGAGGCTGATCCAGTTGGGCGCTCATATCACCGAAGGTCTCGGCGCCGGGTCCCTGCCCGAGGTCGGCCGTGCTGCGGCCGTGGAATCCATCGACGAGATCATGGATCACCTTGCTGGAACGCACATGTGCTTCGTGACCGCCGGCATGGGAGGCGGAACCGGCACTGGTGCCGCGCCTGTGATAGCGCAGGCAGCGCGGGCAGCCGGAATACTGACCGTTGCCGTCGTCACCAAGCCATTCGTCTTCGAAGGCAGGCGCCGCATGTACGCTGCCGATGAGGGCATCGAGCGCCTGCGCGAAAGCGCCGATACCGTCATCGTCATTCCCAACCAGAACCTGTTCAGGATCGCCGACGCCAGAACCACGTTCGCCGACGCCTTCGCCATGGCCGACCGGGTCCTCTATGCGGGTGTCGGCTGCATCACCGATCTGATCGTCAAGGAAGGCCTGATCAATCTCGACTTCGCCGATGTGAAGTCGGTGATGCGCGACATGGGCCGCGCCATGATGGGAACCGGCGAAGCCGCCGGAGAAGGCCGCGCCAAGAAGGCAGCGGAAGCGGCAATCGCCAACCCGCTGCTCGACGAAGCTTCGATGATGGGCGCCAAGGGCGTCCTTGTCTCGATATCGGGCGGCTTGGACATGACGCTGTTCGAGGTCGACGAAGCCGCTACCCGCATCCGCGAGGAGGTCGACAACGATGCCGACATCATCGTCGGCGCCATCTTCGACAAGGCACTCGCCGGAAAATTCAGGGTGTCGGTCGTGGCGACCGGCTTGCGGCGTGGCTTGGAGATTCCACTGCTTGCCGAACCGGAAGTTCGCATGAACTGAACGCGTATCGCTGCAACTCGCTCAGCCGACTGCCAGCCTCGCGTCACCAGGGCCGCGCGCCGTCGATGACTTCCATGGCGCGTGCAGCAAAACGGCCGGCCAGCGGTGCCACATCCGCCGCATCGGCCGCAACCGCGCTGCCGGCCAGCACGCGGTCGGCGATGCCGACGAAGATCACGGCAAAGCGGAACATGGCAAACACCAGATGGAACCGCTGCAGCGGCGCCGTCGGCACGGCGTGGGCGAAGTAATGATCGAGGAATTCGCGCTGTGTCGGAATCCCGAGGGCTGCCTGATCAAGGCCGAGGATGCCGCCATATTCGTCCGATGAGGAATGCCAGGGCATCGAGCAGAAGCCGACATCGGCAAGCGGATGACCAAGCGTCGACAATTCCCAGTCGAGAATGCCGATCACCTCGGGCCGCTCGGGATGGAAGATGAGATTGCCGAGACGGAAATCGCCATGCGCGATCGAGACGCGGCCGTCATCTGGCGGAAGATGTCGCGGCAGCCATTCGGCGACGGCTTCGAGCGCGGCAATGCGCTCGCTCGGCGATTCCCGCAACTGTCTGGTCCAGCGCGCGATCTGTCGCTCAAAATAGTTCCCGGGACGGCCATAGTCGCCGAGCCCGACCTCTTCCGGCCGGACTGCGTGCAGCTTTGCCAGCGCCTCGGCCATGCCGAAATAGATGCCGCGCCGCTCGTCCGGCGCCAGTCCCGGCAACGCGCCATCGTGGAACACCCGGCCGTCGAGCCGCTGCATCAGATAGAACGGCGTGCCGAGCGGCTCGTCGCCGTCGTGATAGAGCACCGGCCGCGGCACCGGCACCTTTGTCGATGCTAGCGCCTTGATCACCCGGTACTCGCGATCGACTGCATGAGCGCTGCGCAGGATCGGTCCCGGGGGTTTCTTGCGCAGAACCATGCGGCGGCCGCCATAGTCGACGAAATAGGTCGGGTTGGATTGGCCGCCGACGATCCGCTCAAGCGACATTTGGCCATCGCCAAAATGCGCTCTCAGAAAATCCTCCAGGCGTACCGGATCGAAATCCATCCTCATTGCCGGCTCAGCGGTTCCCGCCGCGACCTGTTTCGTCTTGTCTGCCGGCTTCGACATGCCAGCGCCAGAAGCCCGCACCTTCCTTGTTGAGAAAGCGGTTGAGCACCATCTTGTGGACCTCGTCGGCGCCGTCGACCAGGCGAGCCTGGCGGGCGTAGCGGTAGATCCATTCGAGTACAGTGTCTTTCGAATAGCCGCGGGCGCCGTTGATCTGGATCGCCACGTCGGCGGCGTCATGCAGCACGTTGGCGACCTGGATCTTGGCCATGGAGACCTCCTTGCGGGCAAAGCCGCCGCGATCGAGCTCCCAGGCCGCCTTCATCACCAGCAGCCGCCCGATCTCGATGCGCATGGCAAGGTCGCCGAGCATCAGCTGGATACTCTCTCGGTCGGCCAAAAGCTGCCCGAAACCGCTACGCTCGGCGGCATAGGCGCGCGCGATCTCGATGCAGCGCTTGGCAAGCCCGAGCCAACGCATGCAATGGGTGAGCCGCGCCGGACCGAGCCGGACCTGGGTAACCATGAGGCCGCTGCCTTCGCCGGCAAGCACATCCTCGACCGGGACTTCAAGACCGTCGAATTCCAGCTCGCAATGGCCGCCATGTTCTTCCGGTCCCATGATCTCGATGCGCCGCACGATCCGCCAGCCCGGCTGGTCCTTGTGGAACAGCAAGGCCGAAAGGCCGTGACGCGGATCGTCCGAAGTGCGCGCAATGAGAATGAAGTGGCTCGCCTCTTGCGCGCCGGTGATGAACCATTTGCGGCCTTTGACGACATATCTGTCGCCACGCCGTTCGGCTCTGGTCATGATCATCGACGGGTCGGAGCCGCCGCCCGGGTGCGGTTCCGTCATTGCAAAGGCCGAACGCACCTTGCCCTCGACGATCGGCTTCAGCCATCTTTGCTTCTGCTCCGGCGTTCCCAACCGTTCCAGCATCATCATATTGCCATCGTCGGGGGCCGCGGAATTGAACACGACCGGACCGAAGATCGAGCGGTTCATCTCTTCATAGCAGACGGCCATATCCACCTTGGAAAGGCCGGCCCCGCCGGTCTCGGGTTTCAGCTGCAGGCACCACAGGCCGGCTGCTTTCGCCTTGCCCCGCAACGTTTCGAGCAGCGGCAGCGCGACATTGCCATGGCCGTCGTAGGAAGCCTTATCTGCCTCGAGCGGCAGGATTTCGCGCTCGACGAAATCGGCGATCCGGGTACGAAAGCTTTCGGTGCGGACGGGAATCTCGAAATTCATGGCGCTCACAAAAATGAAACGAAACCCGCCATCGGCTCCGATGGTCGCTCGGCTAGTGTAACTGCCGTCATTGAATGCGAGCAACAGCAGTGTGCTGACGGAGCCTTGCGCACGTCAAAGCGCCGGTTCGATATGGATCGATGCCGGCGTGCTGCCGATGGCGGTCGAATTCCAGGATCAAAGAGTACTCAGGTTTCGTATGGCTAACGTCCGCGACAATGCTCAGATCAATTCGAGGACAGCGCAGCCATAGCCGTCCAGCGTCAACACTCCGGAGACAGGTGCTTCGCCATTGAGCAGGTTGCTGCCGAAGGGAACGCCGGTTACCGCAACGGGCGTGTCTTTGATGTTTTGCACGAACAGCAGCCGACGTTCGTCATTCTCGCGCATCGTGACCTCGACGCCGTCCGGCAGATCCGGAACCAGAGGCTCCACATTCGCATCCACGAAAGTGCGCGTAGCGAGTTGAGCTGTCAGCTCCGGGGTTAGATAAGTGCCGACATAGAGCACACGGCCCTTGCCGACGGCGCGGGAGGTAATTGCAGGCGTTCCCGCCGCGTAGCGGTTCGACCAAATCCCTACAATTTCGACTTCCGGTTCGACTGCGAGGTTCTCATAGAAATAACCGGCATCGAACTCGTGGTTTCCAATGGTAAAACGACGGATACGGCGGCTGGATTCGGCCGGTCTGTCGGGAGGAATGACGAGCCCGCCGGAGCGCGACATGGTATTGAACAGGCCATTGGCCCCGGGTGCCGCCAGCCGCCCGAAATCCTCGACGCGAACGCCGGTCAGCTTCGACAGCGACTGGCCCGGCGCTATCTCGCGGATGACGTGGTTGTTTTCGTCGCGGGTTCCCGTGCGCGCGCCGATGATGACGGTACCGCCATTTTCGGCAAAGACTTGCAGCCGCTCGGTCCAGCTGTCCTTCCAGATCACCCAATGCGGCACGTAGAATACCTTGAGCTTCGACAGATCGTCTTCCGGGTGGATGAAGCCGCAGGCGATGCCGCGGTCATAGCAATACTGATGCAGCAAGATTGCATCATCCTGCGGACTTGGCAGGCCGATGGGGAAGGTCTTGTGGGCTTCCTGATTGTCGAAGTCCGAGCCGGCGATGCCGACATCCATCCGCACATGGGTGCCCAGGATCTTGTCTTTAAGCGCCGTCATCTCGGTGGCGAACTGCCTGGCTTCGTCATAGCGGCGGCGAGCGACATCATCGTGATCGATGATGCCCATCCAGTATATCTCGGCGCCGAAATGTGCGGGACGCCAGCGGAAGAACATGATCCCATCGGCGCCACGCGCAACCGACGACATCGCCATGCGTCGCATTTCGCCCGGCTCCGGCGTCAGCGTGCAGAAGCCCGGCTGGGCGCCAAAACCCGACTGTTGTTCCGGCACTATGTAGTTGCCGGAAAATCCCCTGCAGATGTCGAGATGCAGCGCCTGGATCTTGGCGTGGTTGCCTAGGCGAAAGAACTCGTCATAGAGGAACGGATAGATGTCGTAGCCGACGAAGTCGAGATCGGTAGAGAATTGGCCGCGAAAGTCGATGTCACGCAATCCGCCGAGATTGTGGAAAATGAACCAACTGGCATTCGCTTTTCTCAGGATCTCGACCTGGTCGTGCTGGAACCGTGCTGTCGAAAAGGCGAGAAAACGGTGGTAGTCCTGGAGGTGACCGGGACCGGGAAAGGACGGTGAGAATTCCAGCGGGAAGACAATTTCGCTGAAATCGCCGTAAGCCGTCGCCCAGAAATCGCCACCCCAGGCGAAGTTCAGCCTGTCTATCGTCTTGTAGGTTTCCTGGAGATAAGCCTGGAATTCCTTCAATGCCGACGGCGAATAGGATTCCGGCATGCTGGTGTTGAGTTCGTTGTCGGTCTGCCAGCCAATGACATTTGCGTTGTCGCGGTAGTGGTCCACCATCGCGTTGGTGATCTTGCGGCTATAGTCGCGAAACACCGGGCTGCTGGTGTCGGCATACTGGCGTGAGCCGTGGCTCATCGACCGGCCATTTCCATCACGCCGCAGGATTTCCGGATGTTTTGCCGTCAGCCAGCGCGGCGGAGTGGCGGTCGGCGTGCACAAGATCGTGTTGACGCCGTGACGCGCCAGGCCCTCGATTGCCCGGTCGAACAGGCTGAAATCGAAGATGCCTTCACGCGGTTCGAAAATGTGCCAGGCGAATTCGCCGAGGCGGGCGACGTTGAAGCCGGCCTCGGCCATGCGCCGGGCGTCGTTGTCCCAGTAACTCTCGTCCACATGTTCGGGGTAGTGCGGCGCGCCGACCAGAAAGCGGTCGGTCTGGATCGTGCGCCAGACCGACAGGGCGCGGCCTTTTGAAGTCTTGTTCACGAAGGATACTCCTGCAGATCAGTCGGTGATGGTGGATTTGCGGGCACTGATTGTCCGCTCATCGACAGAGGAAAAGAGATAGACGTCACGCGGCTCGACCTTGAAGCCGACGGTCGCGTCGGCAGCGACGGCACTCGCATGGCCGATCTGGACGGTGACGTTGCCGCTGCCGCTTTCAGAACTGACGCATTGCAGCGGGCCCGCGTCGGCATAGAGGATGGTCTCGCGGCCGAGATGCTCGACCAGCCGCACCCGTCCTGCAAAACTCGCTGTCCCTTCCGCGGCCAAGCTGATGCTCTCCGGCCGAATCCCCATCGTCACCCTATCGCCGACCTGTACGGATGCCGCTTCCGTCAGTTCGACAGTCAAAGGAGAAAGACCGGCGGTCGACAGCGTGGCGGCGCCGCCGGAGACAGCGGCGACGGTCACTTCGAAGAAATTCATCCGGGGTGCGCCGAGGAAGCCCGCGACGAAGAGATTGGCCGGATTGCGGTAGAGTTCGAGCGGAGCGCCCACCTGCTCGACCGAGCCGCGATTGAGCACGACGATACGGCTCGCCATTGTCATCGCCTCGGTCTGGTCGTGCGTGACATAGACCATGGTGGCGCCGAGCCTGGCGTGCAGATCGGAAAGCTCGACGCGCATCTGCGTGCGCAGCGCTGCGTCAAGGTTGGATAGCGGTTCGTCGAACAGGAACACGTCGGGCGAGCGGGTTATGGCACGGCCGATCGCCACACGCTGACGCTGGCCACCGGAAAGCTGTTTCGGCCGCTTGTCGAGCTGGTCAGTAATGCGAAGGATCTTGGCGGCTCGCAGCACGGCGGCATCGATCTCGGCCTTGGGGCGATGCGCCATGCGCAGGCCGAAACCCATGTTCTCGGCGACAGTCATATGCGGGTAAAGCGCATAGGACTGGAAGACCATGGCAATGCCGCGCTCACCCGGCTCGGTGGTGGTGACATCACGGCCGTTGATCAGAATCTTACCGGTCGAGACGATTTCAAGCCCGGCGATGATCTTCAACAGCGTTGACTTGCCACAGCCGGACGGCCCGACGGTGACAATGAACTCGCCCTGTTCGACGCTGAGATCGATGCCGCGCAGCGCGTGGTAGCTGCCATAATTCTTTTGTATCTGCCGGAGTTCAAGACTGGTCATGGAGCCCTGCTTGCGAAATCAGTTTCGGATCGGGTGGGCGACGCCTTGAAGCCATGGTCGCTCATCCCTTGACCGCTCCCATGGTGAGGCCGGTGATGAAGTGCTTCTGCATTAGGAAGAACATGGCAACCGGCGGCAAAGCCACGACGATGGTGCCGGCCGAGATCAGGTTCCAGGCCGAGACCCATTCGCCGCGCAGGTTGGCGAGGCCGGCGGTTACCGGTTTGACGGTATCGCTGATGGTGAGGACGACCGCCCAGAAATAATCGTTCCAGATAAAGGTGAAGAGCAGGATGGCCAGCGCCGCGAGAGCCGGCCGCACCAATGGGACCACGACATGTACCAATGTCTGAAACGGCGTCGCGCCCTCGGCCCTGGCGGCCTGAAACAGTTCTCCCGGCAAGGCGGCGATGAAGTTGCGCATGAACAGTGTCGCAAACCCGGTCTGGAAGGCGATGTGGAAGATGATCAGGGCGGCCATCGTGTCGTAGAGGTTGAGCCGCACCATGAGATCGCGCACCGGGATCATCATGATCTGGTGCGGCAGGAAGTTTCCGCCGACGAACAGGGCGAAGACGAGCATGTTGCCGCGAAAACGGTAACGGGCGAGCACGAACCCGGCGAGCGTGCTCAAGATGAGAACGCCGATCACCGAGGGGATGGTGATCGTCAGGCTGTTGAGGAAGTAGCGGGCCATCGGCGTCTGGGTGAAGACCGCCGTGTAGTTGTCGACCAGGCCGAATTGGGTCGGCCAGCCCCACAGATTGCCGCCCATGACATCCTGCGTAGAGCGGAACGAGGTAAGGATGATGGCAAAGAGCGGCGCCAGCCAGACAATCAGGATGCCGACCACCAGCACGACATAGAGGCCACGCTGCCAAATAGCAGTCTCGGGAATCGGGCGGGGAAACATCAGCCGCCTCTTTCATCGGCGCGGATCATCCGCGTCAGGTACCAGGCGATGAAGACCGCCATGATCACGAACAGCACCGAGGCAATGGCCGCGCCATAGCCGAAGCGGTAGGAAAATATGGACTGCTCGAACATCTGATAGGCAAGCACCTCGGACGAACCGAAGGGGCCGCCGCTGGTCATCACCGAGACCATGTCGAAGGAACGCAGTGCGCCGACGACGGTGACGGCGATGGCGATAAAGGTGACCTGCGTCAGCTGCGGCAACACGATGTGGCGCAGCATGTTCCAGCCCCTGGCGCCGTCGACCCGCCCGGCGCCGATCAGGTCCTCGCTGAGATTGTTGAGGCCGGCGAGATAGAGCACCATGCAGAAGGCGATCTGCGGCCACAACGCTGCGATCACGACGGCGAAGGTGACGAAGTTTTCATCCGACAGTACTGCCGGGGCGGTCGCGCCGAAGGTGCGGAAGATCAGGGCGAGAAGTCCGAATTCCGGCGTATAGACCCAGGTGAAGACAACGCCGACGGCAACCGAAGCCAGCACCAGCGGAATGAAGAACAGCGATTTGAGCAGGCGCATGCCGCGGATTTTCTGGTTGACGAGCAGCGCGATGGCGAGGCCGAGCGGCGGCGCCAGCATGAACATCACCAACCAGATCAGATTGTTCTTCAGCGAAACATAGAACTGCGGGTCGGCGAACAGTTCGCGGTAGTTGCCGAGGCCGATCCAGACCATCGGGCTGAAGCCGTCCCATTCGTGCAGGCTGATCCATAGGCTCTCGACCGCAGATGCCAGAATGACGACGGAAAACAGCACAGCGGCGGGCAGAATCAGAAGTGTCGGTGTCAGCCACCAGCGATGGCGGCGCCAAAGCTTCGTCATTTTGGGAGACCTCATTCACGGAAAGCATCGGGGAGCAGAGCACGAACCCCGCTCCCCTCCGCTGGGAGGCGCTAGATCTTGAAGATCCGGCGACGAGTTCCCTCGAGACGCTGAAGAATGGCGTCCCGGCGCTCCGGCTTGGCCATGAATTCCTGGAAGCCGACCAGGCCGGCCTGGGCCATGTCGGGATCGGTGTCACGGTCGTAATATTGCGACGTGCCGGCCACCGTCTTGAGGCTTTCCACAGCCGCGTTGACCAGCGGATCCTTGCTGGCCGGAAGGTCGTTGCGCGGCGGAACGTTGCCGCCAGGTTCCAGATAAGGGCCGAAATTTTCCGGCTGGTAGAAGAAGGCGAGGAACTCGCGGGCACCCGCCTTGTTCTTGGCGTTGGCCGGGATGTGGACCGAATTGACCGAGAATTCTTCGTAGCGGTCGAGGGCGCCGTCAATCTTCGGGAAAGGCGCGAATGTCAGCTGCTCGAGATCCTGCTCAGGGAAAGTAGCCTTCACGAAGGCACCGAGGTTCATCATGCCGGCCTTCTTCTGGGCGAGGAAGGCGCCGGCCTCCTGCCAGCCGAACGAGGTTTGATCCGGGGTGAAGAAACCCTGCTTGATAAGCTCTTCCCAGTGGTCGAAAACAGGCGTCAGCGCCGGGTCGGTGTAAGCCATCTTGCCGTTCATCAAGGCAAAGTGCTTGTCCAGACCATTGATCCGCAAGTTCATCTGGTCGAACCATCCGGCCGCTGGCCAGAGTTCCTTGGTGCCGATGCTGACGGGGATTAGGCCTGCGGTCTTGGACTTCTGGCCGTAAGCCAGGAATTCGTCCCAGGTCGCCGGTACCGTAAGTCCGTGCTCGGCAAAGACGTCCTTGCGATAGAACATGCCCCACATCGTGCCGCCAGTCGGCAGGCCATACTGCTTGCCGTCGACAGTGACGGCACCGGTCATGGCACCCAGCACGTCCTTGTACTTTTCCTTCTCGAACAGATCCGAAATGTCGTCGAACAGGCCGCGGGTGACGAAGGCGCGCATGCGGTTTCCGGAGAACCAGAAGCAGACATCCGGCGCCCCGGCGACAAGGTAGTTGCGGATCGCGGTCTTGTGGGCCTCGTGATCCATATTGTTGATCACAACCTTGGTGCCGGACTGCTTCTCGAAGTCGGCCGCAATGCGCCGCAAGATCCGCAGGGCATCGGCATTGTTTTCGTCTGAAATGATGGTGACTTCGCTCGACTGGCTGAGTGCCGGCATCGGGAAGCCCGCGAGGGCTCCAGCGGAAATGCCCCCAGCTCCCTTCAGGAAATTGCGCCGCGTCGACGGCTTTTCAATCCACTTGAACGTCATTGTTACTCCTCCCGTGTTGTCAATTTCTCTACTGGCACACCGGCCGGCGCGGTTGTTCTTCTCACCGGCACCGCTCACCTCCCGGGCAAGGGAATATGCTTGCCCGCTCCTTCAGAGCGCGGTGATATTGCTAACCGGATTAATTTCGCTGACCCCAGGTTCGGGTGTTGAACAGTCGGGCAAACTTATGCATACGTTTTCTCGAGAGGCAATAATTAATTTACAAAATTAAGAAAGCGGATCCGTGAAGCTCAAGGGTGACCCGAGCACGACTCGGGCGATGAACCGCAGACTGATCCTCAATCTCTTGCGGCAGGAAGGAGCGCGCAGCCGGGCCGACATAGCGTCAGTTACCGGCCTTAGTCCGGCAGCGGTCACCTTCGTCGTGGCCGACCTCATCGAGGATGGCCTGCTGATCGAAGGCAAGACAGTCGTGGGCTCGGCTGGGCGCCGCCCTATCCCGGTGGATATCAACTATGCCAACGGCCTTGCCATAGGTTTCAAGCTGATGGTCGGATCGGTCGAATGCGTGGTCACCGATCTTGCGACCAATCCGCTGGGCTCTCTGCGCGTCAAGCTCTCGGACAGCGATCCCGACCATATCATAGCGACCTTGGCCAAGGCGGTGCCGGAGCTGATTTCGATTGTCGATCGGCCCGCTGCCAAGCTTGCCGGGATCGGCATTTCAATGCCTGGCGTCATAGACAACCAGAAGGCTGTGTGTATCCGCAGCAATCGCTACAACTGGGACAACGTTCCCCTTGGCCCGATGCTGGCCGAACTGGTAGACGTCCCCGTGTGGCTTGAGGACGACACCAATGCCTATGCCATTGCCCAGCAACTCTTCGGCCTCGGACGCCAGCACCGCAATATGGCCGTGCTGGCGATCGGCGTCGGAATCGGCTGCGCGCTCGTCTTCGATGGCAAACTCTATCGCGGCGCGAACGGTGCCGCCGGCAAGTTCGGCCACAGCTCTTATGAGGAGAACGGCCGCCTTTGCGAGTGCGGAAAACGCGGCTGCTTGATGGCCTATTACGCCGAGCCGGCGATCCTGCGCACCTGGCGCGAAGCCACCGGGCACAACGAAACGGATAGCAAAGTCAGCCTTATGGCAGCCTTGGCAGACCGCGAACCGCGAGCCGTCGCCATTCTCGAAGAAGCCGGACATGGCATCGGCCGGCATCTCGCCAATCTTGTCAACATCACCGACCCGGAGGTCATTGTCGTCGGCGGTGAAGCCGTGTCGTTTGGCGATGCGCTGTTTGGCCCAATGCGGCTGACGCTTGGGAAAAATACCTTTCGCGCGGCACCACCAATGCTGCTGGACTGGGAGGACAATTCCTGGGCAAGGGGAGCGGCTGCTCTCGTAACGCAGAAACTCTTTGATTTCGAAACATCTGCCGGCAACGCCGCTCCGCTTTCAAAGCCGGCCCTATGGTCGGCATAGGTGAGTGAAACAGACAGCCCTGCGCCTCAGGCCGCCCGAACGCTGCGCGCTCCACGCGCCCAGGCCGGCAGCCAATCGCCATGCGCAACCAGCAAATCATCGACCAGCGACCATATCTGGTCGAGGTCGAGCTCGGCCGCCGTGTGCGGGTCCATCATCGCCGCGTGATAGATGTGCTCGCGGTTCTCGGTCATCAGCGCTTGGACCGTCAGCTCCTGGACGTTGATATTGGTGCGGATCAGCGCGGTGAGCTGCACCGGCAGGTCGCCAATGAACGTGGGTTGAATGCCGGAGGCGTCGACGAGGCATGGCACCTCGGCCGCGCAATTATACGGCAATGTCGTGATGCAGCCATTGTTGCGGACGTTGCCGTAGATCACCGACGGCTCGCCGGTCCAGACCGAGTTCATGATCGAGGACGCATATTCCTTCGACTGCTCCACTTCGATCTTGTCAGCCGAGCGATAGGCTTCCGCTTGCCCCTTCCAGCGTTCGATCTGCTCGATGCAGCGCTTCGGGTATTCGTCGAGCGGGATACCGAATTTCTCGATCAGATCCTCGCGCCCGTCCTTGATGAAATAGGGCGTGTATTCCGCGAAATGTTCGGAGCTCTCGGTGACGAAGTAACCGAGGCGCTTCAGCATCTCGTAGCGCACCTTGTTCGGGCAGCGCGGATTCCATCCAGGCTTCGGCGCCCGCCCTTCGCTGTAGGCGCGCAGCAGATCCGGATAGAGATTGCGGTAGGAGCCGTCCGGCTGGCGATGCTCGAACTTCAGGTAGAAGGCCATGTGATTGATGCCGGCCGAGCGGTAGCGAATCTCCTCGCAGGGAATGTCGAGATCATGCGCCAGCTCCATTGCCGTGCCTTGCACCGAATGGCAGAGGCCGACCTGCTTGATGTCGGGGTATTTCTCCGCGATCGCCCAGGTGTTGATCGCCATCGGGTTGACATATTGCAGCATGATCGCCTGCGGGCAGACCGCGAGCATGTCCTCGCAGATCTTCCAGAGATGCGGCACGGTTCTCAACCCTCGCATGATACCGCCGACACCGAGCGTATCGGCGATGGTCTGGCGCAGCCCGTATTTCTTCGGAATTTCGAAATCGGTCACCGTGCAGGGCTCGTAGCCGCCGATCTGGAAGGCGACGACGACGAAATCGGCGCCCGCCAGCGCCTTGCGCTGGTCCGAATAGGTTTCGGCTTTGGCCTTTACGCCAAGCGTCGAGATCAGCTTGCCGACGACGATTGCGCTTTCCTCGAGCCGTTGCGGATTGATGTCCATCAGCGCGATCGTCGCGCCGGATAAAGCCGGACGCTGCAATATGTCGCCGACGATGTTCCTCATGAACACCGTCGAGCCAGCTCCGATGAAAGCGACCTTGGGATTTCTTGCCACAACAACCTCCGGCATAAGCAATTAGGCTACCTCGAAAGCGGCTTTGACCAGCCGTTCGGTGTAAGCGGTCTTGGGATGGGACAGGACTTCGTCGACCGGCCCCTCTTCGACGATCTTGCCGTGCTGCATGACGATGACGCGGTGGCACAGCGCCCGCACGACCTTGAGGTCGTGCGAGATGAAGATGTAGCTCAGGCCCCGTTCGCGCTGCAGCTTGCGCAGCAATTCGATGATCTGCGCCTGGACCGAGAGATCCAGCGCCGATGTTGGCTCGTCGAGTACGATGAATTCCGGTTCGAGCGCGACGGCGCGGGCAATCGCAATACGCTGGCGCTGGCCGCCGGAAAACTCGTGCGGGAAGCGCGAGAGGATATCGCCGGGCATGCCGGCGCTGATCAGCGCCTCGCGCACCCGCTCGATCCGATCGTTCCTGGTGGCGCCCATGCGGTTGACGACCAGCCCTTCCTCGATGATCTGGCCGATCGTCATGCGCGGGTTGAGCGACGAGAACGGATCCTGGAAGACGACCTGCATGCGCGACCGCAACGGCCGCATCTGCGCGCGCGAACAGCCATGGATCGGCTGGCCATCGAAATAGATCTCGCCGCTGTCCGTGGTGTTGAGCCTGAGCAACGCCTCGCCGAAGGTGGTCTTGCCCGATCCGGATTCGCCAACGAGACCCAGCGTCTCGTGCCGCCGAAGGGTCAGGCTGAGGCTGTCGACGGCGACGAGTTCGCGCAGGTCCGGCCTCATGAACGTGCCATGCCGCAGCATGAAGGAGACGCGCACATTCCTAGCTTCAAGAATAACGTCGGCGCCTTCCGGCAACGGATTTGCCTGGCCGCGCGGCTCGGAGGCAAGCAGGTGACAGGTGTAGGGATGCTGCGGATTGGCGAACAGCTTCTCCGTCACATTGTGCTCGCGCATCTCCCCATGCTGCATGACGTAGACATAGTCGGAGAACTGCCGCACCACGGTCAGGTCGTGCGTGATCAGGATCACCGCCATGCGCAGTTTCTTCTGCAGGTTTCGGATGAGATTGAGGATCTGCGCCTGAACCGTGACGTCGAGCGCCGTCGTCGGCTCATCGGCGATCAGCACATCGGGATCGTTGGCCAGCGCCATGGCGATCATTACACGCTGGCGCTGACCGCCGGAAAGCTGGTGCGGGTATTGTTTCAGCCGCGCTTGGGGTTCAGGGATTTGCACCTGCTGCAGCAGCTCGAGCGCCCTTGCTTCGGCCTGCCTGCGGCTCATCTTGCGATGCACCCGTATCGCCTCGACGATCTGGCTGCCGATCGTGTAGATCGGGTTGAGCGAACTCATCGGCTCCTGAAAGATCATCGAGATGCGGTCGCCGCGCAGTTTGCGCCGCGCACGCTCGGAAAATTTCAGGATGTTCGCCCCGTTGTATTCGACAGTCGATTTCGGCGACACGACTGCGCGCTTCGACAACAGTCCCATGACGGTGCGCGCCGTCACCGACTTGCCCGATCCCGACTCGCCGACAATGGCGATCGTCTCGCCGCGATAGAGCTGGAACGAGATGTCCTTGACGGCTACGATCATGCCGTGTTCGACCTTGAAATCGACGGCGATGTTGCGGGCATCAATGACCGGGTTTTCCGAACGGCCGTCATGGTCGAGCCGGACAGGCGGTGCGAAGGATTTGACGAGCGCGTGTTGCATCATGTCATGCTCAATAAGGATCGACCGCATCGCGCAGTCCATCCCCAAGCGCGTTGAACGCGAAGACGGTGACAAGCACGAAGCCGACCGGCGAAAGGATCCAGGGATAAGTGCCGATGACCGAATAGGTCGCGGTGTCTTGCAGCATCAGGCCCCAGGAGATCAGCGGCGGCTTCACCGCGAAGCCGAGAAAACCGAGGAAGGATTCGAGCAGGACCACGCTGGGGATTGCCAACGTGACCGCAACGATCACGTGGCTCATCACGTTCGGAAAAATGTGTTGCATGATGATGCGGCCATCTGTGGCGCCGACCGCCATCGCCGCACGAACGTAGTCGATCCGCGCCAGTGCCAGGGTCTTGCCGCGCACTTCGCGCGACATCTGCGCCCAGCCGAGTGCCGACATGACAACAATCACGAAGGCCAGGAAAACATTCGTCGGCGCCGTCACCGGAACCAGCGAGGTCAGCGCCAGATAAAGCGGCAATTGCGGAAACGCGAGCACCAGTTCGACGAAGCGCTGGACCCAGACGTCGAATGTGCCGCCGAAATAGCCCGACACCATGCCGACCGTCGTGCCGATCACGGTGACGATGAAGACCACGGTCAATGCGATCATCAACGAGATGCGCGAACCATAGATCGCACGAGCCAGCACATCGCGACCGAATTTGTCGGTGCCAAGGAAGTGCACCGGCTGGCCGTCGGTCGAGCCGAAGAAGTGCCGGTTCGCGGGAAGCAGGCCGAGCAGTTTGTACTCCGCTCCCTTGACGAAGAAGCCGAGCAGCCGCGGATGGTCGTAGTCCGGCCCGACGACGGGTTGGAAGGTGACCGGGTCGAGGTCTTCCGAATCCGCCAGGGCATAGACGCGTGGCTGGAAGACGAAGTTGCCGTCCTTGTCATGGAAGCTCATCATCTGCGGCGGGGCGAAGCCGACATCGGTCACCTTGGGATCCATCGGTGCGAAGAAGTCGGCAAACACCGCCAGCAGCACCAGAAACGCGACCAGGATGAGCCCGGCCATGCCGGTCCAGGACCGTTTCAGGCGGCGCCAGACGAGTGCGATGTAACTCTCATTGCCGCGCGGCTTGATCTTGGCCGGTTCCTCGGCAATTGGCGGCAGCGAGGGCTCGAAAGCAAGCATCTCAGGACCCTGCATATTGGCGCACGCGCGGATCGAGCATGACGAGCAGCATGTCGGCGATGATGTTGCCGACGATCAGCGTCGCCGACAGCACCATCATGAATGTCGCCGTGACATAGACGTCGCCCACCGCCATCGAGCCAACGATCGCCGGGCCGACGGTCGGCAGGGCAAAGATGATCGCGGTCTCGATCTCGCCGGTCAGCATATAGGGCAGCACCACGCCCTGATACATGACCAGCGGATGCAGCGCATTGGGCACCGCATGGCGCATCACGACCGCACCGCCGCTAAGGCCCTTGGCGCGAGCGGTTTCGACATATTGCGCATTCAGCGTGTCGAGCAGATTGCCGCGCATCACCCGCATGTTGTAGGCGAGCCCGCCGAAGGTGGCGATGGCGACAACCGGCCAGACATGCCGGACGAGATCGACGAACTTCGCCCAGGACCACGGCGCCCCGCCAAATTGCGGCGAGAAGAAGCTGCCGATCTCGGAGACGTTGAATTGGAAGACCAGCAAATAAACGATGATCAGCGCCATCAGGAAGCGCGGCACCGTCATGCCGAGGAAGGAAATCGCTGACAGCGTACTGTCGATCCAGCTGTACTGCCTGGTCGCCGCCCAGATGCCGAAGGTGATACCGAGGACCGATGCCAGCAGATGGCACACCAGCGCCAGGAGCAGCGTGCGCGGCAGGCGCTCGCCCACCACATCGGCCACCGGCTTATTGTAATAGAGGCTGTAGCCGAAATCGCCGCGGGTGATGATGCCGCCGATCCAGTTGAGATACTGGACGGGCAGCGGCTTATCGAGACCGTGTTCTATCCGATAGGCCTTGGCCTGCGCGTCGGCCTCGGCGAATGAGGCCCCGCCCTGATTGATCAACTGCGAGCGGATGTAGTCGGCATAGTCGCCCGGCGGCGCCTGGATGATGGCGAAGGTGACCAGGCTCAGAATGGCGAGGACCGGGATCGCCGACGCTATGCGCGTGAGCAGGAATCGCAACATCGGTCGGTCCGCTTCCTTGTCTAGCCGGTCGCTCTCTTTGAGCGTACGGAGGTTTGCTTTGTCCGGCCGCGCCAACTGGCGCGGCCGGAGTTCTCAGTCAGGGGAGGTAAACCTAGTTCATCGGGCCCTTGTCTCCGGGCTTGCCGGGAAGCTCTTCGGGGAACAGCTCGTATTTGGCCTGCTTGTCGGCAGCGACAAAGACCCGCTCGCGGACAATCGAATCCTCGGCCCAGTTGAACATGAAGATCGGCGTGCCCTGCGGGATGTTGGAGAAGCGTTTGTTGATGATCAGCGCGCCGGGATATTCCGTCAGGCCGACATTGTAGACGTGCTCGGTCGAGATCTTCTGGAACTCTCTCATCAGGCTGGCGCGCTCGTCATTGTCCGCGGACGAGACAAATTTGTTGACGATGTCGACGAGGTCCTTCTCGAAAGGCATCATATCGACCTCGCCGTTTTCCGGCGCACGATGGTCCCAACTGGTTCGTGGACCGACCGGGGCCAGTTGATCGGTATTCTGGACGACGGAAGTCAGCTCCTGATCGTTGCGCCGTACCAGCCAGTCGAAGCGGCCGGAGTATTGCGAGGCATCGCGCTGGGTGCCGTTGAGTCCGTTGAGCACGATCCGAAGCCCTAGCTTTTCCATCTGGGCGACTACACCTTCGGCAAGGCTCTTGTCGGTAGTGTAGTCGTTGTTGACGAGCATCACGATCTCGACATTCTTGCCGCCGGCGGTACCTGCAGGAAAATTGACGAAGCCGTCGCCGTCCGTGTCTTTCAGGCCTGCCTTGGCGAGTTCCGCCTTGGCGCCTTCGAGATCGAAGGGGTAGTAGACCGTCGACTTCCGGTCGTAGAAGCTCGTGCCCGAGGATAAGCCGCCCGGATAGATGGCAGTGAACGGACCCTTGACCAGCGAGTCGCCGAGCGCCTTGCGGTTCAGCGCCATGGTGACGCCCTTGCGGAAATCCTCGTTGCGGTTCAGCTCGCGTATCGCCTGTCCGCGCTCGTCGGGGTTGCCCCAGCCATTGGCTGAGAAATTCATGCGCAGATTATAGCCGATCAGCCGCGCGCCGAACGCAAGCCGTGCCGGTGCGTCCTTTTGCGCCGCGCGCTTCAGCGAGGCAACGAAGTTCTCCGGCTGCTCCAGATTGGAGAAGTCGCCGGCTCCCGCGACGGCCTGAACGTCGCGGTCGGCCCAGGTCGACAATTTGTAGTGCAGTTCATTGAGATACGGCAGTTGGTTGCCC
This sequence comes from Mesorhizobium sp. M0816, assembly GCF_040320005.1. Classification (NCBI taxonomy): domain Bacteria; kingdom Pseudomonadati; phylum Pseudomonadota; class Alphaproteobacteria; order Hyphomicrobiales; family Phyllobacteriaceae; genus Mesorhizobium; species Mesorhizobium sp. M0816. The sequence continues at coordinate 92,821 of NZ_JAMYOT010000007.1, read as the reverse complement.
TTCTCGTCGACCTTCCAATAGTACGGATTGCGACGCATGACGATGATGTCGTCGGGGCGGTATGCCACCGGCACCCAGGCACCCATCACCGGCATGTTCATATATTCCGGCGGGAACGCGTTCTTGAACTGCTCGTAGGTGTTCTTCGAATATTTCGGATGCTGCGGCTTGAGGATATGCGACGGGCCCGGACAGAAGGTGCCGTAAGCCATGGCGTAAAGGTATTGTTTCGGAAAGGCGTCCTTGAACGTCCACTCGACGGTGTAGTCGTCGATTTTCTTCAACGTCGTGCCGACGCCGAAGGTCTCCTGCGTCGCGCCGTTCAGCGGCGACACATTGGGGTCGATCACCTCGTCGTCCCAATAGAACATCACATCGTCGGCGTTGAATGGAACGCCGTCCGACCATTTCGCGCCCTCGACCAGACGCATCGTCAGCGTGTGGCCGTCCTTGGACCAGTCCCAACTCCTGGCGAGGTTCGGCAGCGGCTCCGTGTCCTTGGCCTCGACCTGGAAAAGCGGCGCGGTGCGCGTCAGGCATTCGGAAAGGCCGATGTCGATGCCGCCCCAGCCTTGCGTCTGGCCGGCGCCATAATTCCAGCCTTCCGGCCGGCCGCCGATGACATGGCGCATCGTATCGCCGTAAACGCCGATGCCATCCGGCATGTTGCCGGTCTTGAAGACCAGCGGCTCCTTAGGCAAACGGTCCTTGACCGGCGGCAGCTTGCCCGCCTTGACGTATTTCTCGGTGACCCAATCCGGTTCGTGATATTCCGGCAGTGCCTTGAATTCCAGGATGGAGTCGCGCGCGACGTATTTGATCTTTCCCTCGGCGGGGAATTGCGCGGGCACCGGCGGCACGGTCGGCTCGGATGCATACGCGTTCAGCGCCGAGGCCGAGACGCTAAGCGCCAGCCCGGCGAGAATGCCAATGTTTCGAAAATTCCTCATCGTCTCTCCTCCCTGTTTGTTCAGGAGCGCGTTGACGCGCTCCATTTCTCCTCGAACGAATGTACAGACGGGTGCGGAAAATTCTCCCGAAAGCTCGCCGCGATCCACCCGGTGAAATTCACACGGCCTGCTTGAGAGCCGTTTTTTCCGCACGCAATTCCTCGATCGAACGGACGTCGCGCCTTGCCGCACCGGCCCATTCGCGGGTCTTGATCCTGGATTTCGAAAGCCGTTCCTTCGCGGCCGGCACCGCATCGGCATATTGCGGCAGCCAGCGAGCCTGGGCGACGACCATTTCGTCCACCATTTGCCAAACCTCTTCCGGCGTCGAAACCGCGCCGACCAGCGGGTCGTGCAGGACCGCGAGCTTCAGCAGGTCGATATCGCCGGAGATCGCCGCATGAACCGACATGCGCTGGACGTTGATGGAGGAAATGCAAGTGGCGGCGCAGGCCTCCGGCAGCGTGATGCCGGAGGCCATGTTGATACCGAAGCGGTCGACGAAGCCGGGCGACTCGACGATCGCGTCCTGCGGCAGGTTGGTGATGATGCCGTTGTTCTTGACGTTGAAATGGCCGCGATAAACGCGGTTCGTCTCCAGCGCCTCGAGAATGTGGCTGGCATGCTCGTTGGAGCGCTTGGCGGGGTCTATCGGCCTGGCGGCGGATTCCAGAAATTGCGGGAACTCCGTTTCGAACCAGTTGCGTGTTTCGGTCGAATAACGAAGGTAGCCGCCGGTCTCGCCGTGGATCCAGTCGGACATGTCGATCCAGCGGGTGATTTCGTCCGGCCGCTTGCGATACCAGGGCAGGTATTCGGAAAGATGGCCGTTGCTTTCGGTCGAATAGACGCCGAAGCGCTTCAGGACATCGATGCGCAGCTTTTCCTGCTGCGAATAGACCGGATGCGCCTCGAAGGCGGCAACCAGCTCGTCCTTACCGATCTTGCGGCCGTTGAGACGCAGGTCGATGAACCAGGTCTGGTGATTGATGCCGGAGCAGACGTAGTCGAGCTCGGTGCGCGACTTGGCGCCGAGCACTTCGGCGATCTGGTCGGCGCCATGCTGGACGCCGTGGCAGAGGCCGACGGTATCGACCCTGCCATATTCGATCGCCGCCCAGGTGTTCATAGCCATCGGATTGGCGTAGTTCAGGAATTTCGCCCCAGGCTCGGCGACTTCGAGGATATCCTTGCAGAAATCGAGGATTACCGGAATGTTGCGCTGGCCATAGAGGATGCCGCCGGCGCAGATCGTGTCGCCGACGCACTGGTCGATGCCATACTTCAAGGGAATGCGGATATCGTCCGCATAGGCTTCGAGACCGCCGACGCGAACGCAGCTGATAATGTAGCGGGCGCCCTCGAGGGCAGCACGGCGGTCTGTCGTTGCCGTAACCTTGGTCGGCAGCCTGTTGAATTCGACGACCCTGTCGAGGATCGACTTGATCATCTGGAGGTTGCGCTCGCTGAGATCGGTCAATGCGAATTCGACATCCCTGAATTCAGGAACGCACAAAATGTCGGTGAAGAGCTTCTTGGTGAACCCGACGCTTCCCGCACCGATGATAGCGATCTTGAAACTCATCAGCCTCACCTCGACCTGATCGAATGCTAGGGCAAAGGCGGAGAAAAGAGGCCTGGCCCGCCTGCCACGCTATGCAGGCTGGAATCCGGCACTTCCTCCCATCCGCTCTTTGACCGCGGTTTCTTTTGCTTTTCTCGAGGGATTATGCGCCTTATTCGGCACGCGACCAGAGAAGGATTATGCTTTTAGGGGTAATTTTGTGCTGCGGAACTTGATCGACATCGGGCCGGCGGGCAGGACGGTATCGCTGCCGCGCGGGCGCCAGCGCCTACACACCATGCCGACAAGCACCGGCTATGAAGTGCGCGAGAACGAGGTCTACGACTGGGATGGGCGCAAGCGCGGCCTGACGCCGTTTACCGTGCTCCAGCATACGATCAGCGGCACCGGCCGATTGCGCTACGAGAACCGGAACTACCGCCTGCAAAAGGGCGACACTTTGCTGGTTCTCGTGCCGCACAACCACCGTTACTGGCTGGCCAAGGGCGAACGCTGGGAGTTCTTCTGGATATCGATGAACGGCGAGGAGGCACTGCGCATCCACAAGTCGATCCTTGCCGCCGTCGGTCCGGTGCTGCGGCTGCAGCCCTCGACGATCGATCATCTGGCTGATTGCAGTGTGCGCCTGATCACGGGCGCGGTCTCGCCGGGAGCCGCCTCGGCCGTCGCCTATGAAGCAGCCATGGCGCTCTACGACGATGTCTTCGGCTCGCATGCCGTCACCGACGACAAGAGCACCATGCAGCCGGTCATCGATCACATCAGGGCCAATCTCGACAGGCCGCTCCGCGTTGCCGATCTCGCTGAGATCAGCGGCCTGAGCCGCGCGCATTTCTCGCGCTGCTTCGCCGAGAGCGAGGGACTTCCGCCCGCCGAATTTGTGCTGCAGCAGCGACTGCAGCGCGCGGCGAAGTTGCTGACGAAGGCCGATTTCCTGCCGGTCAAGGAAGTCGCCATCATGTGCGGCTTTGAGGATGCCAATTACTTTTCGAAGGTCTTCCGCCGCCTCTACGGCATCAACCCGACGCAATTCCGCACCAACGGAATGTATGCCAGCCTGGGAACCGCCCGATAGATTGGCACCGCGCGTGGCGTCGGAAGCGGGAACGCTTTTGCTTCCCCTTGGTTTAGGACAAGAGAGCCTGCTCGCCGCTGCGGCAACCCGCTCTTGGCGGAGATCAGGTCACAGTTGTCAGGGGAGTGATCGATGAACAATCCCGATCCGAATAACCCGAATCCACTGCCGGACAATCCCAATCCGGAGCCGGCCCGGCCGCCTGCCCCGCCGGAGACTCCGCCGGGAGAACCTCCAGGCGTACCCCCGCCCTCGCCGGATCCAATTCCGACGCCGGACCAGGAGCCGATCGGAGTTCCTCCCGGCACGCCTTCCGAAATTCCTTCGGAACCGACCTTTCCCGGGCCGACCGCCTGAAGGGCGGTCGGGTGGAGGATGGCAAGGGTGATTTCGGCGAAGCGCTCGAAACGGGTCTTGCCATGGAACGTTTTGCGCTGGCGCTCATTCACCCTTCCATCATGGAAACCCGCGGCGGGCCCTGCAACCAACGGAGGTTAAAATGAAAGTTAGCAACTGCATGACAAAGGACGTCGAGATCGCCAGTCCGCAGCAAACCCTGCGCGATGCGGCAGAAATGATGGGTCGCCTCGACGCCGGCGCAATGCCGGTGGGCGAGAACGATCGGCTTGTCGGCATGGTAACCGATCGCGACATCGCAATCCGCGGCGTCGCCCAAGGCAAGACACCTGACGCCAAGGTACGGGAAGTGATGAGCACCGAGGTCAGGTATTGCTTCGAAGACGAAGACGCGGAGGATGTTCTGCGTAACATGGCTGACCTGAAAGTGCGCCGCTTGCCGGTGCTAAACCGCGACAAGCGCCTGGTCGGCATCGTTTCGCTGGGCGACCTCGCCACCAACAGCGAGACGGCGACAGCAGGTGAAGCGCTGAGCGGCATCTCGCAACCCGGCGGCGAGCATTCGCAAACGATACACTGACGGCGCACCACCGGCCGGCCTTTGCTACGACCGAACCGCCGGCTGGATAGACGCCGGCCTGCCGGCGAAACTGTTCAGAGCGAACTGGACTGCAAACCGACGAGGAGCAAGCCATGATTACGATGAAGGCCGTCCGTATCCACGATTTTGGTGGACCGGAGGTTCTTTCGCTGGACGCGGTTCCGTTGCCTCAGCCGCATGACGACGAGGTCACGCTCAAGGTCTACGCGGCAAGCGTCAATCCCGTCGACTACAAGGTTCGCGAGGGCTCTTCGGGCGCGGATCTGCCCGTCACGCTCGGCCGCGACGTATCCGGCGTGGTGGAACTGTGCGGCACGCGGGCCCATATGCTGAAGAAGGGCGATCCGCTATATGCCATGCTCGGCAACGACCGCGGCGGCAACGCCGAATATGTCGTCGTCAAGGCAACGGAGGCGGCGGCGAAGCCGCAACGCTTAAGCCACGCCGAAGCCGCCGCCGTGCCACTTGCGGGCCTTACCGCGTGGCAAGGCCTTTTCGATCACGGCGGCCTCAAATCCGGGCAGCGGGTCCTTATCCATGGCGGCGCCGGCGGCGTCGGTCATCTGGCGGTGCAGTTCGCAAAGGCCGCGGGCGCGTTTGTCGCGACGACCGTGTCCGCGCAGGATTTCGATTTCGTCCGCGCGCTTGGCGCCGACCAGGCGGTCGATTACAAGAACCAGCGCTTCGAGGAGCTTGTCGAGGACGTCGACCTCGTCTTCGACCTGGTAGCGGGTGAAACACAGGACCGCTCGTGGGACGTGCTCAAGCCCGGCGGGACGCTCGTCTCAACGCTTTCCGAGCCGTCGGCGGAGAAGGCCCGCCTGCATCGGGCTCGCGGCGTTTCCTATTTGACCAAGCCGAACGCGGCGCAGCTTGCCGAGATCAGCCGCCTCATCGACGCCGGGAAGGTCAGGCCATTCGTACAGGCAATCTATCCTCTTGAGGAAGTCGCCAGGGCCGAGGAACAGCTCGAGAAGCAGCACACGCGCGGCAAGATTGTGCTTCAGGTAGCTGCCTGAGCACTCGCCGAACAACAGGCCGCAGGCCAGTTTGCGGAGTGCTCGGACACAGGCCGTTTTCTGCTGTCCAGAAGCCCGGCGGCCGAGAGTTTGACACAGGACGGCCCGCCGGGCCTGGCCGGCTTAGGCAGGTGCCGGCTGAAGCAGCATGCGCCGGGTTTGCCGGGATGCGCAAATCAAACAAATCAAGGAGATGCAACGGATTGTGAGGCACGTCGCGACGACACCTTCGCACCGCCGCCGTCAGTTAACTGCATGCGAAGGACACAGCGTTTACCGACAGGCGAGCCAGGTTCCTACCGGCCGCAAGCCGCAAAAACCGCTTCAAACTGTCGGAAACCGGCGATAGGTTCGAACCATGTCTCAACCCGCCAATCCGATCTCCATTGCCCGTCGCGATCAGATGTTTCCAGTGCTGGCTGAGGCGGACCTGGACCGCATGGGCCGTTTCGGCGAAGCCGTGTCCTATGCTGCAGGCGAACAGATCGTCAAAGCCGGCGAGCTGGCGCCCGGTCTGATCGTGGTCCTGTCCGGCAAGGTGGATATCATCCAGGGCGGCAGCTTCGGCCGGCGCGAAACAATCGTCACGCACGGTGCAGGCAATTTCGTCGGCGAGTTGGCGCAGCTTTCAGCCCGACCCTCACTGGTGGATGTGGAGGCGGTCGAGCCGGTCGAGGCGCTCGTCATCCCCTCGCAAAGGCTGAGGGACCTGATGGTGCAGGAAGCAAACCTCGGCGAGCGCATCATGCGGGCGCTGATCCTGCGCCGTGTCGGCCTGCTCGAGAGCGGCACAGCCGGCCCGATCATTGTCGGACCGGTCAACAGCGGCGACGTTTTGAGGCTGCAAGGTTTTCTGGCTCGCAGCGGTCAGCCGCATCGCGTTCTCGATTCGGCTGCCGATCCCTGCGCCAGGACCCTGATCGAACGCTTCCATGTCGATATCCACCATTTGCCGATCGTGCTCTGTCCGAACGGCAAGCTGCTGCTCAATCCCGGAGAGAACGAGCTTGCCCGCTGCATCGGCCTGGTGAGGCCGATCGACGCCGGCAAGCTGTACGACGTGGCCATTGTCGGCGCCGGACCGGCCGGCCTCGCGGCGGCCGTCTACGCGGCTTCCGAAGGGTTGTCGACGATCGTGCTCGATTGCCGTGCCTTCGGCGGACAGGCGGGTGCCTCCTCGCGCATCGAGAACTACCTCGGTTTTCCGACCGGCATTTCGGGAATGGCGCTGATGGCGCGCGCTTACAACCAGGCGCAGAAATTCGGCGTCGAGATGGTGATACCGGACGAGGCGAAGCTGCTGGGCAGCGCAAGCGACACGTCCGGTGCCCACTACACGCTCGCCGTCGGCGGCGGGGAGACCGTGCGGGCACGGTCGGTGGTGATCGCCAGCGGAGCGCGCTATCGCCGCCTCGACATGGCAAACCTGGCGCAATTCGAGGGAACCTCCGTGCATTACTGGGCTTCGCCGATCGAAGCGCGGCTTTGCGCCGGGCAAGAGGTAGCCCTGGTCGGCGCCGGCAATTCGGCTGGTCAGGCTGCCGTCTACCTGGCGGCGCATGTGAAGAAGGTATGGCTGCTGGCGCGCGGCAGCAGCCTCGATGCGAGCATGTCGCGCTATCTGGTGGAGCGCGTCAGGGCACAGCCGAACATCGAAGTGCTGGCTGAGACGCAGATTGCGGCACTGGAAGGCGACGACGGCAATCTTGGCAAAGTGCGCTGGCGCAGCCGCGACACCGAGACAGCACGTCCGATCCGCCACCTCTTCCTGTTCATCGGCGCCGATCCGAACACCGACTGGCTGGCGCAATGCGGCGTGGCGTTGGACGCGAAGGGCTTCGTTCGCACCGGGCCTGACATTGGCCAGGACCGTGGTGCGCTGGAGACGAACCGCGGCGGGGTGTTCGCCATCGGCGACGTGCGCTCCGGCTCGATCAAGCGCGTCGCCGCTGCCGTCAGCGAAGGCGCCCAGGTGGTTGCAGCGCTGCATGCATATCTCGCGCGAAACGGCAGTCTCGCCGTGGCGCCACAACTGGTCAGGAGCGTATGATGGCAGACGAATGCAAGCACGCCGGGGACATTCGCGACGTGACACCGAGCGCGCTCGGCTGCGAGGAATGCCTGAAGAGCGGTTCGCAGTGGGTGCATCTGCGGCTCTGCCGCACATGCGGCCATGTCGGCTGCTGCGACGACTCGCCCAACCGTCATGCCACCAAGCATTTTCGGGCAACCGGCCATCCTGTCATCGAAGGCTACGATCCGCCGGAAGGTTGGGGATGGTGCTACATCGACGAAATCTTCCTCGACCTCGGCGACCGAACCACGCCGCAAAACGGTCCGATACCGCGCTTCATTTGAGCTTTTTGCGAGCGGGCCGCTAGAGCAATTCCAGGAAAAGTGTGAACGGTTTTCGTCCGGAATTGCGTCAAAACAAAAGATGGAGCTGTTCTGCGATTCCGTGAAACGATGAACCGTTCTAAAGCATGTCGCGCAAAAGTGTGCAGCGGTTTTGCGATAACGACATGTATAAAAGCAAGAATCTAAAGCGCGCCGCATGACGCCGATCGAACACGACGCGCTTTAATCCAAGGCTGCTTCGGCTTGAGTGGGCGTATCGCGTCCCTCTGGTGGTGCCGATGACCGCTCGCGCATATGCCTGACGGTCTGAAGAACACGATCGGCAAGAAATGCAAGCGCGCCCTGTGCCGTGCGCGTCCCGATGACGGATTCCAGCGTAACCGCCTGCGTTGAGAATTTGTGTTTGAACGACTCTGCGCCACAGAGGAAATCGACCATGCTCAAGCCGTGATCGATCGACCACTGCACGTAATCCATCAACAGGATCACGCCCGGCGACGCCCGGCCGAAATCCGGATCGAACGTCGTCACGAAGGCCATCATCACGTCGTGCTGGACGAAGTTGATCGACACCGCGACCATCACGCCATTGCATTCGAGGACGAAGATATGCAGCACGCCGGCGCGCGCCAACGCATCGACGAGCGCGGCGAGTACCGGCACGCCCTCTTCGAACAGGTCTGACTCACGCATGCGCTCGGTCAGCCATTTCCGCTTCAAGGCCGCGAGGCGCTCCAGTACCGGTTGCAGCGGCTCGTCGGGGGCAAGCAGGCGAAATCTCACCTCTCCGGTTTCTTCCAGCGCTTTGATGCCGCGCCGATAGTTCTGGCGCGTCTTTTTCGACTGGTCCGCGAACCATGCCGCTCCGCTTTCCCATTGTCCGGCAACGCGATAGCTGACTTCCGTTCGGTGAAACGGACGAAGCCTGATGCCGCCGGAAGCTCCCGGCGTGAAAATTTTGCGGGCCGCCGCATCCGGTGAGAGACGATTGATCAAGGCAAGGTCGAAGCCGCCGGCATCGCAGAGTTGGGTCCATAGCTCCTGCAGCGCCGATAACGAGCATTCCGGAGCAACGAGAATATCCCCATAGTCGGTATAGCTGCCGGCCGCCCATTCGAGAAACCGCAGCCCCCTGCGCCTGCCGATCGCCAGCGGAACGACAGCAACGAGTCTCTCGCCCTTCCAGACCAGGCCGATCCGCAACGCGCGCTGGTCACGGCGTTGTACGGTACTCCACCATGCCGAAATCCAGGCATGGCTTTGAAAGATCAGCCCGTCGGTACGATGCCAAAGCTCCATCCAAGCGGCTTCGACCGCAGCCAGGCGATCCGCCGAACGGACGATTTCCAGGCGCTCCGCGCCTAGGACGTCGATGGAAACAGCGGTGTTCATGAAGGAGAACTGTCCTGTGGCTGCGCGACCACATTGGGCCGTCTGTGAAACAGTCGCATGACATGCCTTGCCATCTTCTTGAGCGGCAGGATGTAGAGCCCAAAGATCGACTGGTAATCGCGCACATCGCGATCGACCAGGCCAAATTTCAGGTCTTCATCCGGCTCCGGGACAAATTGCGTTCCGAACAGACGATCCCAGAACGAAAAAAGCAGGCCGAAATTCTTATCGTAGTGACGCGGGTCGATGCTGTGATGCACCTGGTGCCAGTGCGGACACAGGATGATGTTGTTCAACGGGCCGAACGATATCTTGAGATGCGTATGGCGAACAAAGTCCATCATCAGGATGTTGCGGATGACGTAGACGTTGATGCCGAAGATAGCGACCTCTACCGGATCGAGTGCGATCAGGCTCCAGACACCGAAGCAGATGCCCGGGATGACGCCATCCCACATACGGTTCATCAGATCGTCCAGCGGATGAACCCGGTCCTTGGTGATCCCCACCATCACTTCGGCCGAATGATGTACCTTGTGCAATTCCCACAGGAACGGGAAACGGTGCTGGGCGACGTGGTAGAGGTAGTATGAAATATCATAGGCGACCAGCATGGTTGCGGTGAAGATGACGATCGTCACCGGTCCCGCCGGGCCGCCGAGAAGCGGCGCGTGGATGTTAAGGAGCCAGCCAATTGCCTCACGTGTGCCATAGCCCACCGCGACGACGAAGGTGACGCCGGCAGGAATAAGCAGGAAAGGCATCATCGCCCGTTTCGTGATCCAGAACAGGGCGTCGGCTCGCGCCGACGGGTGCAGGATGACTTCCTGTGGGAAGGCGAAGTCGAAAAAGTCCCTGAGGGACTTATGTTCGGCAGTTCGCCAGTAGGCGATCACCGCGCTGCCCAGTGCGGTGAGGAGAAGCAGGCCGAGCGTGGTCAGATTGACGTTCGAAAGCTTTTCCACAATCGCTCTGGCAAATTCGGAAAACATTGATGCAGCGGCTCCTGGTCGTAAGTCGTAAGAAGGCGATCTGGCGAATAGCAAAGCACAAAATTCCCGCCAAACTCGCTACGCCGCCTGCAACCAGTGGCTGTTGCGGGCGCAGCGGGCAAAGCAGGCTGGATGGTGCGAGACTAGCAGATCAACGGTAACGAAACCGCTAAATGTCCAAACGTAATTAATGTCGAATACGGCTGGAACTCGCCCGGCAACTCTACGTTGGCACCGGTTTTTGCTGTTGCGGCGGGTGAATTGGGGCAAGATGGATATCGATCCCGGCTTCGCCCACTTCACCGTGCCAGGCGAGGCGTTCGGCTTGCTGCCTAGTGCCAAAACGCAGTGAAACCCAACCGCCTTGGCCCGGCATGTCACCGCCCGCGCCGATATCGAGCGCAGCATCAGGAAAGCGGATGGCCAACAGTACCTCGTCGCCGCGCAATACCGTGACCGTATCTTCGTGCCGGTCGGCATGGAGGCCGGCGGCCAGTTGGAAGACGATCTCGGACTGGCGCCTGCCGCCGAGCAGTTGGTCGGTGATGAGGATGCCATCGGCCTGGCGCGCCAAAGTGCGCTGATGCACGACGCCGAAGCGGCTTCTATAGCCGTCATGCCGGGCGCTCAGCCTCCAGTGCGGTCCCGGCTCGCTCTCCACCAGCGCTGCGACTGCCTTGTGCGACCAGTTGAAATTTCCAGCGATGGTGCTTTGGCTCTCGCCCTCGATGTTGAGCGTGTTGTGCGCCGGTGTGGAGCGGAACCAGTCGCGCCATGCGCCTCCCGAACCGTAGAGCCAGGTGCCGGGATCGACCAGCACCGGCTCATCGTCGATGCACAGGGTGAGCGACAGCGCGTCGGCATGGCCGTGCGCCGCTATCGAGAGATAGCCGAGCGGTCCATGGTCGAACGTCAGTTCGACATTGCGGCCATTCATTGCTCCGCGCCAGACGGAGAGCCCGCCTTGCGTGAATGTCTGCAAGCCATGCACCGCGGGCGCCGGGCCTGACGGCGCACCAAAGAAAAGCGAACGAAAATCGTCAGGCTCCGGCGCGTTGCCCGGCGTCCCCAGTAAGCCGTGGATGGCGGCCGCGACGGATCGGATATAGTTCGGCTCGTCGCCCAGCTTCAGCACATGGCCCTCATCGTCGTCGCCGAAGCGGGCGGCTTTCTGTGGCAGCCAGCCGACGAAATTGGCGAAGGCGCCCAGACGCGCTTCGACGGCCGAGGGAAACGGCGTTCCCGCCTGGCGTGCCGCGGCGGCGCACAGCAAGATGAGTTCGGCGCTGAAGGCTGCATAGGTCGGCGTTTGCTCGGCACCGGCGCCGTCGGCAAGAATCTGCTTGTGCGTCTCATTTAAGAGGGCGCTGCGGGCAATTTCGGATTCGGCCCCGAGCGCCAGGCAAACCAGATATTCGCCAGCCAACTCTGCGACGAGATGGTTGTTGGCGGAGGAATATCGCGACGGAAACCGCGGCAGCCAATAGGCGCTTGCCGCGAGTATCTCACCAGCTTTCCGCAGCGTCGCCGGGTCAAGCCGGTCACCGATAAGGTCCAGGGTGACGATCAGGCTGATGGCTCGCAGCGCTACTTCGATGCCGGAAGCCCAGCCAATGCCTCGGAACGGCGGATTGGCGGAATGCCAACTGCCGATTGCCGCCTCAATGGCACTCCGGGATCGATTGTCCTCGCTGAGGAGCAGGTGTGCAGCCAGTACTGGCAATTGCTGCAGCCGGTTGACCTCCCAGACATATTTTATATCGCCAAGGTCGCCGCCATCGCGAAAATCGATATCGAAAGTATGAGCCTCGGCGCCAGGCCAAAGCCTGCCGGTTACCGGATCAAGACGCCAAAGCTCAGCAGGAAACAAAAGATCGGGCTCACGCTTTGGCCATGTCCGCCCGAGTGCCGAAAACCGGCCATGAAGCATCTCTTGCGCGGCCGCCGCTATGGCCTGCCGTTGAGCGTCGGTCGCTGCCAGCGCAGCATGGCGAAATCCGGGCAGCACTGGGTGCAACTGCGGCGATGGATAGCGCTCCCACCCATCATCGCGGCGGCGCGACACGATCCTTCGACGTTGCTCGCCCAGCCGGTGCAACACCTCGGCCGGTCCCATGCTGCGCAATCGGTTGATGTACCAGCCGATTCTCATGCACGCCCCGTCAACGTTTCGGTCCTTGTATACCATGCCGTCGAAAAGCTGCGGGCCGGCAATCTTCTTTCCCGTTCGTTGCGGTTAATATCTCCCGCGAGCATGCGGAGGGAGCGATGCGAAAAGCGGTGTATGTTGTTGCCTGGGTGCTCGCCTTGCTTGTGGCGGCCGCGGCAGAGCCCATCCCTCTCAAGCGCGGCGTTGGCGTGCATCAGTGGCTCAACTGGTCGCCGGTGGAGAAAGACGGAACCTACGTTTGGCCGCCCTATCGCAGCGAAAAGGAGTGGCTTGCGGAAAGCAGGCCGCTCACCGACTGGCCGGCCGGGGAGGTGTTTGCCCACATCCGATCGATGGGCTTCGACTTCGTCCGGCTGAGCGTCGATCCCGGCCCGCTGCTTGCCAGCGGGGACGCCAAGCGGCAGCAGGCGCTGGACATACTTGCCGCCGCCGTTGAGCGGATCACGTCGACCGGCCTCAAGGTGGTTTTCGACCTGCATGGCGTCACTCAGGTTCCCGACTACAGCATGGAGATGATCTATGGCGGCGCCGACAGCGAGGGCGTTGCCCGCTATCGTCAAATGGTTGTGGCGGTCGCTGCCATGCTGGTCAAGATAGGCACCGACAAAGTCGCCCTCGAACCTTACAACGAGCCCGCATACTACCCTTGCGATGCGAGCGGCAGCGATCACTGGCAGCGGATCATGGCAGGGACCGTCCACGACATTCGAGCGGTCAGCAGCGAACTTACCATCGTTGCAACCGGCGCCTGCGGCGGCAGCATTGCCGGATTGGTTAACCTCAGCCCCGGCTTTGATGACCCAAACCTCTATTACAGCTTCCATATGTATGAGCCGCACAGCTTCACCCACCAGCGGCCCGATGACACGATCAGCTTTGCTTCGGGACTTCCCTGGCCGGCCGACAGTAGTACACCCGAAGTGGTGACCGAAACCCTTAGAGCGCGGATGGAAGCTGCCGGCTTGAGCAGGGTCGAGCAGGTCATGAACATGGCCACCGCGCGCCAAGCAATCGCGAACTATTTCGAGCAGAACTGGGGCCAGAGCCAACTGGAGGCGAGCTTTCGCCAGGCTGTCGACTGGGCTGAAGGCCATGGCATTCCCAGCCGGCGGCTCTTCATGGGCGAATTCGGCGCTATCCTCATGTCCGCGGACGGCCGCATGGGCGCCTTTGAGGCCGACCGTTCGCGCTATCTCAAGGCAGTGCGCCGAGAGGCCGAACGCTTCGCGATCCCATGGTCTGTCTGGGAGTTCTCCAATCCTTATGGGATGAGCCTCATCCCGCCCGATGGTCCCCCGGTTCCCGACCCGGAGATGCTGCAGGCATTGGGCCTGCCATAGGTGCCGTCACTCGCCCTCACCAGCGAACAACCGGTGCAACCCCTGACCGCCAGGCTCGATCGAGGAACGGCCCGTGGCAGCTTTCTCCCGGTTGGGTTGTATTGGCACGAAGTGTTTAACACATTTGTTGTATTGAGGAATGTGCGCGCCTAGGGGGAACAATGTGTGGAATTGCCGGATGGATCGGTCGAAGGGCTAAAAATCCACAAGAGCGGGCCGCCAGAATGTCAAACGCATTGCGGCATCGCGGTCCCGATGCCGAAGGCGCCGAGATATTGGACCTGAACACCGGCGAGCAACAATTGGCATTGGTCCATCGCCGCCTGGCGATCATTGACTTGGCGCCTGAGTCAAATCAGCCGATGCAGATTGAGGACGGCCGTCTCAAAATAATTTTCAACGGGGAGATATATAACTACATCGAGTTGCGGCAGGAACTGATCGGCCTTGGCCATCATTTTCGAACGCGCTCCGATACCGAGGTGCTGCTCCGAGCCTACGATCAGTGGCACTTGTCCATGTTCGACCGGCTGAGCGGCATGTTCGCCTTTGCACTCTGGGATGCTCAGAGGCAGGAATTGATCCTCGGCCGGGATCCCTTCGGGGAAAAGCCGCTTTACCTCATGCAAAGCGAAAGCTTGCTGCTGTTTGCCTCGGAGATCAACGCATTGTTGTCGGCGCAGCAAGATGCGCAGCAACTCGATCTGGATGCGGTGGACGAGTATCTGAACTGGCGTTATGTGCCGGGACCACGCACGCTTTTTAAACAGATCCGCAAGCTCAATCCCGGAAGCTATGCTGTCTGGTCGCAAGGGGTGGTCAAGGAAACGCGCTACTATACGCCTCCGGATCAGGCGGCCCTGGCCGAGCGGATCGACGGAAAAACCGCCAAGAAGCGATTTCTGGAACTGCTCGACCATTCCGTCGAGATCAGGATGCGCAGCGATGCACCTTTTGGGGCCTTTCTCTCCGGAGGACTCGACTCCTCGGCTATCGTCGCCCTGATGGCCAGGCATAGCGCCACGCCCATTCGCACGTTTTCCGTCGGGTTCGACGACGCAGCCTATAGCGAACTTGCATTCGCCCGGCGCGTTGCCGATCATTTCAAGACCGATCATTGCGAACTTGTCATCCAGCCAGGCGATCTGATGGATCAGCTGCCCGCGATGGTTCGCCAACGCGGGGGACCTGTTTCGCAAAGCAGCGATATTCCAATTTACCTGATGTCGGAGCGCGCCTCGCAGGACGTCAAGATGGTGCTCACCGGAGAAGGAGCCGACGAGATTCTCGGCGGCTATCCCAAGCATCGCGCGGAATCACTGGCCGGGATCTACCAGTCGCTTGTTCCAGCCTCGCTGCACGATAACGTCCTTTCCCCTTTGGTACGCGCCATGCCGGGCGCGTCGGCCAAGGTCGATACGTTTGCCCGCACCGCGGGCGAAAGGGACTTTGCCGCCCGGATGGTCTCCTGGTTTGGAGCCGTTTCGGCGCAGCAGCGCGCTTGCCTGATCGGCGCGTCCGCAAATCGCCGTTATGAGCGCAACGACTTTCCGTTCTCGTCAAGCGCTGCGGCTTCCCATCTTCGCCGCGTGCTGTTTTTCGATCAGACATCGTGGCTGCCTGACAATCTCCTGGAACGAGGCGACCACATGATGATGGCCGGTTCAATCGAAGGAAGAATGCCGTTCCTCGATCGAGACCTGGTTTCATTCGTCAGCAAATTGCCCGATCGCTACAGGCTGGGTTGGTTGCATAGCAAGCAGATCCTGCGCGACAGCATGGCCAATATCCTCCCGGAAGAAATTCTCAGCCGCCGCAAGGTCGGGTTCAAGGTACCGGTCGCCGAATGGTTTCGCGGATCGATGAGGAACTACGTGCATGACCATCTTTGCTCGCCCCACTCCGTCATTCGCAGCTATCTGAGTCCGAAACAGCTAGATCAAATCGTCTCGGAACACACCACGCGTGCTGCAGACCACGAAAAGCTGATATGGGCGCTGTTGAATTTGGAGATATTCCACCGCGAATTCAGGCTCGACGCGCCGCCGCGATCGTCGGCCTCAGCGCTTGACCGGTTGACGGCTTGACGCGGCCGACCGCCAGACATCGCAGATTGCGCCGACAAACGGGGCGAGCTCAAGCCGTTCCCGATGCACGGCCATGGCACCGGCACCAAGTTTTGCCCGCAGTGCCGGGTTCTCCACGAGGCGGCTCAGCGCCTCGGTCAACGCTGTAACATCGCCTGGCGGCACCAGCAGCCCGGATTGCCCGTCGGTGATTATGTCTTCGACGGCGCCAACCGGGGTCGCCACCACCGCCAAACCGGCTGCCATGCCTTCGATCACCGACATCGGCAGATTTTCGGCGAAGGATGGAAGAACCAGAATATCGGCCGAAGAAATCAGCGATGCGACATCGTCCGGCCCCACCCAACCCGGAAAGGCGATCCGGTCTGCAATCCCCAGCGCGGCCGATTTTGCCCGTGCCGCCTCGACTTCGCCATCGCCGGCAATCGTGGCGCGCCAATTCTTGACAGGGCTCATGCGGTGCAGTGCCTCGAGCAATTGCGGTACGCCCTTGCGGTCGCCGATGCGGCCCAGGAACAGGATATGCACATGGTCGCCGCCGCCGACATGCGCCAGCGACGGGACTTCGGTCGCATTGGGCACGATCACGATATTGCCGGCTGCGCCCGGCGCCCGGCTGGCGACGAAATCACGCCAAAGCCTGCCCAAAACGATCACCCGATCGGCATGCTCGAACAGAGCTTTGATACGGCGGCTTATGAAACCGCGGTCGGCTTTCCAGAATGTCTGATACTGCGCCCCGTGCAAATGCAGGACATAGGGTATCGACAGCAGCCGTGCGCAGGCGGCGATCACCATCTTGCGGTAGGTGCTGCCGGAAACTGAGATGTTGATATGAATGACATCGGCGCGTCCAGCCAGACGCGCTTTAAGCATCCGTAAGCAAAAACCGAGCATATAGAAGATCGAAAGTCCGACATGCCCCGGGCCACGACTGGCAAGGAAGCACACATCGATGTCGGCGATTTCTTGCCGTTCGAACTCCTGCTTCAGCGCCCCCATGATGCGGTCGATGCCGCCCTGCCCCGAAACGCCCGAGGGCGTCGCGACCAGGACATGTATTTTTCGATCGGATATCAGGCGCTGCAACATGATGGTACTCTAAATAACACAGACCGGGTAACTGCAAAGCAAACGTTCCCGATAAGGTTTACGGCAAATCTTTTAGTTCAAACTGAATCTGTTCACCCTTCGGCGTCATCGGGCTGGATTTTCCGCCAGTCGGCGGCTAGTCGAAGGTGAGTTTTCCAGGGACACGCCCTTGCTGCTCCGTTCCACGCTCATTTATGCTCCGGCGATCCTGCTGACGCGAATTTCGGCGCTGCTCCTGCTCGTCGTCGTGACGCGTTTGATCGACCAGACCGAGTATGGCCTGCTCACCCTGGTGGTGACCGTCGGGGAAATGACCGACATTGCCGTCACCAACTGGCTGCGCATCGCCTTGCTCAGGCTTGGCGGCAAGGGCGAAGTCAGCCGCGGCAGCCTGATGCTGGCCGGTCAGGTGTTGCTTGCCACCACGGCACTGGCGCTGGTCATATCGGTAGGCGCGTCGGCGGTGATCGTGCCTGAACGCTGGGTCGAGTTCGCGATCGCAGTCTGCGGCTATCTGGTCGCCGGGTCCATCAGCCGCTTCGCGTTGACGGTGCTGCAGATGCAGCAGCGCCATTCGGTCTATTCGATGCTAGAAGCCCTGCGTGCCCTGCTGCAACTCGCGCTGCCGATCGGCGCTATCCTTGTCTTTCAGGATAGCTTTCTGACGGTGTCGCTCGGCTCGAGCCTCGGCGCCTTGATTGCCGGCATCGTGGCCGGCATCATGGCATCGCGACGGCTCGTTGCCGGTCCGCCGCGCTTCACCCACAGGGACTTCTTTGCGCTCGGTGTGCCGCTGATCATCATGGCGCTGGTAGGCTTCGGGCTCAACAGCGCGGAGCGTCTGTTCCTCAAGATCTATTACGATGCCAGCGCTGTGGCGATCTTCGCCGCAGCCTATGCGCTGGCCCGCCAGCCGATCGACATGGTCGCCAACGCCATCAACATGGGCGCCTTTCCCGAGGTGGTCAGCCGGTTCGACGAGGATGGGCCCGCGGCGTCGGGCCGGCTGCTGTCGCAACTGATGGCGCTGATGATGCGGCTTTGCCTGCCTATTGCAGCGATGCTGGTCGCGCTCAGCAGCGATATCACCGAGCTCATGCTGCCCTCGCAATATCACGGCCGCTTCGGCCTGCTGTTTCCGATCATTGCCTTCAGCGTGCTGTGCGCCAACCTCACCAGCTTCGTCTATGGCGTCGTGGTGCACGCGCACAAGCGGCCGTGGCTGCTGATCATCGCCAATCTCTTCGGCTCGGTGGCAACAATCGCATTGTCCCTGCTGTTGATCCCCCCGATGGCGGAGATCGGCGCCGCTTTGGCGCTGGCGGGCGGCTCGGTGGTGGGCTCCATAACCTGCATTATCATCAGCGAGCGACTCACACCGGTGCCGGTGCCATGGCGCGACATCGGTGTCTCGGTGGTCATCTCGCTCAGCACGGGGGTGGCCGCCAAACTTGCCAGCATGGTGGCCGGCGATGTGCCGGCAATCTTCTCGCTTGTCGCCGGCGGCACTGCCGGTGCTGCGGTTTTCTTCGGGCTGACCTCGTTGTTCCACCCTGTGGCAGCGACGCAATTCGTCGCCCAGCTGCGAGCGCGGCTACGGATCGCGTAAAGCGAAGTCCAGGGTCAACGCCTGTTTTGTGGGGGAACGCGAATCTATAAACCGGCGTTTCGGCGCCAGCGACGCTCCCAGAACTCCCGGAACAGCAGTCCCGCATAGGCAGTGTTGGTGTCGTAGTAGCGGCGCCACAAGCGTCGCGGCTCCTGGACGACGCGGAACAGCCACTCCAGGCCGGCCGCTTGTATCAGCTTCGGCGCACGGGCAACCTTGCCCCCATAGACGTCGAAACTGCCGCCCACGCCCATCACGAAGCTTGAGGCGAGTTCATCGCGGTAGCGTTTGAGAAAGCGTTCCTTGCGCGGTGTCGGCATGGCCACCAGCAGGCAGTCGGCGCCCGAGGCGTTGATCGCCGCGACGATCCCGGCCTCGTCCTCCGGCTTGAAATAGCCGTTGCGCATTCCCGCTATGACGAGGCTCGGATGGTCCTTGGCAAGTCTCACTACAACCGCGTCGAGAACGTGCTGTTCGGCCCCCAGCAGATACGGCCTGAATCCACGCTTCGCGCAGAGGCTCAGCAGATTGATCATGATGTCGACGCCCGCCACCCGCTCGGGCAGCGCGACGCCGCACAGACGTGCACCCCAAAGCACGCCGATGCCGTCGACATTGACCACGTCCGCCCCGGCCACGTCCTCGCGCAGCTCGGCATTCTGGCGCATGGTAACCAGCTTGGCGACGTTCACGACCACATGATGCAGCGGCCGCCCCAGGGTCATCGCCTCGTCGGCGATGGCCAGTGTCTCGGCCATGGTCAGCGCATGGATCGGTGCGCCAAGGAACTCCCGGCGCCGTGATGCCAACAGGGAATGCTGCGCCCATGCCGGGGCGTGCGCGTTCATGCGGCCTGCTCCCTTGCAAGCGTCACTTGTGCGACCTCTGGTTTCTTGCCTTCGATGCGGGCGTCGGGCTTGCGTGCCTTGCGCCACGTCCACAGACCCCTCGTATCGACGAGCTTCTTGTCCTTGAGCGCTTCGGGGTCGACCAGATTGAACTGCCGATGGTCGACCAGGAGGACGACGATATCGGACTTGTCGATGGCCGAAAGTGCGTCGGTGAACACGATGCCCCTGCCCTCGAGCTCATGCGGCAGCGCATTTGTGTTGGGTTCAGCCGCAATGATCTTCACATTGGGGATATCGGACAGAAGTTTCACCACCTCGACGGCCGGGCTCTCGCGCAGATCGTCGATGTTGGCTTTGAAGCTGAGGCCAAGACAGGCGATCGTTTGCTTGCGGGAGGGGTCGAGCAAGGCCTCGATATCCCTGACCACCGACATCGGCCGCTCGGAATTGATCCGGCGTGCCGAAGCCATCAGCCGCGTGCTGTTGGGTGCGGCGTCGATGATAAAATATGGATCGACCGCAATGCAGTGACCGCCGACGCCCGGGCTCGGCTGGAGGATGTTCACGCGAGGGTGTCGATTGGCGAGATCGATCACTTCCCATACATTGAGCGACAGATCCTGACACACGGCGGCAAGCTCGTTGGCAAAGGCGATGTTGACGTCGCGGAACGCGTTCTCCGTCAGTTTCACCAGCTCAGCACTTTCGGCCGTTGTCATGAACAGGTCGCCGGTGACGAAGGTTGAATAAAGTGCCGCCGTCCGTTCCGACGATTTGCGGGACAATCCGCCGATCGAGCGATCGTTGTTGATCAGCTCGGTCAGCACCTTTCCCGGCAGCACGCGCTCGGGGGAATAGGCGACCAGCACATCGGCGTCTTCGCCATGCTGGACAGGAAATTTGAGATCAGGCCGCAACTCGGCAAGCAGCCCGGTCATGATGCGCGTGGTTCCAACCGGCGATGTCGATTCCAATACCACAAGGTCTCCGCGCTTCAGCACGGGGGCGATGCTTCGTGCCGCCGCGAGCACGTAGGTCACGTCCGGCTTATGGTCGTGGGTCATCGGGGTCGGCACGGCGATGATATAGGCGTCCGCCGGCTGCGGCGTGCTGTAGGCCATGAGCTTGCCGTTCGCCACGACCTTCTGGATCAGACCGTCAAGGTCCGGCTCGACGATGTGGATTTCGCCGCGGTTGACCTTCTCGACCACCGCTCCGTTGACATCGACGCCAATGACGTTGAGCCCGCGGCTGGCGAAAATGGCGCAGGTCGGCAGGCCGATATATCCCATGCCGATTACGGAAACGGTTTTGATTTCAGCCATGATGCAGCAGTTCCTCAACAATCCGGTTACTGGCCCGGCCATCGCCATATGGGTTGTGTCGTTCCGCCATGCCGCGATAGGCAGCCTGATCGTCGAGCAGGCGATTGGCGTTGAACAGGATTTTCTCGACATCGGTGCCGACAAGGCGGGCGGTGCCGGCCACGATCCCCTCGGGTCGCTCGGTATTTTCGCGCATCACCAGCACCGGCTTGCCGAGCGAAGGCGCTTCTTCCTGCACGCCGCCGCTATCGGTAAGCACCAGATAGCTCTGCTTCTGCAGGTACAGGAACGGCAGATAGTCCTGCGGCTCGACCAGATGGATGTTCGGCACGCCTTCCAGCTCTGCGTTGACCACCGAGCGCACATTGGGGTTTGGATGGACAGGGTAGACGATCTGCACGTCTCCGCGCGCCGCCAATCCCTTCAACGCCGTACAGATGCGCTGGATGCCGCCGTCGAAATTCTCGCGGCGATGTCCGGTGACGAGGATCATCTTCTTGGAAGGGTCGAGGAAGGGGAAGCTGGCAGCGAGCTTCGCGTTCATCAGCCTGTCGGCATCGATCGCGCTTGAAAAATGCAACAGCGTGTCGATCACGGTGTTGCCGGTCACGAAGATGCTACTTTCGGCCTTTCCTTCGGCGATGAGATTGTCGCGCGCTTGAACGGTCGGCGCAAAATGCCAGGTGGCGATGTCGCCGGCAATCTTGCGGTTCAGTTCTTCAGGAAACGGCGAGTTGATGTTGTGGCTGCGCAATCCTGCTTCGACATGAGCGACGGGGATACGCTTGTAGAAGGCAGCCAGAGCCGCGGCCATCGCCGTGGTGGTGTCGCCCTGCACCATGACGATATCGGGCTTCGCCTTGTCCAGCACCTCGGCCATGCCCAGGAGCACGCGCGAGGTCACATCGAACAGCGACTGGCCGGGTTGCATGATGTTGAGATCGTGGTGCACAGGCAAGCCGGTCAGTTCGACAACCTGGTCGACCATTTCACGATGCTGGGCGGTTATGCATATTTCGGTGATGAAGCCTGGATGAGCAAGGGCGGCACGCGCCACTGGAAAGCATTTGAGTGCCTCCGGCCTAGTGCCGAACACAATCAGCAGTTTCTGCCTGGATGGCAGTTTTGGACGTGAAAGGACGTTCATCGCTGATCCTGGTCGCCTGCAGCCTTCGGGACATACCGACTATTGCCCGCAAGAGCCATAATAGCGCCGGAAAGCGCCTTCGTGATCTCAATTCTTAATATATGATTAACAACCAAGGCCGCGTTCTCCCGGGTTAACTCTTGTGAAAGGTTGGGCTGACAAGTAGTCTATGGCAGTAGTCTTGAAAAAGAATATATTGGATTGACTAATATTTTAATCATCGGCCACGCCGACGCATCCCGGCGCTGGGAAAATGAGCTTCTGGCGCGGTTGAGTGCGGCTGGACATGCGGTTTCGAGTTGCCGCGCGCCGACGCCTGAACCCAATGCGCGCACGATGGACAATGTGCTGGCGCTCGAGGGCCGGCGCTTCGGCCCCTCACTGGCAAGCCGTTCCCGGCCGTTGCCGTCCGGCGACACCGGCCCAGTCGATCTTATGGTCGATCTCACCGCTACCGCCGCACGACGGGGCACGCCTGTCCTGACGCTCGAATTTTGCGGCCAAAGCAGCTTTGCCGCGGGCATGACCGAGATGCTGGCGAGCGGGCGGTTGCCCGAACTCACCGCGCGCCTCGACGGCGTTGCCGTCGCCAGGGCGCGGCCGATGATCAGCGACCGGTTGTGGCTATCCCGAACCAGCAACGACCTGCTCGCCGGCGCCATCTCCCTGATTGCCCAATGTGTCGCCCGCTTTTCCGCGGGCAAACTTGCGCCGATTGCCGAGAGCCCGGCGCCGCCCCTGCAGAAAGGCGGATTTATCGGGCACTATCTGTCCTTTTTCGGCAGGGGGTTGGTCGACCGCGCCGTGCAAAAACTGCGACGTGGTCGGCGCCCCTTCTATTGGCAGGTTGCTTATCGGCTGATCGACGGTCCAGGCGTCGCCGAAACCGGACAGCTGGATGGTAAGCCGTTCACCGTGCTTGCCGATGACGGGCAGCGCTTCTACGCCGATCCGTTCGTTCTCGAGCGCGACGGCCGTCATTTTCTGTTTGTCGAGGAGTTTCCCTACTCCACCGGCCGCGGGGTGATTTCTGTCGCTGAACTTGGCACCGACGGCACTTTCGGCGTGCCGAAAGTGGTGCTGGAGGAAGCGCATCACCTGTCATATCCGCAGGTGTTTGCTCACTCCGGCGAGATTTTCATGATCCCTGAAAGCGCTACGGCGCGAGAACTGGTGCTCTACCGTGCCGAGCAGTTTCCGGATCGCTGGGTACGCGATACGGTGCTGATGACGGACAGGGATTTCAACGACGCCACGCTGCTCGAATCCGACGGTCGCTTCTGGCTGTTGGGGACTGAGCGGTTCGGTCACGGCAGCGCGTCCGACACGATGGCCGTCTATTCCGCCCCGGCGCTGCGTGGGCCGTGGGCTGCGCACGCGCTCAATCCCGTCGCAGTCGACCACTCCGCCACTCGGCCGGGCGGCGCCTTTATCCGCCAGGGCGACGCTTTGCTGCTGCCGGTGCAAAACGGGTCTAGAGCCTATGGCGGCGGCCTGGGATTGATGCGGCTGGATCGGCTTGATGATTTCGACGTCCGTTTTGAACTGCCCCGCTCAATCGATCCCGGGCCGGCATGGGCTCGGTCCGGCATTCACACGCTCAATCGCGCGGGCGGTGTCGAGGTCGTGGACAGCGCCGGCTGACCGGATCCGAGGTCCGTGCTTAACGAGATCCAGCCGGGTTTGGGCTGGATGCAGCAGCCGAAGGCATGCTCTCGAGCGAGCCTCCATGGGGCTGCTTCCTGTAGGCAAGCAGCAACACCACGATGATCGTCATGTCCGGCGTTTTTGACGAAAGCGCGTTGTTTGACAGCGCGGCAAGCAAGAACGTTATGGTGCCGATCCATGCCGGCAGCGGCGCCCCGCGCAGCAGCCGGAAGACGAACCAGAATATCAGCGCTGTAAACAGCAGGGCTATGGGCAGGCCGAAGAGCAAGATAATTACCACCGGCGCGCTTTCGATGTAGGGCAGATGCAGCTTCTGCCGGACGATCGCCAGCAGGTCGTCAACGTTCATGCCGAACAGGATGTCGTTCCAGCTGACCAGTCCGAACACCTGATAAATGGTCACCCGGGCCATGAAGTTTTCGTCGAAGATGGTGTTGCTGAACCGATTCAGCAGACCGCCCGCAAACAGTACCGCTACGAGCACCGCGCCACCCGTCACGGTGAACATCAGCACGACAAATTTGGCCTGCCGCTCATATTTGAGCGACAGGCCCGGCCAAGGCACGAACAGCAGCAGAATGAGGATTTCGCCGGTGGCGAGCATCAGCGCGGCGCGAGCGCCCGATGCAGCGCAACCGATGAACAACAGGAAGATCGCCATCACCCGCGCCCATATGCGCCAGTGCGTCAGCGGCACGAATCCGATGGTTGTGGCGCAGAGCGCGCCCAGTGCCAGCGGATGGGCCGACAGGCCAGTTGGCCTGAATTGCAGTTCGTTCAACCCATAGGGCAACAGCCGATGTTGAGTCACCGCCTCGATGGTGCCGATGACAGCGCTCAGGATCGCCATTCCAAGCACGACGTCCCCCAGCGCCCGCCGCACCTCTGCATTCAATGCCAGCATCAACAGGCCTGTGGCGCCGGCCACCAGATAGGTATCGATGATGAACCCGGAGGAGCCCGCACGGCCGGTAACGAACAGATAGGGCACCAGCGCGAACATCAGCACCGAATAGCGGATCAACGCCTTGAATATTCCAATTTCGTCGCCGTGCAGCAGAAACGGCCGGCTGAAAAGAACGATAGGAAGCAGCAGGATGATCGCATAGGTGCCGAAATGCAGCTTCTCGTAGAACGAGCCTCCCTGGGCCGTATAGTCGACGACCATGTTCATCACCTGCGGTGATACCGTAAAGCGAAGCAGGAGCGCGAACGCTGCGCATAGGAAAAACAGCAGCGACAGCGCGTTCTGACGGCGCGCTCGGCTGGACGATAATCGTTCCGAAGCGGCAGCGGGATAGCTCATGGCCCATCCAAATGGCGATATTCGAACGGCATTCTGGGCAACGAAATCCCTTCAACGTCCGCCAAGCGGACCGTGTGAACGGCAAAATGGGCCAACTTGGAAAATAAGATGTTAACGATGTTTCTGTAGAGCAGGCCAAGCGTAATGATTTAACAAGGGTTGTCACCATGTCTGCCGGTTCCGGCACACCCCCTATCTCCGCAACGGCTTCCAATAACAGTGCATTCGAGCGCATCGCCAATGCACGGCGCAGGGCATTGCTGCAACAGCATGGCCCAGTCGCGGCGCTAAGCTCCGCGCCGGTGACGCCGCAACCTCCAGAGCCTGTCGCGACTGTGACCCTGGACAAGATCGGCGATTTCCTCGAGCTCGATTTTCGACGCCTGTTCGTGTGGCTGCGGGCCGGCCTCGCCCTGGCCTTCATGCTGGCGGTAATCGGGGGCATTGTCGGTGGCGCGTATGCATTGCTGAGCAAGCAGCGTTACACCGTCACGACCGAGGTTCTCATCAACCCATCCAATTTGCAGGTTGTGGAAAACGACCTCTACTCGCAACCGGGCCAGGTCGATAGCCAACTGCTCAGCACGCGCAGCAAGCAGCGCATCCTGACCTCGGGCAACGTGCTTTCCCGTGTGGTGGACGAACTGAATCTGACTCACGATCCGGAGTTTTTCGATCCGGACCGGAGCACATCCTCATCTGGCGCTGTGGCGAAGCCCGACCCGAGGCTCATCGCCTTGAAGAACCTGGCGGACCGGGTAGACGCCATCGCGGACCCGACCTCGTTTGTCACAACCCTCTCGGTATCTGCGGAAACCACCGCCAAGGCGATCCTGATCTCGCAGGCCATAGTCAAAAACTTCCAGGAAGAACTGGCCAAGGCCGAAGCTGCCGGCGCCAGCCGTGCCGCGGCTGCCCTTGACAGCCGGCTTGGCCAACTCAAGAGCGACGTGCAGGCAGCCGAAGAGAAGGTCGAGAGCTACAGGCGCAGCCACAACCTGTCGTCCAGCAATGGCCAGCTCGTCAGTTCGCAGACGCTGACGCAGCTCAACGGCGAAATCGTCGATGCGCAATCGCGCGTGATCGCCGCGCAGGCAAGTTACGACGCCCTGGTTGCCTCCGGTATCAATGGAGCCAATCCCGACCCCACGGTTTCGGAAGCGCTCGCAGCGCTGCGCGACAGGTCAAACAGCCTGCGGCAGCAGATCGATTCACAGTCGATGACATTCGGTCCTCGCCACCCGACGATTGTCAGGCTCCGGACAGAACTCGAGACCGTCAACTCGCAACTCCGGGCCGAGTTCTCCCGCACCATCGGCACGGCAAAGGCCAGCCTGGACAAGGCCAGGGCCTCGTTGGCTTCTCTCAACGCCAGGATGAACGATCTGAAGAGCAATGTTTTCACCGACAGCGAGTCCGAAGTCGCCCTGCGTGAACTTGAACGCGATGCCGCCTCGAAGAGAGCCGTCTATGAGAGCTTCCTGTCACGTGCGCGCCAAATCAGCGAGCGCGAGCAGATCGACACCACAAACGTACAGGTGATTTCGACCGCGGTGCCCCCGCCAGCGCGCTCATGGCCCCCGCGCACTGTCCTGGTGGCAGGCGCAGGAGCGTTCGCAGGCTTTGCCCTGGGCATGCTGCTGGCCATCGGGATGGGCATCATCCGGGACATGCGCCGGCCGCCGAACCGATCAGGCCTTGCCGCCGGCCGAGCCTGAAGCAAGGCATGGTGAAGCGCATCGTTTTCCACATCGCCAGCCTGAGGGGCGGCGGCGCCGAGCGTGTCTTCGTCCTGATGGCGAATGAACTGGCGTCGCGTGGCCACGAGGTCACGCTTTTTACCTGGAACGCGCAAGGCCCTAACGCCGCGCTGCGTTCCGCTGCCGTGCATCTGGTCGACTTCGGCCTTCTCTTGCGCGGCGAGGGTTACGCCAAGTCGGCGACGCTGAAAGGCATAGTGCGAAGCGCAAATTTGTTCCGCCGCCTTGATCCTGATGCGGTCTATAGCGCCCCGGAATTCGCCAATCTGGTGATGGCGCTGTCACTCATGTTGGCCAGAAGCCGGGCAAAATTCTTTCCAAGTTTCCATGCCGCCGCCTCGCTGCCTGCCAGCGGCCTCGGCGCGAGGCTGGCGATCTGGCTTTCCGCGCTGGTTGCAGCGCGTGCAACCAAAGCCATCGCCGTTTCAGCGGGTGTCGGCCGTGACATCATCGCCCGCGGCTTTCCCGAATCCAAGGTCGTCGTCATTAACAACCCGCTGCCGCCGGCTGAAGCACCGCAGGGGAATTCTTATGCCTGGCAGGCAGCATTGGCGGCGATGGGCGATGTGCCGGTCATTGCCACCGCCGGGCGCCTGGTACCGGTCAAGGACCACCGGACTTTGCTGCGGGCCTTCGCTGCCTTGCGCGCCGGCCGCCCCGCCCGGCTTGTTATCTTCGGCGAAGGTCCGCTGGCTGCCGAATTGCACGCCTATGCCGAAGAGACCGGCATAGACGGGGACGTGCTCTTTGCCGGCTATGTCAACGATCCCGCGGCTTGCTATGCCGCGGCTGATCTGTTCGTTCTGTCATCGACCAGCGAGGGCTTCGGCAATGTGCTGGTCGAGGCCATGGCCGCCGGTGTCCCGGTAATCTCCACCGATGCTCCGCATGGCCCGCGCGAAATACTCGGTGACGGCCGCTTCGGCACCTTGGTGCCGGTCGGTGACGCCGCGGCCCTGGCGAAGGCGATGGCCGAGATGCTGGACCACCCCACCCCTGCTGCCGTGCTGAAAAACAGGGCGGCGGATTTCACAGTCGACAAGATTGGCGATCAATACGAAGCGTTGCTCTAGTCATTACGCACTGCCAGTAGATCGCGGTGGGATGCGGTCGACGTGGTCGGGCTTTGATTGCGATAATCTCTTTACGGGCTGGGGCGCAACGAATTTATCGTGAGACATTCCCTCGTTCCTTGAGTTGTTGGGCGAGGAAATCCTTGACCGAATCGAGAACCGCATCCCGTTCATGAGATACGCCTGGCAGCAAATCGAAGCGCACGCGCGCCCCCGCCTCCTCGAACGATCGACACAATGCCATGAGGCGTTCCGGCCGTGTCCGCCCCGCATCGTTGGCGCCCGGCATCCAATGGGTGCTGCCTTGGACATGAGTGATTTCCCAAGTCTCCAGGTCAGCGTCGCCGACGATCATCTGGAAAGGCACTTTTGCCAGCGCTGCGGCATCGAAGGTGATGCCGAACTTCTCCGGCAGATCGCGAATGCCCACCCACCAGTCACGCGTCGGATCGAGCAAGGTCACCGAGCCTGGCGCGCCGATTGAGGCCGCCCAGAGCCTGTCGGGATGCAGAATAGCAAAACGATGCGTGAAATGCCCGCCGCCGGAAAATCCGAACATGGCAAAGCGGCTCCAATCCTGACTGTATTTGGCGCTGACCTCCTCAACCATGGCGAGCAGCACCTGATCGTAGCGTATGTTGCCCTCGAGCAAATATTTGTATCCGCTGCGGGCATCATCCCCGAGAACGCCGATTGGAAACAGCGGACACAAAACGGCGCAGCCGTTCCAGCGTCCGAACTCGGAAAACGCATCGCGGAATCCAAGAAAAGAGGTGCGGCCGGTGCCATGGACAGCGACCATCAGATCGACTTTGGCCCCTTCCCCAACCGCGGGAGGCACATACAGGCAATAGTGAAAGCGCGGGTCTGATTTGGAAGCAAAGATGGCGGTCGCGCCAAGGTCATAGGTAGCGCGACCGCGATCCGCGACAGGCCCCCTGGCAACGCTTGTCAAATCGATAACTCCTTAATAGGCCCGGCATTCCGGCAACAATATACCGGTCGGCCGACCGCGTGAACTGGAGGCGCCTCCAGGCAGCCGCGAGGAGGACCTCGTCGTGCATCGGAAGCAGGGCGCCGGCGGGGCGATCAGGGGCAAAAAGAATGCCTCCGCCAACGCCTCGGGAAGCCGCCATTAACTTTTCGTTAACCATGCCGGGCTAGCCTTAACCAATCAGTAAGGACTCGCCTCTGTGACCTGCGTCGCTCCCATCCAAAACAAGTCCATACGCTTTCGAGCGCGCTCGTTTGTAGCCTTCACCCTCACCCCTGAGGCCCCGCTAGGGGAATGGCTGCAAAGCCTCGATCACTGGACCGAAAACTCTCCCGGCTTCTTTGCCGGCCGCCCGGTCGTGCTCGATCTGAATATACTCAAGCCCGAGGTGGGCGAGATGCGGGATCTGGTCTCACAGCTCGCGGAGCGCGGGATTCGCATTTACGCGATCGAGGCCGATGGCAATGTTGCTCTCGGTGCCGATCTGCCGCCGCTCCTCGTTGGCGCCAAGGAGGCCACCGCCGACGCGCTTTACGTGCAGCCGGACCCGAAGGCCGCAGCTGAGGCCAAGACGGAAGAGCCGCAGGCGCCGAACTCATTGATGATCAAGGCACCGATCCGCTCCGGCCAGTCGATCTTTCATCCCGATGGCGATGTGGTCATTGTCGGCTCCGTCAGTTCCGGTTCCGAGATCATCGCCGGAGGATCGATCCACGTCTACGGCACGCTGCGTGGACGTGCGTTCGCCGGCGCCACGGGAAATTCCGCGGCTCGCATCTTTTGCCGGAAAAACGAAGCCGAACTTCTGGCGGTGGACGGCTGGTACCGCACTGCCGAGGAGATGGACGCCTCCTCGCGAGGAAGGCCGGTACAGGCCTTTCTCGAGGACGGCGCACTTTGCGTCGCACCGCTCAACTAACAACATTGGAGGCACAAATATGGGCAAGGTAGTGGTTGTCACATCCGGCAAAGGGGGTGTCGGCAAGACGACCTCGACGGCCGCTCTCGGCGCCGCGGTCGCGAAAACCGGCAAGCGGGTGGCTCTCGTCGATTTCGACGTCGGCCTGCGCAACCTCGATCTGATCATGGGTGCCGAGCGGCGCGTTGTTTTCGATATCGTCAACGTCATTCAGGGAACCGCCAAGCTTTCGCAGGCGCTGATCCGTGACAAGCGACTCGAAACGCTGTTCCTGCTGCCGGCCTCGCAAACGCGCGACAAGGATGCTCTCACCGAGGAAGGCGTCGCCGACGTCATCGACAAGCTGCGCTCCGTTTTCGACTACGTCTTCTGCGACAGCCCGGCCGGCATAGAGCGGGGCGCGCAACTTGCCATGCGCTTTGCCGACGAGGCGGTAATCGTCACCAACCCGGAAGTGAGCTCGGTCCGCGATTCCGATCGCATCATCGGCCTGCTCGACTCCAGAACGATGAAAGCCGAGCAAGGTGAATCGATTGTCAAACACGTCCTCGTCACGCGCTACGATGCTGCGCGCGCTGCCCGCGGCGAGATGCTGAGCATCGATGACGTGCTCGAGATCCTGTCGACGCCCTTGCTGGGAATAATTCCCGAGAGCCAGGACGTGCTGCGCGCATCCAATGTGGGCGCGCCGGTTACGCTCAGCGAAAACACTAACCCCGCCGCACGCGCCTATATCGACGCGGCAAGAAGACTCGAGGGCGAGGACCTGCCGGTCATTCTGCCTTTCGAACGGAGGGGCCTCCTCGACCGGCTGTTGGGAAGGAGGGCAGCATGAACCTGCTCGATATCTTCAAGCGCCGCGGCAGCGCGCCGGTGGCGCGCGAGCGCTTGCAACTGCTGTTGGCCTACGAGCGTCGAAGCCGCAACCAGCCCGATCTCGTCTCGGTGTTGCGCGAGGAGATCATGGCGGTGATCGCCCGGCATGTTCAGGTCGACCAGGATTTCCTGCAGGTGAGCATGGATCACGGCGAAACGACGTCGAGATTGGAGATCGACATCCAGATCCCCAACAAGGTCGCAATGCCCATGGCCGCGGCGTTCTAACGGAATCCTCCGGCCAGGGCTTGCGTCGGCTGCTGCCGAGGTTGCGGCGCCGTGGTTGGCGTGTTTGACCCGGTCGCCACCGGCAAGTTCTCGCAATTCGAGGACAATAACCACTCCCTCACCAAAACCCCGCGGCCGTTTCCAGCCGCGGGGGCCTTGGGAGGGCCTTTCGAAACCCGTGATCAAATGTTGGCGAGCAATTCGTTGACGCGGCTTTCCATGTCGGCAAGCGCGGTATCGACGTCCTTCTGGCCACTGATTGCTGCACTCATCTCTTCGCCGATAATGTCCTGGATCGCAAACTGACGCTGTACGGCGGACGGCAGCGGCTTGCCGAGATCAGCGACCGCAGAGATCGTGTTGCGATGCGGCAGTGCCTTGAAAGCGTCCGAGGTGATGACGGCCTTGTAGGCCGGCAAGTGGCCGGTGCGCGACCATTCGAAGTCGTTGTCGGCGAAGAACTTCAGGAATTTACCGATAGCCGCGATCTGTTCAGGCGTGCGGTCTTTCTGCGAAACGGCCCAGGTGTGGCCGTCGGCATATTGCGCATGGGCGCCGCCAAACAGCTGCGGATACGGATAGACCGCATAGCCGCCCTTGTTGAGCGCCGTACCCTTGGTCTCGGACTGGGCGTTGTAATCGCCGACCACCCAGGTGCCGTTAAGGTGGACGCCACCCTCGCCGGCAAGGAAGGCGTTGATCGAGCCGCCATAATCGAGATCCTTGGTGGTGTAGCCCTTCTCGAAGATCGCCTTGTACATCTCGACGACCTTCTTGGCTTCCGGCGTATTCAACTTCACGTGCTTCGGATCGGCAAAGAAATCGGAATCCTGCTGGAAAAGATAGGTGTAGAGGTTGCGTGTGTAGAGTGCAGTCTCATTGGTCAGGTTCTGGACGAAATAAGGCTTGCCCGTCTTCTGCTTGAACTGTTCGGCCTGGGCGAGCAGTTCCTCGGGCGACTTTGGAAAAATCGGCGTGCCGTCGGCATTGACGAGGCCGGCTCGTTTGAAAAGATCCATGTTGACGTGATAGAGCATCGTCCAGCTGTCGATCGGCAGGCCATAGACCTTGCCGTCTTTGGTGGCGCCATTGCGTGCCGCGTCGGTGAAGGCGTCGGGTGTCACGCCGACCGACTTCAAGAGATCGTCGAGCGGCATCAACAGGCCCTTCGACTGATAATCCGACAGTACGGATTCATGGATCGTGACGATGTCCGGAGCGTCGCCTGAAGCGAACTGCGCGGTCAGCTGATCATAGCCGGGCCATTCCACGGTGGTGACGTTGACATGGACATCGGGATTGTCGGCGTTGAACTTGTTGATTAGCGAGGTGATGATGCCACATTCGCCAACGGCCTTGGTGGCATCGGTGTTGGTGCCGAAATCGGCATCGCAGGCGCCGAAAAAGCGCTGCACGCTCAGCTCCGTGGCCGCGAAGCTTGGACTTGCGAGCATCATTGCGCCCGCAGAGACTGCGGCAAACAGTATTTTCTTCAGTTTCATATCAGTTCCTCCTACTGAGTTTCCGCCGCTCCACCCTGGATTGGCTTTCGTGCTTCAATTGCTGCGCATTCCCCCGGCCGTCAGGCAATCTTCGTTATCTCACCGCAGCGCCGGAGACCGCCGTGACGATGTATTTCTGGAAGAACAGGTAGACGATCAGGATCGGTGCACCGGCGAACACCGCCTGCGCCATCAGGAAGCCGATGCCTTCGGACTGGGCGAAGTTGGTCTGGGTCGAGGCCATGCCGACCGTCAGCGTGAACATGTCCTTCCTCGTCGCCGAAATCAGCGGCCAGAAGTAGTCGTTCCAGGCCCCGAGAAAGGTGAAGATGCCGAGCGTCGCCTGCGCAGGCAGCGTGAGCGGCAGAAGCACCTTCCAGAAAATTCTGAGCCGGCTGGCGTTATCGAGCATGGCGGCTTCGTCCAGCTCCTTCGGGATGGCCTTGAAATACTGGGTCATCAGGAAGACACCGAACGGAGCCGAAAGGCCCGGCAGAATGAGCCCTTGATAGGTGTTGTGGAACTTCAGCATGCTGAAGATCTGGTGACGGGCGACAAGCACGGCCTGTTCCGGGACCGCCAGACCGAACAGCACGATCACGAACAGCACGTCTCGGCCGGGGAAATTCAGCCGTGCAAAACCGTAGCCGGCGAGCGACGACAGGATCAACGTGCCGAGCGTCAATCCGCCCGAGACGATGATGCTGTTGCGCACCCAGATGAACACGGACGAGGTGCCGACGGTGTTGATGTAGTTCTTCAGCGTATAGGGTGCGTGAAACACCGAGTTCGGATCGGCCATCAGCTCCGTATTGTCCTTGAGTGACAGGCCGATGACCCACAGAACCGGCGCGATCATGACGATCGAAAGCAGGATGACCAGGGCCAATAACAAATGGTCGCCAAATGCCCGGCCCTTGATGGAGGCTGCTGGGGCGCTCATGCCTGGTCTCCCCTGCTGCGTGTCACCAGGTACTGGGCCATGGCCGCGACCAGGATGAGGATGAACAGGATTTCCGATGCAGCGGCGCCCAGGCCGAGATCCCAGCGACGGAATGCGGTATCGTAGATATAGAGCACGATCGGCTTGGTCAGATTGTTCGGACCGCCGCGCGTCATTAGCCAGGCCTGGCCGAAGAGCTGGAATTGCAGCACGATCTGGATGATGATCACCAGGATGAAGGTCCGCTTGATCGACGGCAGCGTGATCGACCGTAGCGTCTGCCAGCGATTGGCATTGTCCAGCGCTGCCGCCTCGTAAATGTCCTGCGGGATCTGCTGGAGTGCTGAGAGAAAGAGCATCATCGGCAGGCCGATGCACCACCAGATGGTGGCAATGGCGATGCCGACCATCGCCAGGCTGGGATCGGAAATGAAGGCCGGAGCCGTTGCGCCGAACCATCCGTAGATCGTCGACAACAGGCCGACATTCGGAATGAAGACGATGCGCCAGATCAGCGTGACGATGGTGACCGATAGCACCGACGAGGAAAAGAACAGCGTCCGCAAAACCGCGGCAGCGCGCGTGCGGCGGTTGAGGCAAAGCGCCAGGAAAAGGCCGATCAGCGCCAGCGTCGGCACCGTCAGAAGCACGAAATAGAAGGTGTTCCAGATCGATTGCAGGAAGACCTTGTCGTGATACAGCCTGGAGTAATTGCCGAGACCGACAAAATTTCCGGACGAGAACGTGTCGGCCTTGTGGAAACTCAGCCACATCCCCCAGAGCAGCGGGAAGAGCAGCAACGTGGTGAAGAAGAACAAGAATGGCGCAACGAAAATGACGTTTCGCCATTGCGGCGCATAGATGTCGGCGGTAGGGGCTCTGACGCCGCCAGCAAGCGTCGCGGTCGGGGACATCGCCAGCCGGTCAGCCATCTCAGGCCCCCCTCGCATGCCAGGCGCGGCCGGTTTCGTTGAACAGATGCGATTTCTGGCCGTCAAAGGCGAGCCCGATTCTGTCGCCGACGGCGACGCGGCTGTTGCCGGCATCCGAGCCGACGATCTGCTGGCCATCGCCCAGCCGCGCGTAGATCAGGGTGCGTTCGCCGAGCCGCTCGAGCACATCGACCACGCCGCCGGCATTGCCCTGTCCGGCGGCAACGATGCGCACGTCTTCAGAACGGATGCCGAAAGTGTACTTGCCATCGGTCAGTTGGCTGGAGGCGATCTCGGTCTGCACCGAGACGCCGTCCGCAAACCTGGCCGTGGCGTTCTCGCCGGATCTGTCAAGCGTCGCATCGACGAAGTTCATCGCCGGCGCGCCGACGAAACCCGCGACGAATTTGGTCGCCGGGCGCTCGTAGATCTCCATCGGGGTACCGATCTGGTCGATCTTGCGATTGTTCATGACGACGATGCGGTCGGCCAGCGTCATTGCCTCGACCTGGTCATGGGTGACGAAGATCATCGTCGATTGCAGCCGCTGGTGAAGCTGGGCAAGCTCGATGCGGGTGCGGGTGCGCAACGCCGCATCGAGATTGGAGAGCGGCTCGTCGAACAGAAAGGCCTTCGGCTCCTTGACGATCGCACGGCCGATGGCGACGCGCTGGCGCTGGCCGCCGGAGAGCTGGCCCGGCTTGCGATCGAGCAGATGCGGCATTTCGAGGATGCGGGCGGCTTCGTTGATGCGCGCCTCGATGACCTTGCCTGGAACGCCGATATTCGCAAGGCCGAAGGCCATGTTGTCGCGCACCGTCATATGCGGATAAAGCGCATAGGACTGGAACACCATGGCAATGCCGCGCTTGCCCGGTGGCAGATGATCGATGCGCTCGTTGTTGATCGCAATCTCGCCGCTATCGACAGCTTCGAGCCCGGCAATCATCCGAAGAAGCGTCGATTTTCCGCAGCCGGACGGGCCCAGGAACACGATGAATTCGCGTGCCCTTATGGAGAGCGACAGATGATCCAGCACCGTCATGGCACCGAACTGCTTGCTTACGTTCCTGATCTCGATATCGGCCGTCACGTCGACGCTCCTCCTCAGCGTTTGCGCTTTCTCGATGATCCGCCTGAACTCAGAGCCTCAGGCGTATGACCTGGTAGGAATAGGCCGGCAGTGACAGGCTCAGCTTGCCGCCGGCGAGCGAGGCGCCCTCACCCTTCCTGGGGCCGACATTGCCAGGGTTTTCGGCCGAATTGACGGCTTTCAGATCGGCGTGTGCCATCACCTGGTGATTGACGATCTCCGCCGCGCCGAAGCCGGTGAGGTCGACCACTGTTTCGATTGCCTCGCTCGAATGGCGGTTGACGGCGAAGAAGGTGACGTGGCCGGTTTGCCTGTCGTGCACGCCGGCAACATCGACATAGGCGACGTCGCCCGCAACGCTGGATTTGTAGGTCGGGCTTTCCACCTTGAGATCCAGCGCATTGCCGCGACCATAGTTAGAAGCAAACAGATAGGGATAAAAAATCGTCTGCCGCCATGCCGGGCCATTCGGAACGGTCATGATCGGCGCGATGACATTGACCAGTTGTGCCAGGCAGGCGATCTTGACGACATCGGAACGGCGGATGAAGGTGTTGAGGATCAGGCCGACCTGCAGCACATCCTCGAAATTATAGATGTCTTCGAGCAACGGCGGGGCGAACGGCC
The DNA here is from genome assembly GCF_040320005.1 of Mesorhizobium sp. M0816. Lineage (NCBI taxonomy): Bacteria > Pseudomonadati > Pseudomonadota > Alphaproteobacteria > Hyphomicrobiales > Phyllobacteriaceae > Mesorhizobium > Mesorhizobium sp. M0816. The sequence goes on along the minus strand of NZ_JAMYOT010000007.1, from coordinate 56,950 downwards.
AGCCGTTGCTGCCGCCGAGTATCTTCCTGTCCTGCTCCTTGGAATGGTACCAGACGTTCCATTCGTCGAACGAGATGTAGACCTGCTTGTTGGAGCGCTTCTTGGCCTTGATATACTCGATGACGCCGGCGACCGAGACAATGTAGTCGTCGAGCTTTTCGCTCATGGCGAGATAGTTCGGAGCGTCGTTGGCTTCGTTGTCGAAATACATGTGCAGCGAGATGTAGTCGACCTCGTTGTAGGTATGGTCGAGAACCGTCGCTTCCCATTCAGGGTAGGTCGGCATCTTGGCATTCGAAGAGCCGCAGACCACCAGCTCGAGTGACTTGGAGAAGGCGCGCATGGCCTTGGCCGTCTCATGCGCCAGCCGGCCATACTCGTCCGCGGTCTTGTGGCCGATCTGCCAGGGGCCATCCATTTCATTGCCGAGGCACCAGAGCTTGACGTCGAACGGCTCCTTGCGGCCGTTGGCGATGCGCCTGTCGCTCCATTTGCTGCCGCCGGGATGGTTGGCGTACTCCAGCAGATTGCGGGCTTCGTCGAGGCCGCGCGAGCCGAGATTGACGGCAAGCATCATCTCGGTGTTGGCGGAGGTGCACCAATCGGCAAATTCATGCAGGCCGACTTCGTTGCTTTCCGATGTGTGCCAGGCGAGGTCGAGGCGCACTGGGCGCTGTTCCTTGGGGCCAATGCCGTCTTCCCAATTGTAGGCCGAGACGAAATTGCCGCCGGGGTAGCGGACGATCGGAACATTGAGTTCCCTGACGAGGTCGATGACGTCCTGACGCATGCCGTTGGCATCCGCTGTCGGATGGCCGGGCTCATAGATGCCGGTGTAAACTGCCCGCCCCAGATGCTCGATGAAGGATCCGTAGAGCCTCGGATCGATTTCCGAGACGACATAATGCGGATGAGCCGTAACGGCTGCCTTCATGCATTCCTCCCATCGATATCACAAACGATGATTTAAATCATCTTGCCCGATATCAAAGAGGAATTGGCAGCCCTTCGTCAAGCCAAAATACCCAAATGTAGGACAATTAGACGAACACTTTGGCACAGCAGAAAGCCAGATAGTTGAAATTGCTGCATTATCTTCAGAACCCGGTTTCATGATATCAACCAGTTTTGATCCTGAGCAGGATGTCCTGATCGTAATTTCCAAAGCCCTTGCCGAAAATATTGATCCCGCCGGGGCGCTTGGCGTCGTCCTTGACGCCGATACGGACGCGGATTGAATGATGGCTCTTCAGATCGAGTGCGGCGAGGCCGGTTTCGGAAATCCTGAGGCCGTCGACATAGGTGCCGTCATTGGCAATTCGCCAGTTCTTCAGCTTACCGTATTGCGAGCCCTTGAGCTTCCACCAGGAGGGCGTGAAGACGCCGCGCTTGTCGCCGAAATCCCCCGGCGACGTCCAGGTGCCGACATCGACGCCATTGATCGTCAGCGTGATGTCCGAGGGCCAATCGGCGCTGGTGCCCGGCACTTCCGAAGACAGCTCTATCGCAACTTCGAGTCCGGTGATCTCGGCATTGGCGAGCTTGGCATTGTTGGGGAACTGGTATTCGACAAAACCGCGCGTGAACCATAGCAGACCGGCTTTCATGCGGTCCGGATCGAGGAAAGTGTTCGGCACATCGAGCAGACCGATGATGCCGTCCGGCGAACAAAGGCCGCAGGGCGCGGTAACATCGAAGCCGGTATAAAGCCCGATCGGCATCGACACTTCGATCGCGTCGTTCTTGACCGCACGATATTCGCTCTTGAACACGACGAGCACTTCTTCCGCCGTCGGATAACAGATTTTCTGACTGCCTTTCTTCGCTTTCAGGTTCTCGGTGCGGATCAGCCCCGCATCCTCCAGCACCTGGATGTTGGTCGAGACGGTCGACTGCGGAAGCGACAGCACGGCGGCGATTTCGTTGACATTCATCGGCCCCTTCTCATGCAGCAGTTTCAGCATCGAGATCCGCGCCGAGGAGGCAAGCCCCTTGAGCACGGCAATGCCTTCCTCAGGTTCAATCACCAGAAAATTGCGACTCATGAAATTGCCCGGCCCATGTAAAATCTATATCCGAAATTACCCTGTATATCGGGATATCTGATTTAATCAATGTGCAGGCGGAACGCCGGGCAATTTGTTGAATCCGGCAGGGCGAGGGTCGCGCGGTGGCCCTGCACAGAATTTGTGCAGGAGCCATATGCAGAGTGGACACCTGAACGCCGATCGCCCAATCTAGTCCGGAGCCGAGCCCGGTGATGGCGGCTTTCACATAAAGTGGTTGGACGGGTCGTGACCAAAGGGTGGAAATTATACGATCAGCGACTGGCCTGGGTCCTCGTCGCGCCTGTGCTTTTACTGCTTACCCTGCTTCTGCTGCTGCCGATCGCGATGATGACGGTCTACACGTTTTTCACCTTCGTCACCGCGGGGGTGGAGTCGGCGGTGCTGACCTTCGACAACTGGAAGGAATTCCTCATCGACAGCTACTATCACGGTTTTCTTTGGAAGACCGTTCGCGTCGGCGCCATCACCGCTGTGATCTGCGCGATCCTTGGCTATTTCCCCGCCTATTTCATCTGGGCCACGACCTTCAGGCACAAATGGCTGTTGTTGCTGCTGCTCATCGTGCCGTTCTGGATCAGCTTCACCATCCGGACATTCTCGTGGATCCATATTCTCGGCGAACAGGGGCTGATCAACGTCGTGCTCATCAGGCTGGGGGTTATCAACGAGCCGTTGCCGATGCTCTACACCGAGGGCGCCGTCATCATGGGGCTGCTGCATGTTCTGCTGCCCTATATGATCCTGAACGTCTATGTCAGCCTGGAAAGCATCGACCGCACGCTGATCGCCGCCGCCCGCTCGATGGGCTGTACCAGCGCGCAGGCGTTTCGCGAAGTGACCCTGCCGCTATCGATGCCGGGGCTGGGCGCCGGGCTGCTGCTCTGCTTCGTGCTGGCGGCCGGCTCCTATGTGACGCCGCAGCTGCTCGGCGGCAGCCGCGATGCGCTGTTCGGCAACTTGATCTACGACACCATCATGGGGCAGCTCAATTGGCCGATGGGCGCCACGCTTTCCATCGTCCTGTTCGTTCTGCTCGGCGCGGCCGCGGCCGCCTACAGCCGCTATATGGGCCTATCGCAGATCATGAAGGGCCTCAGTGCATGAGAGCGGATCATCCCGATCGCGAAGGCAGATGGGCGTGGCGGCTGACCGGCGCGATCACGGTGTGCGTCTACGTCTTCATGTTTGCGCCGATCCTCGCCACGGTCGTGCTTTCCTTCAACGCCTCGATGTTCGGCGGCTTTCCCCTCACCGGCTTCAGCCTGCGATGGTATGAGAAGCTGCTCAGCAACGAGCCGGTTCTCGACGCCTTCCGGACATCGATGTGGATTGCCCTGGTGACGGCAACGGTGACGACGCTGCTCGGCATCATGGCGGCATTGGCGCTGGTGCGCTTCGAGTTCCGTGGCAAGCAGGCGATCAACACGCTTGTCATTCTTCCCGCGCTGGTCCCCGAAACGATACTCGGCGTCGGCCTGCTGGTCATGATCAAAGCCGTCGACCAGCCGCGCAGCATGACGCTGCTGGTGCTCGGCCACATTCTGCTCACGCTCCCCTACGTGGTGCTGATCGTCCAGGCGCGCATGGTCGGCATAAAACGTTCCTATGAGGAGGCGGCGCTGTCGCTCGGGGCGCCGCGTGTGTCGACATTCCGCGAAATCACGCTGCCGCTGCTCATTCCCGCAGTGCTTGCCAGTGTTCTGCTCGCTTTCACCATTTCGTTCGACAACACCTCGGCCAGCCTGTTCTGGCGGCCGGCGGGCGTCGAGACCATGCCGACGCAAATCCTTTCGATGCTGAAGATCTCGATCAGCCCTGAGGTGAACGCGCTCGGAACCGTCATGATCCTTTTGACGGTCGGCATTCCCTTGGCTGGCGGGCTCATCCTGCAAAGCCTCACCTGGTTCAAGGCAGGCAAGTGAAGATGAAAATGGGAGAATGGAAATGAAACTGACAACCACCAAACGACTGGAACGGCTCAACGAACGCTATGCCAATGGCGACATCAGCCGGCGATCGTTCCTGACGCTGACGGCCGCTGCCGCCGCCGCCACCGGCCTTTCCATGCCCTGGATGGGACGGGCGCTGGCCGCGGTTTCGGAAGTGCGCTTCGACGGATGGGGCGGCGTGGTGCAGGAGGCGATCGATAAGTATGCGTTCCAGCCTTACACCGCCAAGTCCAAGGTCAAGGTCGTCCAGGGCACCTTTGGCGACGAGAACGAGATCATCACCAAGATCAAGACGTCGAAACCAGGCGACTTCCAGATCGTCCATTCTTCCGGCGTCAACTACTACATCAAATACGTCAATGGCGGTTTCAATTCGGAGATCAACGAGGCGAACATTCCGAACATGGCGAATGTGCTGACCGCCATGATCGAGCCGTTCCGCAAGATCACGCCGAAGCTGTCGGCAGTGCCATATGATTACGGCACCACCGGCATCGCCTACAACAACAAGGTCATCTCGCCGGAGGAAGCCAAGGAAAAGGGCGCCAACCTGCTTACCGACAAGAAATATGCCGGCAAGATCGGCGGCTACGCCGATATGACGACGCGCGTCTGGTATGCGGCGCTGCAGACGAAACAGGACCCCAACAACATCCAGGACATGGACGTCGTCTGGGCCAAGGTTCGCGAGACCCGCGACCTGGCCAAGAAATTCTGGAGTTCCGGCGCGGAACTGATGGACCTCCTGTCGCGCAACGAGATCGTCGTCACCGACGCCTGGTCAGGACGTGTCGCCGCCCTGCAGCAGCAGGGCCAGCCGATCGGCTATCTCGACCCTGCCGGCTCATACGCGTGGATGGAGGACATGCTAGTGCTCAAGGGTTCGCCGATGGCCGAATGCGAGGAGCTGATCAATTTCATGCTGGATCCGGCCACGTCGATCGCCGTCGCCGAGGGCCAGAACTATCCGCCATCGCTTGACCCCACCAAGGTGAAGCTGACCGACAAGATCGCGGCGCTTCCGGCCTTCGACCCGACTGGATCGATGAAATCGCTGACCTTCGCCGATCCGCTCTACTGGGCGAAGAACGAAGACGCCTGGACCAAGCAATGGGACAGGGTGTCGAAAGGTGCATGACGACAACAGCCACGACCAGCAGCCCCGGCCGGCTTCGGCCGGGGCTGATGGCGACCCGCTCGCTCAGAGCGAGCGGCAGCCGATAGGAAAGCCTGCGGTCGAGTTTCGCGACATCGATATTTTCTACGGCAAGTTCGCCGCTGTGCGCGATTTTTCACTGGCAATCCGCAAAGGTAGTTTCGTCACCTTGCTGGGGCCGTCCGGGTGCGGCAAAACGACGATCCTGCGCTCGATCGCGGGCCTGGTCGACATCTCCAGTGGCCAGATCTCGATCGGCGGAAAGCGGGTCGACGACATCCCGATCTATAAGCGCAACATTGGTCTGGTGTTCCAGAACTACGCGCTCTTTCCGCACAAGAACGTCTTCGACAACGTTGCATTCGGCCTGAAATACCGAAACGTGCCGAAACCGGAAATCGTGCGCCGGGTCAAGAAGGCGCTGGATATGGTGCGGCTGCCCGGCAGTGAGACAAAGCTGCCGTCGCAGCTCTCGGGCGGCCAGCAGCAACGCATCGCACTGGCCCGCGCCATCGTCTTCGAGCCGGAAGTGCTGCTGCTGGACGAGCCCTTGTCGGCGCTCGACGCCAATATGCGCGAGGACATGCGCGTCGAGATCAAGAAAATCCAGAGGGAGACGGGCATCACCGCTATCTTCGTGACGCACGACCAGGAAGAAGCCTTGTCGATGTCCGACCACATCGTCGTGATGAACGCCGGCCTGATCGAGCAGATCGGCTCCCCCGCGCAGGTCTATGACCAGCCGGCCACCGCATTCGTCGCCAATTTCCTGGGCAAGGCCAACATGCTGCCCGGCAGCGTGACAGTGATGGACGGCAAGATGGCGACGATCGCGCTGGCCACCGGCCATGTCGTAAAGGCGGCCGCGCCGAAGGCGCTCGCGACCGGCAGCGCGGTCACCGTTGTCGTTCGCCCGCAGAAGCTTACCGTCGGTACCGCCGGTGCTGCCAACAGGCTGGCGGGACGGATCGTCTCGACCTCCTATCTCGGCGGCAATGCGGTCTACGAGATCGACATCGGCGCCGGCACGCTGGTGCGCGCCAACACGTTGATCGACGGCCAGCCGCTGCGTGAAGGCGAGGCGGTCGATGTCTGCTTCGACCCGCTGGGCTGCGTGCTTCTCGACGCGCAAGGCTTACGCATCGCCTAGCGAGGCGGAACTGAGCCGTTTCAGTCTTTCGCGTCACCCTTTGGCCCGAGAAACCGCGCATAGACCTCACCGACAATACCGCGCCGGAAAACCAGCACGCAGACCATGAAGGTCAGGCCGGTGGCGATGGTCACCGGAAAACTCGAGGTAGCGAGCGTGTTTTCCAGGCCGACCACCAGACTGGCGCCGATGATCGGCCCGACCATGGTGCCGATGCCGCCGAGGAGCGTCATCAGGATCACCTCGCCCGACATCTGCCAGGTGACGTCGGTGAGCGTGGCAAACTGAAAAACGATCGCCTTGAGCGCGCCGGCCAGCCCGGCCAATGTTGCCGACATGACGAAAGCCGCCAGCTTGTAGTTGGCGACGGAATAGCCCAGCGAAATGGCCCGGCTCTCGTTTTCCCGGATGGAACGCAGGATCATGCCGAAAGGCGAGTTGATGATGCGCCAGATGGCGAACACGCCGATCAGGAAGACCGCCAGCACAAAATAATAGATGTTCATCGAGACGTTCAGGTCGAGCATTCCAAGCAGCCTGCCGCGCGGCACGCCCTGGATGCCGTCCTCACCTCCGGTGAACGGCGCCTGCACGCAGAAGAAGAAGAACATCTGCGACAGCGCCAGCGTGATCATGGCGAAATAGATGCCTTGCCGGCGGATGGCAAAAAAGCCCATCACAAGGCCGAGCAGCGCAGCTCCCAGGACACCGAGCAGGATGCCCGCTTCCGGCGGCCAGCCCCAGACCTTGACCGCGTATGCGGTGAAATAGGCCGCCCCGCCGAAGAATGTCGCATGGCCGAAGGACAACAGCCCGGTGTAGCCGAGCAGAAGGTTGAACGCGCAGGCAAACAGCGCAAAGCACAGCATCTTCATCAGGAAGATCGGATAGACGAAGAAAGGCGCCACCAGCAGCGCCACGATGCCGAGTCCCACCAGCGTCCATTCAAGCCATACCGAACTTTTGGCGCGCGTCTCGCGAAGTGTCAGTTCGGCCATCTCAGGCATCCCTTCCGAACAGGCCGGCTGGCCGGACCAGAAGCACGATCGCCATGATGACGAAGACCACCAGATTGGAGACTTCGGGATAGAAGACCTTGGTCAGGCCTTCGGCGAGGCCAAGCATGTAACCGGTGACGATCGCCACGAGGATCGATCCCATGCCGCCGACCACGACGACGGCGAAGACGACGATGATGAGGTCAGATCCCATCAGCGGGCTCACCTGATAGATCGGCGCGGCGAGAACCCCCGCAAGCCCGGCAAGAGCGGCGCCGAGGCCGTAGGTGAGGGTCAGCAGCAACGGCACGTTGACGCCGAAAGCCTGCACCAGCCCGGGGTTCTCCGTTGCCGCGCGCAGATAGGAGCCCAGCCTGGTCTTCTCGATCAGCGCCCAGGTGCCAAAACAGACGATCATCGAGGCGACCACCACCCAGCCGCGGTAATTAGGCAGGAACATGAAGCCGAGATTGGTTCCCCCCGAGAGCAGCGGCGGCACGGAACAAGGGCTTCCTGATACGCCATAGTAGTAACGGAACACTCCTTCGAGCACGAGCGCGAGGCCAAAGGTGAAAAGCAACCCGTAGAGCGGGTCGATGTCGTAAAGCCTCGACAGCGCCAGGCGCTCGACCACGACGCCGAAGCCGCCGACGATCAGCGGCGACAGGATCAGAGCCGGCCAGTAGCCGATGCCAAACCGGGTGAGAAGCAGGTACCCGACGAAGGCGCCGAGCATATAGAGCGCGCCGTGGGCAAAATTGATGACGCGCAACAGGCCGAATATGACAGCCAAGCCCAGGCTCAACATTGCGTAGAACGAGCCGTTGATGAGGCCGACCAGCAATTGGCCGAGGAATGCCTGAACGGGTATTCCGAAGATCATCGCAACATAGCGTCGGATCGTGCGGCGTCCAGATCGGCCGCTATCCTCGCCGAAAGGACGATTACGGCTGAACGGTCCTGATCCGATATCGCTGAACGAGAATTCCCGTCGTCAACCGCCGGCTGGATGATGGCAAGCAACCAGGCGGCCCTCGCCAATGCTTTGGAGAAGCGGACGCTCGCTGCGGCAGATCGGGGTGGCAGCTGGGCAACGGGTGTGGAACCGGCACCCTGAGGGTGGGCTCATCGGGCTGGGCAGGTCACCCTTGAGCACCAGCCGGCCGCGCCGCGCCCGGTCGATGCTGGGTATCGGCACGGCGGAACGCAGCGCCGCGGTGTAATGATGTCTGGGCGCCGCAAAGACCTCGTCGGTCGGCCCGCTCTCCACGATCGATCCCAGATACATCACCGCCACACGGCTCGAGATCTGACGCACCACGGAAAGGTCGTGAGCGATGAACACATAAGTCAGGTTGTACTCCTCGCGTAGGTCGGCGAGCAGATTGACGATCTGCGCCTGGATCGACACGTCGAGCGCCGAGACCGGCTCGTCGGCCACGATCAGCCGTGGCCGCAGCGCCAGCGCGCGGGCGATGCCGATACGCTGGCGCTGGCCGCCGGAGAATTCGTGCGGGTAGCGCGATGCGTGCTGGGGCGACAAGTCGACCCGGCGCAGGAGCTCGGCCACGCGGTCCGCCATTTCCGATGCCGAGAGGCGTTCATGGATGCGGAACGGATCGGCCAGCAGATCGCCGACCCGCCGGCGCGGATTGAGCGAAGCGCTGGGATCCTGAAAGACCATCTGCATCTGCCGCCGCAACGGACGAAGCTGGCGCTGGGAGGCGTCGCTGATGTCGCGGCCCTCGAATTCCAGCGACCCCGAGCTGATTTCGGTCAGACGCACCAGACACCGGCCAAGCGTGGATTTGCCGCAACCGGACTCGCCGACGATGCCGAGGGTCTCCCCAGGCCAGATGTCGAGCGACACCGTATCAACCGCATGCACGGTCCGGCGCTGCGCCGGGAAGATCGAGCGGCCGACGCTATAGCGCTTCGACAGGTCGCCGGCACGAAGCAGCGGACGTTCGCGTGGCATGGCATTCATCGTTGCATCTCCACCACGCCGCCAGGCCTCTGGGCAGCGAATTGTCTGCGCGTAGGCTCCGGCAACAGGCACGCGGCGCGATGGCTCTCGCCTTGCATGATCGGCAGTTGAACCAGACAGGCGTCGTGGCGAAAGGCGCAGCGGGGGCTGAAGGCGCAGCCCTTCGGCAGGTTGGAGAGCGACGGCGGAATTCCCGGAATGGCAGCGAGCCGGGCTGGACGTGGTCCCTCCATCGGCGGGATCGAGCCGAACAAGCCCCATGTGTAGGGATGCAGCGGCGCCCGGAACACGCTGCTCTTGCCGCCCTCCTCGACAAAGCGTCCGCCATACATCACCAGTACCCGGTCCGCGACTTCGGCGACGACGCCAAGATCGTGCGTGACCACGATCACAGCGGAACCGAACTGGTCGCGCAATCGTCCGATCAGTTCGAGGATCTGCGCCTGCACGGTAACATCGAGGGCTGTAGTCGGTTCATCCGCGACGAGCAGCGCCGGGTTGCACGAGAGCGCCATGGCAATCACCGCGCGCTGGCGCATACCGCCGGAAAGCTGGTGCGGGTAGCTGTCGATGACCCGATCCGGATTTGCGATGCCGACCGCATCCAGCAATTGCACGGCCCTCGCCCGTGCCGCTTTCGCCGACACTTTTTCATGCGCGCGGACCTGCTCGCCGATCTGGTTGCCGATCGTATGCACCGGGGTGAGCGCAGACATCGGATCCTGGAAGATCATCGCGATCTGGCGGCCGCGAATGGCATCGAGCGCACGCCGCTTGAGCCCGATCAGCTCCTGTCCCATGAAACGGATGGAACCGGAGACGATAGCGTTGGGGCTGTCGATCAACCCCATAATGGCGAGCAAGGTCTGGCTTTTGCCCGAACCGGATTCGCCGACCACACCGACGATCTCGCGCTGCTCGACGGAGAACGAAACACCTCCCACCGCGCGCACCAGGCCCTCGTCGCTGCGGAAGGAGACGGTGAGGTCCTTGACCACCAGAAGAGGAGCATCAGCCGACATCGCGAGCCCTCGGGTCGATGAAGACGAAGACCACGTCGACGACGAAGTTTGCCATCACCACGAAGAAGGCGGCGTAGATCACCGTGGCAAGGATCATCGGCAGATCGAGCGTCTGCAGCGCCTCGTAGGTCAGTTTTCCGACGCCCTGCAGTCCGAAGACCACTTCGGTCAGCAGCGCGCCGCCACCGACCAGGGCACCGAAGTCGAGGCCGAACATGGTAACAAATGCGACCAGCGAGGTCCTGAGGCCATGATGCAGCACCACCCGCCGCTCGCCGATCCCCTTGGCTCGGGCGGTGCGGATGAAATCCTCCTGCATCATCTCGATCAGGCTTGCCCGCAGCACCCGGCCGTAGAGGCCGACATAAAGGGTTGCCAGCGTGAACCACGGAATGACGAGCGCCTTGAACCAGCCCCAGGGATTCTCGGTCAGGGGGATGTAGCCGAGCGGAGGAACCCAGGAAAACAGCCAGCTGTCGTGCCAGCGGCTTTGCGTCAGCAGGTTGGCGACCTCGCCCAGCCAGAAGACCGGGATCGACACGCCTACCAGGCTCAGGATCATCAGCGCGCGATCAATGAATGTACCGCGCGTTGCGCCTGCGATCACACCGACGATCAATCCGCCGAGCACCCACAGCACTGCCGCGCCGCCGACCAGCGACAGCGTCACGGGAATGGCGCTTATCACGGTCGGAATGACGCGCTGCCCGCGATTGACGAAGGAGGTGAGATCGCGGCTGACGAAAAGCCGGTTCATCATCAGCCCATATTGCACCGGCAATGGCCGGTCGAGACCGAAATCGTGGCGCACCTGGATCAGCGTCTCTTGCGAAGCATTGCGGCCGGCAATGCGCGCCGATGGATCAGCGCCAGGCGTCGCAAAGAAGATCAGGAAAGCGACGACGCTGATACCGAACATAACCAGCACCATCTGGCCAAGCCGGAAGCCGAGCGCGGCAACCACTAGACGCCCCTCGGCGAGGATTTCGGATCGAGCGCGTCGCGCACGCCGTCGCCCAGAATGTTTAGGGCCAGCACCGTGATCACAATGGCTAGCCCCGGCGCCAGTGCCACGACCGGCCGCGAATAGAGCAGGCCCTGGCCGTCCTGGATGATCGTGCCCCAGCTGGCATCCGGCGGCTGCACGCCGATCGACAGGAACGACAGCGAGGATTCCGTCATCATGTTGAGCGCCAGGATCAACGGCACGAAAACGATGATGCGGGTCACCACATTGGGCATGATGTCGCGCAAAAGGATGCGCCAGGGCGATGCGCCAAGGCCGATCGCAGCGGTGACGAATTCGGCATGCATTAAGGTCAGGACATGGCCGCGGATCGGCCGCGCCACATAGGGCACATAGACGATGCCGATGATGAAGACCGGTAGCCACAGGCTGCCGGAGCGGATTTCGAACGGACCGATCTGGATACTCTGCGCAATCAGCACGATCGACAACGAAATCGCCAACAGGAAAATCGGAAAAGCCCAGAGCACGTCGAGAATGCGCGACAGGCCGATGTCGACGATGCCGCCGAAGAAGCCGGAAACGACCCCCAGGAATGTCGCGAGGACAAGGCACAGCACGGCTGCAGCACCCGAGATCAACAGCGAATCCCGTCCGCCGTAAAGCAGCCGCGCCGCGACGTCACGGCCCTGGTTGTCGGCACCGAGCATATAGGGGCCGATGCGCCAGGTCGGCCCGACCGGCGTCATGCCGAGGCCAAGGCCTTCGGTGGAGGGCTGCAGCACCGGCTGGGTCACCCCATCGACGACGATCTCGCCATTGAGATTGGTCACAAATGGATCGGTGCCGGAGACGTATCGCGCATAAAGCGGCGCCGCGAGCGAGGCGATCACGATGACGACGAGCACGGCGAAGGCAGATATTGCCGAACGATCGCCTTTCAGCTTGCGCCAAGCGGTGCGCCACGGGCCATCGGTGGCCCGGCGAACCGGGATGGCAGGCTGGTCCGCAATGACATTGACCATGAACAGGATTGCCTGGGAAAAATCGCGGCCTGGAAGATGCGCTGATCCGCCGGAAAAGGAAATGCGACGGAGAGCCAGCGGCACTCCGTCGCATTGGCTCCGGTCGGCTATTCCACCCAGGACTGGCTGACAATCCAGTAGAATTGCGGGCTGAAGGTGAAGTTCTTCAGCCTGGAAGAGATCACATCGACGCGCTTTGGCGTGAACAGGACAGCGACCGGAGCCTTGTCCGTCACAGCCTTGTCGATGGCGGTCCAGAGTGTCGCGCCCTTGGCCGGATCGGCGATGGTGGCTGCCTCTGCCTCGTCCATCGAGGCGTCGATCGACTTGTCGCAGAACCCCGAAATATTGACCGAGGCGTCGGAGCCCGGCGTGAACGAGGCACAGCTGAACAAGACCTGCAGGAAATTCGATGGCGCCGGGTAATCCTGGAACCATTGCGAGATCGAAATCTGCACCTTGTTATTGGTGTTCTGGATGTAGGTGAACTGTATGTTCTGCGAGATCGGCTTGACCGACGTCTTGTAGCCAAGCTGGTTGAGCACATCCTGCAGGTAGACGCCGATCGCCTTGGAGACCGTGGTGTCCTCGGTGATGATCGTCACCTCCTGACCTGCGGTTCCCGATTCCGCGACCAATTGCTTGGCCTTGTCCATATCCGGCGCCGACCACTTCTCACCTGGATTGGCGGTGAACGGGCAATAGGCTGCGAATGACGGGAAGCCCGGCGGCAGGATCTGACAGGCCGGCTGCGCCAGATTGCTGCCGCCGAACAGCTTGACGATCGCGGCGCGGTCGATCGCGAAGTTCACGGCTTGGCGAACGCGGATGTCGTTGAACGGCGCCAGATTGGTGTTCATCGGCGCATACCACATTGCCGTCAGCGGGTGAACCGTGACCTGCGCGGCATATTTGGTGCCGAGTTCGGCGAGACGGTCGGACGGCGGTGGGTCGAACATCCAGTCCGCCTGGCCATTCTCGACCGCCGTCACCGCCGCCTCGTCGGTAAGGCCGAATTCATAGTCGATCTCGTCCGGATATCCGGCCGGCTGCGCTTCCTTGCTCCATTCCTTGAAGTGAGGATTGCGCACAATCTTCATTAGCTTGTTGGGGTCGTAGCTGGCGATCATGTACGGTCCGGTACCCGGGATCGGATCGGTGCCGGCGTCCTTCAGCGGCGCGCTCGCCGGCAGGATCGACGCGTGTGGAACGGCCAGCTTCTGCAGGAACTCGGCATCCGGCTGGACCAGGTTGAAGGTAATGCTTCCGGCCGCATCGTCGACCGACAGGCCACCTTCGAGGGTGCATGCAGCGGGGGCCTTCAAGCACGCATCCGCGCCGACGATGCCTTTGTAGAAGGTCCCGGCCGTCGGCCCGCTGATCTTGAAGATGCGTTGGAACGAAGCCACCACGTCCTTCGTGGTGACATCCGAGCCATCCGCGAATTTGATGCCCTTGCGCAGCTTGAAGACGTAGGTCTTGCCGCCGTTCTCGACCTGCGGGAGGCTTTCCGCCAGGTCCGCGACGACTTCGAAGCCGGTCTTGTCCCCGGCCTTCTTGTAGGTCACCAGGCCATCGTAGAGGACATAATTGATCTGGAAATACTGCAGCGTGTAGTTGATGTGCGGATCGGCGGTGCCTGCCGCGGCATTGGCCAGCAGTCGGAGTGTGCCGCCTGGCTTGCCCTCGGTGGCCAAGGCACTGCTTGCCGGCGACGTCATGGTCACGCCGAGCAGAGCCAGGCAGGGTATCAACGCTGCAAATGCTTTTTGGGGTCGCATATTTATTCCCTCATGGAGGCGTGTCGGCTTTTGCCGCGCTGAACCCGATCGATCGACCATTGCGCGGCTGAAACAGTCTGGGTTTGCGAACGGTGTCCGCTACTTGGCCCAATCACAAAAGACTACGGCGAGCGAAGCCGGACGGGATAGCTATTAAGATAGATAGGGTCGGACAGGCTTACCCCCGCCTATTTGTTGAGCAGCCGGCCGACATGGCTATTTGACAAGCAATCATCAGCGGGTAAGCTTGCCCGATGCAAAGCCTTCCAGGCGATCTAGAGAGCCGGTTCCAAACCGGAATGAGCATCGACGCTGCCATGGCGGTGGCAACGGAGGTGCTGGAGCCCATCGGTTTCACCGCGTTCATCTACGACTATACGCCCGTGCCGGTCAGTCACAAGGGCGAGCTTATCACGCCCTCGTTGATGGCTCTGCGCAACGTGCCGCGCGACATGCAGGATCTCTGGTGCAAGGGCGGATATTATCAGCTTGACCCGGTGCAGGAGGCCGCGCTCACCGTATCGAGACCGTTTCTCTGGTCGCACAGCGGCGTTCAGAGCACCGTCATGCAGCGCGTGCTCCAGTCCAAGCACGATCCTGTGGTCAGCTATTTGCTTGACACCAGGATGACCTGCGGCGTCACCGTACCCATTCGCCTTGCCGGCGGCGATCTCGCCACCTTCACCGCGATCCGTGCCGATCCGGAGGCCGGGTTCGAGCTCGAAGCCAGACCCTTGATCGCCGAGATCGGAGATCTGGGTCATCTGCTGCATGACTCCGCCTACGCCGGTTTCGACGCCGGAATCCGCACCTGCCAACATGTCCATCTGACGTCGCGCGAACGTCAGTGCCTGCGCCTGGCCGCTGCCGGACTGACGGCCAAGCAGGTCGCGCGTGAGATTGGCCGCGCGGTGCCTACCGCAACGCTGCACCTCAACGCGGCGACGCGAAAGCTTGGCGCGCGCAACCGCTTCCATGCCATCGCGCTCGCCGCCCATTACCGGCTGCTCGAACCGGAGCATTGAGGCTCGCGACCTGCGGGGGATCGGCCTTGCCTCGGGCAAACCCATAACCGGCGAACCTATAAAAAGTGCTAGCTGTAAATGCGCTGGGCCGCTTAGTACCGTCGGCCGCAAACAAGGCTTGGGAGGGGTGCACCAAAGTGGCTCCTGCCGCGCCATGATGCGGAGCTTGGACTGTGACGGCACATGCGATCACCGAAGGATTTAGCGACTACAAGGGCTATCGCACCTGGTACCGTGTGACCGGGGACCTCGGGTCGGGCAAGCTGCCCCTGGTCGTCGCTCATGGTGGACCGGGCTGCACCCACGACTATGTGGACTCATTCAAGGAGCTTGCCGGAACCGGGCGAGCCGTCATCCACTACGATCAGATCGGCAACGGCAAATCGACCCATCTGCCGGACAAGGGCGGCGACTTCTGGACCGTCGATTTCTTCCTGGGCGAACTCGATGCGTTGCTCGCCCATCTCAGCATTGCCGGCCATTATGCCCTGCTCGGCCAGTCCTGGGGCGGCATACTCTCGGCCGAGCACGCCGTGCGCCGCCCTGAGGGGCTCAAGGCATTGATCCTGGCCAATTCGCTGGCCTCGATGGCGCTGTGGGTGGAAGGAGCCCGGCAATTGCGCACCGAGTTGCCAGCCGATGTGCAAAGTACGCTCGACCGGCACGAAGCGGCGGGAACCACCGATCACCCCGAATATGTTGCGGCGACGAAGGCTTTCTACGACCGTCATGTCTGTCGCGTCGTTCCGATGCCGCCAGAGGTCGCCCGGACATTTGCGGCAATCGAGGAAGATCCGACCGTCTATCACACCATGAACGGTCCCAATGAGTTCCACGTCATCGGCACGATGCGGAATTGGACCATCGTCGACCGCCTGCATCGGATCGAGGCGCCGACCCTGGTTTTCCGCGGCTTCTACGACGAAGCGACCGAGGCCTGCGTCCAGCCCTTTCTGGATCTTATCCCGTACGTTGAAGGCCTGGTCTTCCCGAATTCCAGCCACATGCCGCATGTGGAGGAAAAGTACGACTGCCTCAGCGCCGTCGGGCGCTTCCTGGCCAAATACGATTGACGTTCCAGCGCCAGGTCTTCTGTTCCAACGGATCGTCGACACGACGCAGTCGCGTGAGGCAGGTTCAGAAAACCTCGAACCGTCCCATTTCTCTGCCGACGCACATTGCTATGCCTCGGTGATGGCGACGCCACGCTATGTGGATGTCCCGCAAAGGCCTGCAGGGTCGTCCGATGAGGCCAAATCACGGGCAGAATGCCAGATCACGGACAGCATAAAGGAGCCCATTCGAGCGCCTTTTCCATTGCCCGCGGAGGCAGGGGCCTAACGTTGCGGCGCAGATTGGCATGTCGCCGGCATGGCCGCAATCAGCCTGCCCTCCCCTGAACTGGCATCCCGTCGCTGAAAAACCTGACGGATACGGAGGACCAAGTTGCCGGTGGGTACGGAAAGTATCGGACCCAAAGTTTCGCCAAGCAGTTGCAACCGAATTCATTAGCCGGCGTTAAAGTGCGGGTGATCTAGCGGGGCATGGGGAGGCTTTCATGCAGACGTATCTCGTCGAGCGTATGGACGGCGACGATGTTATCTCGGTGCGCGTTGTCAACGCGCCGAGTCCGTTCAGAGCCGCAGCTATGATGACGGGCGGGCGTATTACCTTCCGAACGTGGGAAAAGGATTGGATCCGCGTGACCGACGAAAATCGGGGACAGATCTATGCCTATTGTTTCGTCCCCGGCAGCTATTCCGACACCGAAGCATCGCCGGTGTCGTCCGGAAGAACCACCGAATAGGCAATATGCCTGAATAGCGGCAATTCCATCTTCGACCCCACCTTGGTCTTCGAGCCCGCCTTGGCATGTGTCCGTGTCATGCGCACCACAACAGCCAGCGAGCCCGGCATGATTGGCTCGGCCGGCGGCTTGCGAAACAGGCGAAGTGACTAACCAAGCGCCCTTGAGGGAAGATCAGGGCATCATCAGAATGATCGATGAAAAGATTGGGGCGGGGGGCGATAAGTGACCCTAATCTTAGCGTAGGCAACTCATGTCTTCGGCATATTTGGGATCAGAAGTCGCGGATCAGGATCTAGCGGTGGATTGTCAGACAACGACCTCCGATAATTGGTCCAGTGTCCCACAATACGCACTGGATCAGGGTGGTCCCGTACTGCGCCCATTTCAAAGATTGGGCGTCGATTTTACCAACATTGCGGCCTTCGATCACCTGAGAAATGTCGTCCGCCAGTACCCCGACAAGCTTGCAATCAGCGACGGCGCCAATCGTCTGACCTATTCCCAGCTCCTCCGGTCAGTCGAGACGCTGTCCCACCAGATCGCGGCGACCGTCCCAGACGGACAGGCGATAGGGATTCTTCAGGCCAACTCGGCCTGGTATCCCATTGCCATGCTGGCAAGCATGACGGCTGGGCGGCCTTCGGTGCCACTCAACGCGCGAGATCCTAGCTCGCGTATCCTTGAAATCGTGGCCGGGGCGCGGCTCTCAGCTGTCCTGGGCGAGGGCAATGTCCGACCCGATGGATTGCCCCACCTGGTCAGTTGGATCGATGTGTCGACCAGTGCGGCCTCGCAGGCTGGGCAAGTGCCTCGTTCTTATTCCGTCTCGGTCGATGCGCCCGCCATCGTGCTTTATACGTCAGGGAGTACGGGCCGGCCCAAAGGCATCGTTAACAGCCAGCGCAGCTTGCTGTGCCGGGTCCAGCAATATGTCGATGCGTGCCACATCAACTCGGATGATGTTTTCCTGCCATTGACCGGACCCGCCACAATCGCCGGGTGCCGGGAGATTCTTGCTGCTCTTCTCACCGGCGCCACCTTGCATCTGGTCGAAGTCGAAGCGGTCGGCCTGCGCGCCGTTCAACGCCTGGTGCGATCCGAAGACGTGACAATCACCTATCTGGTGCCGGCACTGCTTCGCGCGCTTATGGCAGACGGACCTGCAGAAGCGTTCCATTCACTCAGAGTCGCCCGGATCGGTGGCGAGAAGGTGCCCTGGACCGACATCGCCCTGCTGCGCAAGGCCGTCTCCGATACGTGCCTTATCCAGATCGGTTACTCGTCAACCGAGACCACCGGCTCGCAATGGTTCCTGCCGCGAGACTGGCCAGAGCATGGAGATTCGGTTCCAGTTGGCTGGCTGCTGCCTGGAATCACCTTCGCAATTGTCGACGAAGCGGGCCGCCGCGTTCAACCGGGCCGCAGCGGAGAGCTTCTGATCAGGAGCCCGTATGTCTTGCTTGGCCATTGGGAGGACGGGGCGGTTGTGCCGGCAACATCAGACCCGCACGATCCAGGCCTTCGGATTTTCGCGACAGGTGACCTCGTTCGACTTGATGATCAAGGCCTACTGCACATCGTCGGTCGCAAGGGGCGCCAGGTAAAAATCAACGGTCGACGCGTCGAGCCAGCCGAACTCGAACGGGTGCTGCGTTGTGCACCCTCTGTCGCGGATGCCGTGGCAATCGTGACGGCCGCGAATGAGCTTGTCGCCTTTGCTGTTCCTCGGCGCTCGGCCGAAGCGACCTTTTCGGACGAGCTTCGCCAGCTTGTCAGGACCAATCTGCCGCCGCCGCTGCGTCCCTTGCGGTTGCACACGATCGCCGAGATTCCGCGTCTGCCGAGCGGCAAAGTCGACATCACGACACTTGCAGAGATGGATCTTTCAGCCAGAGAGACAGCGGCGACCGCGCGTCCGCTCGAGCCGCGAGGCAAGCTGACCGCGCAGCAGGTTGTCCAGCGGGCATGGACCAGCATTCTCAATACGCGCGTGGCGGCAGGACGCTGGGATGACGCCGGAGGAGATTCGCTGAAGCTGCTGCACTGCGTCATGGAAATCGAAAGCGCCATCGGGCAGGAACTCGGCCTTGAGGCCTTCACCGTCGGGATGAGCCTGGAGCAAATGGTCAAGGCGGTCGTGTCCGCCCAGGCAGGCGATCAAAGCGCGCGCGCCCAGAAGCACGACCCTCCCATTCTTTTTCTGTTCCCGGGGTCCGTCGGCTATGGCCCGAGCCTTGCAGCCTTTGCAGCAGCGATGGGCAAGGTGACCCGCGTTGCCCCGATCAGGTATCCGGCCCTGGCTATGATACTGCGCGGACAAGACAGCCTCGCCGATATGGCCGACGCCGCCGTCGACCAGATCCGCCGCGCCCAACCCTCGGGCCATGTACGACTTCTCGGCCATTCGCTCGGCGGCGCTGTTGCCTTCGAAGTTGCGGCGCGGCTGCTGGCAGCGGGGCGAACCGTAAAGTTCCTCGGCATCCTCGACACCAGCCTCGTCGGGGAGCGAAGCGCCCGCTGGGAGACGTTTACGCGCACATTCAATCGAATCCGAACCAACCGCGTGTCCGCTTACCGGATGGCATGCCGCGCCCTCGCGAAAGTCGCCGTGGCAATGAAGCGCGAGGCACAACTGGTCCAGTTTCTCGACCGCTTCGCTCAAGGACAGTTCAACGCGACGAGCTTTAGAACCAAACTGGAACTGCAAGAGGTTTTGCGCGCGCAAGCCTTCTTCCAGTGGGTGGCCGAGCCAAAGCCGGCTCTGCCGATCACAGGCACCCTGTTCCGCTGTGCTCGACCCGGAATGCCTCTGGCAATCGGCTGGGATAGCGTCTTCGCCCATCTGGACGTGATTCCGATCGTCGGCAGCCACATCGATCTGGTTGTAGAGCCTCACCTTACCACCAATCGTCCCCTTATCGAGAAAGCGGTGGCGAAAACCTATTCGCCAATCGAGTCTCGCAAACTGGAGTACAAGCCATCGACCTGATCTCAACATTCGGCAAAGACGCCCTGGTGCTCGACGCTGGCGCGGAAGTCGATCGCATCGTCCAGATCTTGCGCCAGCAGGTCTTCGGCACGCTGCGACGTCGAGGGGTGGTTGTCGGCCTCTCAGGCGGCATCGACAGCTCCGTCGTTGCGGCGTTGTGTGTTCGCGCCTTTGGGAAAGGCAAGGTCCTCGGGATATTCATGCCGGAGCGCCATTCCTCCGGCGACTCACTGAGGCTCGGCCGCATTGTCGCCGCACACCTTGGTATCGAAACGATCCTGGAGGATATAACGCCGGCCCTGGAAGCGGTCGGCGCCTATAGACGGCAGACCGAAGCAATCCAGACCGTCGTTCCCGAATATGGGGACAGCTGGAAATGCAAGCTGGTGCTCGCCTCGGTTCTCGAGAGCAACGGTCTCAACATCACGCGCCTCACGGTTCAGGACCCCGAGGGCAGGACCGACACGGTGCGCCTGCCGTCGGCAGCCTATCTGCAGATCGTCGCTGCAACCAACTACAAGCAGCGCCTGCGCAAGATGACCGAATACTACCATGCCGACCGCCTCAACTACGCGGTAGCGGGCACGCCGAACCGCCTGGAGTACGACCAGGGCTTCTTCGTCAAGCAGGGCGACGGAATTGCCGACCTGATGCCAATCGTCCACCTCTACAAGACCCAGGTCTACCAGTTGGCCGAATATCTTGGGGTGGAGGAAGAGGTCCGGCGCAGACCGCCCACCACAGACACCTTCTCGATGGCGCAGAGTCAGGAGGAGTTCTACTTCGCGCTTCCTTATTATCTGATGGATCTGTGCCTCTACGGCTTGAACCATGGGATCGCCGACGAAGACGTCGCCGAGGCAACCGGCCTCACCGTGATGCAGGTCCAGAAGGTTTTCAAGGATATCGACAGCAAGCGGCGCGCCGCACGTTATCTTCACGCGCGGCCGTTGGTATCCTCTTCAATGGGCGAGGGCTAGGCGATGTGCGGCATCGCCGGAATTGTGTCGCTGAGCGCCGCAGCGGCGTCCCCTTCCCGGGATGCGCTGATACGCATGGCGGGCGCGCTGGCGCATCGCGGCCCGGACGAGCGCGGCCTTTACCGGGACAGACGTGCAGGATTGGCGCATGCCCGCCTGTCCGTCATCGATCTCGCAAGCGGCCAGCAGCCACTCGCCGGCGCGGGCGACACAATGTGGATCGTCTTCAACGGCGAAATCTTCAATTACGTCGAGCTGCGACAAGATCTGGTCGCGCTCGGTTATCGCTTTCGCACACGCAGCGACACCGAGGTCATCGTCCATGCCTATCATGCCTGGGGCGAGGCCGCCTTCGAGCGAATGAATGGGCAGTGGGCAGTCGCCATCTGGGACTCCGTGGCAGGTCGTCTCGTCTTGTCGCGGGATCGGTTCGGCATCTGCCCGCTGCACTTTTGCGAGCATGGCGGACGGCTTTACTTCGCCAGCGAGGTGAAGGCCATTTTCGCGGCCGATGCGGATATACCCCGCGCCTTCGATCCAGCCGGCATCGATCAGACTTTCACACTCTGGACTGTCGCGCCGCCACAAGGCGTGTTTGGAGGAGTAAGCGAACTCACGCCGGGGCATGTCCGCATTTATGACAGCGGCGTCGTCCGGGAGCGGGCTTTTTGGAAGCCTGACTATCCAGAGGTTGACGGACCCGGCGATGATGAATTCACCGGCTCGCTTGATGACGCGGCGGAGGAAGTGCGCAGCGCCCTGGAAGCCGCGACGGCGCTCAGGATAGTACGCGCCGACGTGCCGGTCGGCTGCTATTTGTCCGGCGGGCTCGACAGCTCGCTGGTCGCCACGCTGGGGAGACGCTTCGCGGGCGAGCGCTTCCAGACTTTCTCGCTGCGTTTTGCCGACGCCGAGTATGATGAGACCTATTTCCAGCGCCTGGTTGCCGGCGTGGCCGGCAGTGACCATCATGAGGTGGTTGTTTCGCGCAGCGATATCGCTGGCATCTTCCCTGAGGTGATCTACCACACCGAGCGGCCAATCCTCAGGACCGCGCCGGCGCCGCTGTTCCTGCTCTCGAGACTGGTGCGCCAGCATGGCATCAAGGTCGTGCTGACCGGCGAAGGGGCCGACGAAATGTTCGCCGGCTACGATTTGTTCCGCGAGGGCAAGGTCCGCCGCTTCTGGGGACGCCAGCCCGCCTCGACGCGACGCTCGCGGCTGCTGGAGCGCCTCTATCCCTATCTCAGCCGCTCGCCGGTGCAGCAGCAGGCTATGGCACGCCAGTTCTTCGGGCGCGACATCCACGCCTGTGACGCGCCTGGTTTTGCGCATGGCACGCGCTGGCGTACCACAAGCGCCATCAAGCGGCTGTTTTCGGCAGACATGCGCGCCCAAACGGAGCGCCGCAACGCCGTGTCCGAGCTGCTTGCCCGCCTGCCGCCGGAGTTTTCGCGATGGGGCTCTCTTGCGCAGGACCAGTATATAGAGATTCAGACGCTGATGTCGGGATACCTGCTTTCCTCACAAGGGGACAGAATGCTGATGGCTCATTCCGTCGAGGGGCGCTTCCCGTTCCTCGATCATGAACTCGTGAGACTCGCGAATTCGCTTCCGGCCGCATACAAGCTGCGCGTGCTCGATGAAAAGCATGTGCTGAAGCGCGTAGCGCAACCGATCGTGCCGTCGGAAATCGTCACCCGCAAGAAGCAGCCTTACCGGGCTCCCAACGCGCTTTGCTTTGTCGCAGATGGCGCTCCGGCCTACATTCGCGAAGCACTTTCGGAGGCGGCGCTGCGCGAAGCGAACGTCTTCGATCCCAAGTCGGTTACCCGGCTCCTGAACAAGTGCCAGGCCAGCGCCGGCGACGGCGACCTGTCCAACTCCGACAATATGGCGCTGGTCGGGGTGCTGTCGACGCAGCTTCTTCATCGGCAATTTATCGCGAGCCGTCCAAGTGGGGCTCGCACGCTCAGGCTCAGCATCGATATCGACCGCGAACACCGCGAAGAGGTGCTCGCATGATGCATGGCGCCGTACCGCTCCTGCACGACTATCTCACCCACTCTGCCAGCCGGCTCGGCGAGAAGGTGGCCCTGGTGTGCGGCAATCAACGTGTCACTTATGGCGATCTCGATATGCGTTCGAACGCCATAGCGCACCATTTGACCGATGCCGGAATTGCGCGTGGCGATCGCGTGGTGGTCTTCGCCGACAACACTGTCGAGGCCGTCATTGCGTTCTGGGCGGTGCTCAAGGCCAACGCCGTGGTGTGCATCGTCAATCCGCTCACCAAAAGCGACAAGCTTGATTATCTGCTCAACGATTGCCGCCCGACGGCACTGATCACCGACAAACACCTGCACTCGATTTTCAGGGAGCCGGCGCGGAATTGCCCATCGTTGCGCCGCATGATCGTCTCCGGGCCGATCGAACACAGCGACCTGCAAGAATTGCCGCATGCTGTGCGCTGGGACGCCGCGGTCGCGGCAGCCCGCAGCACGCCGCCCTCGCGCCGCTGCATCGACATCGATCTCGCTGCGATCATTTATACGTCCGGCTCGACGGGCGAGCCCAAGGGCGTGATGCTGACGCATCGAAACATGATCGCCGCGTGCGCCTCGATTTCCTCATACCTGGCGCTTGCCGAAGACGAGGTGATCCTCAATGTCCTGCCGCTCGCCTTCGACTACGGTCTTTACCAGATGATCATGGCATTCGGCGCGGGCGCCCGGCTGGTGCTTGAGCGCTCGTTCGCCTTCCCGGCGCAGATCCTTGGGCTGATCAAGCAAGAAAGGGTGACGGGTTTTCCCGGCGTACCGACCATCTTCGCCGCACTCGGGGAGCTCAGGTCTCTCAGGGATCAGGATTTTTCGAGTATTCGCTACGTCACGAACACTGCGGCCGCCCTGCCGCTCAAGCACATTCTCCTACTGCAGGAGCTGTTTTCTGGCGCCCGCATCTATTCGATGTACGGCCTTACCGAATGCAAGCGCTGCACCTACCTGCCGCCGGAGGATCTGGAGCGAAAGCCGTCGAGCGTCGGGATCGCCATCCCCAATACGGAAATGTGGATTGTCGACGAGCATGACAGGCGGGTCGGCCCCGGCATCGTTGGTCAGCTCGTCATCCGCGGAGCGACGGTGATGAAGGGCTATTGGGGCAAGCCGGAGGCGACAGCCAGGAAGCTCAAGCCCGGCCCGCTGCCGGGTGAGCAGGTCCTATACACCGGCGACTACTGCCGGATGGACGCCGAGGGCTACCTCTACTTCGTCGGTCGCGGCGACGAGATCATAAAATCGCGCGGAGAGAAGATAGCGCCGAAGGAGGTGGAAAACGTGTTGATGAACATTGCGGGCGTACGGGAAGCCGCGGTCATCGGCGTTCCGGACGAGCTGCTCGGGCAAGCAGTGAAGGCATTTGTCGTGATGGAGCAGGGAAGCATGATCGGTGAAAAGCAGTTGCAGAAAGAATGCCAGAGACGGCTGGAAAACTTCATGGTTCCGAAGTCCATCGTCATCGTACCCAGTCTGCCGATGACCGACACGGGTAAGCTCAAAAAAACGGCCCTGTCATGAATCGGTACCAGGGCGAAGTTGATCAGCATTCATCTTTTGTACCGGAGGCGAAATCAATGTTATCTACCAAGGATAGAACCGATACCTGCAGCGAACAAATTCGCGCTTTCCTGGCTTCGAATTTCTATATAGCCGATCCCGAGAGCCTGGAGAGCGACACCTCGCTACTCGACCAGGGCATCGTGGACTCGACGGGTGTGCTCGAGGTTATCGGCTTCATCGAGGAGACCTTCGGCATCACGGTCGAAGACAGCGAGCTGCTGCCGGAGAATCTCGATTCCATCGAGGGAATTGCGCAATACGTCATGCGCAAGAGAAACTGACGCAAGAGAAACTGATCGCCGAAATCTCGCGCAACTCTGTTTCAACTTCCCGGCCGTTTCTAGCCGCGACAGCGCGTCTACCCGCCGCGACAGCGCGTCTACCCGCCGCGGCTGCGATGCTTACGCCTGCGCCCTCGTATGTCCCACTACCACCCTGCCCTCACCGGCCTGGTTGGTGACTGCCCGGATACTCTCATAGGCCTTGGAACGCTCGAGCAAACTCATGACCTGCCGGTCCTGGCCAAGCCCCACCTCGAAAAGCAGGATGCCTCCGCGCCGCAAATAGCGCGGCGCCTCCTTGAGCACCCGCATGTGGATGCTCAGGCCGTAGGGGCCGGCTGCGAATGCTTCACGCGGCTCGAGCTCGACCAGATGCGAACGGTCGCCCTCGAGCCGTTTTTCCGAAATGTAGGGCGGGTTGCAAACGATCACATCGATCGTGCCATCGAGCTCCAAGCCTGAGAAGGCGCTGAACAAGTCGCCCTGAAGCACCGTTACCCGGTCCTCGATTTCAAGATGGGTGACGTTGCGGCGCGCGACCTCCACGCATCCGTCGGTAAGATCGCTTGCCCACACGCGCGCGGTGGGAGCGTGGTGCGCGATGGCGCACGCCAGATTGCCCGCCCCACAGCACATGTCGACAACGCGAGGCACCGGCAGGTTCAGTTGGCTCAGGACATCGAGAGCGGCCTTGCCGAGCAGTTCCGTTTCCGGCCGAGGAACAAGCGCACCGGGCGAGACCAGCAACTGCAATCCCATGAAGGTGCTGCGCCCCCTGCCGTAGGCATCGGCAACATTGATCTCTTCGCTCACGACACTCGCCTCCCCGATTTAGCCGGCGTTGGTGACCGACAATTGCGTACCGATGAAGTGTATCTCAAAACCGTTTAACTCTCGATCGACAAAATCAAAACCGATCCCTCCCCAGACGCTTTGAAGCCTTGATGCTACAAAGATGACCATAAGCTTCTGCGCCGTGTCATGATTAGGAATATCTCCTTACTCGACCCGGTTATCCCCAGCCTGGCGAGCCAGTTGCCGAATTCTCAGCCTGGCGTCACGATTTTGCTACATTTTAATCAAAGAAGGCACGTATGTAAGCAATTCGTAATGTTCAGCAGCGGGGCGGGGCTGCTGCTTCCCGGAAGGTTAAAGTTTGTCCCTCATCGAAAGAATCGACGAGATTGCGCGGCAATTTCGCGTCAACGAGCGCACATCATGAAGTCGACCAAAGGGCGCTCGCTCGATCTCCGCTCCGCAATGTTCGGCTGTGTGCACGGCCTCGTCGGCGTAGGCATTTTCTCGGCATTGATAAATATCCTCGCCTTGACCGGCTCCGTCTACATGCTCCAGGTCTATGACCGCGTGCTGCCTTCGCAGAGCGTGCCGACTCTTGTCGGATTTACAGTCGGGATGCTGGGACTTTACGCGGCCTATGGGCTCCTCGATTTCGTGAGGCTTCGCCTGTTGGTCCGCATCGGCAGCCGCCTGCATAGAAATCTGCAGCAAAAAGCGTTCGCAGCCTCGCTTTCCCTGCCCCTCGTCGCCGGGCCGGATGCGAACCGGGTACACCCGCTTCGTGATCTGGACCAGCTACGTGGCTTTCTTTCCGGGCTCGGGCCGACAGTCTTATTCGACGCTCCTTGGATACCATTTTATATGGTGGTCATCTATCTGCTGCACCCCGCGCTTGGCGTGCTGGCAACGCTCGGCGCATGTGCCGTTGTGTTTTTGACGGTGGTTGCCGAGATCATCGGCCGCAAACCTGCGGCTCGTGCATCTGAGACACTCGTAGCGCAACGGCTTCTGGCCGACTCCGGCCGCCGCAACGCAGAGGTTGTTCAGGCGATGGGCCTTTCCGCCCCGCTTAGCCGGCGCTGGAACGAGGTCAGTCATCTTTATCTGAAGAACCAGGAACGGCTCTCCGACGTCGTCGGCGCAGCAAGCTCACTGTCGAAGACGCTCCGAATGGCCCTGCAATCATGTGTGCTAGGGCTTGGTGCCTACCTTGTGATCGGCGGCGAGGCCTCGCCTGGCGTGATCATTGCATCGTCCATATTGCTGGGCCGCTCGCTGGCGCCGGTCGATGTGGCGATCGCAAACTGGAGAGGGTTTCTGGCAACCCGCAAAAGCTATACCGAGCTGTCGGCAGCCCTGGATGCTTTTGATAGCCAGCAAGAGCCAATGGAACTGCCCGGCCCGAAGGCTGAGCTTGCGGTCGAGGAATTGACCGTCGCGCCACCAAGCCTGCAGAAGCCCACCATCTTCAATGTAAGCTTCCGCTTGGCGAGAGGCGCAGGGTTGGCGGTCGTCGGCCCGAGCGGCTCCGGCAAGACCACGCTCGTGCGCGCTTTGGTCGGGGCATGGAAGCCGCTTCGTGGCACGGTAAGATTGGACGGCGCCTCGCTCGATCAGTGGAATTCAGAACTGC
This sequence comes from Mesorhizobium sp. M0816, assembly GCF_040320005.1. Classification (NCBI taxonomy): domain Bacteria; kingdom Pseudomonadati; phylum Pseudomonadota; class Alphaproteobacteria; order Hyphomicrobiales; family Phyllobacteriaceae; genus Mesorhizobium; species Mesorhizobium sp. M0816. Next base: position 29,710 of record NZ_JAMYOT010000007.1, on the reverse strand, counting down.
TCGGCATTCATATTGGCTACCTTCCGCAGGACGTTGAGCTGTTCGACGGGACGATCGCCGATAACATTTCGAGGTTCGGCGGCAAGCGCGACGCAAAAGGCGTGCTGGCAGCTGCCAAGGCTGCGGGCGTGGACAAGATGATCATGCGTCTTCCGCAGGGTTTTCAAACACGCATCGGAGAAGGCGGCGCGGCCCTTTCGGCTGGGCAGAGGCAGCTCGTCGGGCTTGCCAGGGCACTTTACGGCGATCCATTCCTCGTCGTTCTTGACGAACCAAATTCCAATCTGGATGCAGACGGTGATGCTGCTTTGGCCGGCGCAATCCTGGCAGTGCGTCAGCGCGGCGGTATCGTGATCGTCGTTGCGCATCGCCCCTCCGCTCTCGTCAACATCGATCAGGTACTCGTCCTGTCGAACGGGATGCTCCATTCGTTCGGCTCGCGCGAAGACGTTCTGGCAAATGTGATCCGGCCCTTCCCGCGCCCGGACAAGCCAAGCATTGTCGTTCCGCTGCAGCACGGTGCAAGCGGGCATGCGTGAGGTATTGCTTAGTGTCTAACGTGACCATGTCGTCATATGCTGCGGTTGGCGGCGAAGGCCAGCCGACCGGGGAGAAGCCGGAGCCGGATGGGATTCGAGCCAATCCACCCTGGGGTACTCTGGTCCGGAGCCTAGCAGCACATTGTCGTTCCGCCGCACAAAGGTGCAGCCGGGCATATGCGAGGTATCGCTCTGCTGTTGCCGTGTCGTCATACGTCGCAGCCGGTGGCGAAAGCCGTTCGTTGGAGACGAAGCCAGAGCCGGATGGCATCCGGGCCAATCTGCTCTTGGGCCTGGCAACCAGCTTGCTGTTGATCTTTGGCGGAGGGCTCTGGTTGGGATTGACCAAGATTGCCGGCGCGGTGATTGCGCCCGCAACCGTGGTGGTCGAAAGCAACATTAAAAAAGTCCAGCATCAAACCGGCGGCACCATCGGCGGAATCTTCGCGCAGGACGGCGATCATGTGAAGGCCGGCGATGTGTTGGTCAGGCTGGACAACACATTGACCCGAGCAAACCTGCAGATAATCACCGAGGACCTCAATCGCGCCACCATTCGTCTGGCCCGACTGGAGGCCGAGCGCCAGGGTCTGCCGGAAATGCAGATCCCGCCCGACCTTCGCGCTCAAATGGGCGACCCGCAAGTGGTGGCACTTGTCAGTGGCGAGCGTGCCTTGTTTGAAAGCCGTGCTGCGGCGCTGGCTGGCCAGAAGGCACAATTACAAAGCCGCGCGAAGCAGCTGGAACGTCAGATCGATGGCCTCAAATCGCAGCAGTCTGCAACGGACGAGTCTCTGGATCTGCTGACCAAGAACCTTGCGGATGTCGAATCTCTCTACGCAAAGAAGTTGGTGTCCAAGGAGAGGTTGAGCAATGTCAGCCTGGATAAGACCCGGGCTCGCGGCGAATCGGGACGCCTTGTCGCAGCGATAGCAGAGGTACAAGCTCACATCAGTGAAACGGACCTGCAGGTGCTTCAGCTCGACGAACAAATGCGGAGCGACGTGACCAACGAACTTCGCGAAACGGAAGCCAAGCAGACCGAGCTCAGCGAGCGCCAGGTGGTGGCCGAAGACGAACTCAGCAGGACAGACATTCGTGCCCCGCAATCGGGCACAGTACAAGAATCCTCGGTCCATACCGTAGGAGGCGTGATTGGCGCAGGAGAGGTGCTCATGATGATTGTGCCCGATTCCGACAACCTTGTCGTCGACGCTTCCATTCCTCCGTGGCGTATCGATGAGATTCATCCCGGACAGCAGGTGTCGATCCGCTTTCCAGCGTTCGACGCCGGCACCACACCTGCTTGCGAAGGCTCGGTCAAGCGCGTCTCAGCGGATCTGATCAAGGATCAGCAACGCCAGCTTTCCTTTTTTTCGGCGCGCATCGACGTCGAGAATGAAGCGACGTGCCTGACAGGAGAGAAAATACTCAAACCGGGCATGCCCGCCGAAGTCCACATAAGAACCGACGAGCGCAGTGTCTGGTCCTACTTGATGAAGCCCCTTACCGACCAGTTTTCCAGGGCCTTCAGGCAGTAAAGCGGTTGCGAAACGCGGCCCGATCTATCGGGTCGCCGCATTTTCGAGAGCGCTGCTGAATCTGACCTCGATCGTGTCTCCCGGCATGACCTCGGTGTCTTCTTGGGCAAGCTGTTTTCGCCATTCTTCGCCGACCTTGCGAATGATCGTGACCTCGGCCTGGACCTTCTCGCCGGCAACCGGCAACGGCAGTGCGGCAGCTCCCGTGGGCTGCAACTTTTGGCTGGCGGCGCGAAGCCTTGCGCTGACGTCGGCAAGGCGCACGTTGGTATCCTTCAACTCGATCAGCAGACCCATCCTTCTTTGGTTGTCATTGCGTTCGTGCTGTCTGGCAAAATCGTCCTGCTGACGTCGTGCTCTCATAAGCTCAACCGACGTTTCGAGTGCCCGGCTGGAAGAGAGAACCAAAGCGCGCCGGACGTCGGCGAGCCGGTTGTTGGTGAGATTTCCGGACTCAAACGCTTTCCTTACGCGCGCCAGATCGTCTTCGTCCGCCTTCACCCCATCCGCTTCGGCCTGCTCGCGTTTGAGCAAGGTCTCGGTTTGTGCGGCGGCATCCTTGCCGCTTTTATCCAGAAAGCCCTGCTCTTGCTGGAAGTTGTCCAACGAGAGCTTCAGCCCTTCCGCTTCAGCCTGCGCGATCGCCGACGCAAAACTTGCCGGCAAGGGAGATCCTTGTGGTGGCTGCATGTCGAAAGTCGGTTTGTCCTGAAGTTCGGCGCGGATGCGGGCGCTATGAAAATAATCTCTGGTATATTCCCCCCAAAGCGACTCGTAATCGCGCCGCAGATCCACCGGATCTGGGCCAACCTGGTTTGCCCGGGACCGCAAAAGGCTGAAACCGCCTGACACGGCAATCGCCTGCCGCACGGTCATCAGCGGGCGGTAGGCCTGCTGTCCGGGAGTGAGCACGTCGCCGGTCACATAGATCGGCCTGTACTCCGCAACCACGGCGGTCACGTCTGTCGGCTTGATGACGATCATTTGCTCCCGCCCATCAGGCAGACGCTGGTGGAATATCTTGGTCGGCAAGATCGTCTGCATGCGCGTTTGCAGTTCAGCCGGAGTTAAGCCGCCCACCGAAACCATACCGACTTCGGGAAGCGCGATCGTGCCGTCCATCTGGACCACCGCACGTTGCGTTCGCTCCGGGATGGAGGCAATTCCAATCTCGACGGTGTCGCCGGCAGAAAGTCGATAGGCGACCCGCGGTTCCGCTGCAGCAGCCGTATCCATGGCAGCCAGCATGCCGAGCACGACAATAAGGATTCGATCAGCGAGGACCATGGGCGACAATCTCCTTCTGGCTCGAATCCGGCGATACCGCGGCCGCAATCAACAGCGGAGCCAATCCTCCCGGGCGAAAGCTCATGTCATGTAACCCATTTCGTGTCGCACCCGGCCTTCGCTGAGGCGCCCTTGCCACCATCCGATGGTCCGCTCCAAGCCTTCGCGCAGGCTGGTCTGGGCACGCCATCCAGTCTTGCTTTCGAGGAGCGAAGAATCGGCCAGCAAGGCACGCACCTCGGAATTCTGCGGCCGCAGGCGGCGCTCGTCCCGGTGGATTGGTTTCTTGCAGCCACTCAACTCGATCACCAGATCCAATATGTCCGAGATCGTCACAGCGCGCTGGCTTCCGGCATTGTAGGCATGGCCAAATTCGAGCTCGGCGGAACCTGCGGTCAAAAACGCCGCCGCGGTGTCTTCCACGAAAGTAAGATCGCGGATCGGGCTTGTGTCTCCCACCATGATCGCCGGGCATTTTTTGTCGAGAGCCTGGCGTATAATGGTCGGTACGATGGCCCGCTCACTCTGGCGCGGGCCGTACGTATTGAAGGGCCGCATGATGACCACGGGGATGTCGAACGATCTGGCGTAGGACTCCGCCATCATGTCCGCGCCGATCTTGGATGCCGAATATGGTGACTGTCCCTGCAACGGGTGGGATTCGCTGATAGGCATTGTCAGCGCGGTGCCGTAGACCTCGCTTGTCGAAGTGTGCACTACACGCTCCGTCTCCCATTGGCGCGCCGCTTCGAGAACGTTGACCGTGCCCAGGATGTTGGTCTCCACATAGGACTGGGCAGCGGCATACGAATACGGGATAGCTATCAGTGCGGCGAGATGAAACACGACCGCCTGGCCACGCACGATCCGGTTAAGGAACGCGCTGTCGCGAACATCGCCGCGGACGAGATTCAACTGGCGTCGTATGGTGTCGGGCAAATCGTCCAGCCAGCCGTGGCTGTCGAAGGAATTGTAGAGTGCCAGCGCGGTGACGTCGGCGCCGCTGCGGACGAGTGCTTCGGTGAGATGAGAACCGATGAACCCGTCGGCACCCGTAACCAGAACTTTCCTGCCCTTGTATGCCATGACCCAAGCGTTCCCCCTATGACGTGAGGCACTGACGTTGCAAATCCACGAGAGCGCGGATGTCCCACCTGCTCTCAAGGTCCAATCGGCGGCGGCGAAACCACGCCAAGCACCGCCAGCAAGCCGCGCACCATCCACACAACATCGGAGCCGATCGTGCGCTGCGGATAATAGGAAAGGTCGAGCCTGGCTTTGGCAGGAAACAGAACCTGGCGATAGAACAGTAGCGGGTCCACCGATCGCGGATAGAAACGGGCTTCATGCCGGAAGAGAACCTGGGCTGGACCCAGCAAGCCTGGCTTGTATTGTAAAACGTCTTCGAAGCCCCCGCGAAAACAATCGGCGAAGGCAAGGCTCTCCGGGCGTGGCCCGATGATTGCCATCTCGCCTCTGAAGACGTTCCAAAGCTGTGGCAGTTCGTCGAACTTGGTGACGGCGAGGAACCGTCCTATCGGCGTCATGCGGCTGTCATCGGCCATGGTCAGAGCCAAGCCACCGGGGTCGCATTGCACGCTGAACTTGCGGAACTTGTACATGCGGAATGGGCGAGCACCGGCCCCGACGCGGGTCTGTGTGAAGAAGATGGGCCGACCGCCTTCCAGCAGCAGCGCCACGGCAATCAGCAGCATCAGCGGGGCGAAGACGATCGCCGCGGCTGCCGCAATGACGAGATCGATTGCTCGTCTCGCAGACCCATGGGCGGCGCTCGAGACGTTAGACCGGTGAATGGCTAGGTCCAGGGCATTCATGCGGCTGTTCCTGTCTGAGCGCAATTATTGACCGCCGCGGCAAGAGCGACGACTACCGATTCGACCAATGGCGCGGTGATCTGCGGATGCAGCGGTACAGTCAGTTCGCGCTGCGCGAAATCTTCAGTGCGCGGTAAGTGAGTACCGGGAATGAGCTCACGATAGAGCGTCATCTGGTGCACCGGCGGGTAGTGGATAGTGGTTTGTATCCCTTGCCCGCGCAGTGCGTCGATGACGTCTTGCCTGTCGGCGTAACGTGGCAAAAGGATAGGCATGATGTGGTAGGCCGACGTCCGCGGCTCGTGGAACGGGATGGTCACGGCCGGGCAATGCTTCGCTATGAGACGGCGATACAGCATGACCAGGATACGCCTGATCTCATTCCACTCCTGCAGATTTTGCAGCTGGACCAGTCCGATCGCAGCCCGCAATTCATCCATGCGATAGTTGAATCCGAGCATGGTGACATCATACTGAGGGGTGCGGCTGTTCAGCCTTTGACGCGTCCCGGTGGTCATCCCATGTCCACGCGCCTGGCGGATTGTCTCGAGCAGACCGGCATCCCTGGCGATCACAGCCCCGCCTTCCGCCGTGGTCATGTTCTTGTTGCCGTAGAAGCTGAAGGCGGCTGCGGCACCAAATGTCCCCACCTCCTTCAAGCCCGGCGCATGCGCCGCGTCCTCGACGATGTGCAGCCCCCGGGCACGGGCGAGCCTCTGCCATTGTTCCCGATCGGCGAGGTAGCCGGCGAAATGAACGAGAATGATTGCCTTGGTGCGGGCCGTGCATTTCGCTTCGGCTTCTACGATCGACATCAGCGGCACGTCGGCTGACTCGATGTCGACGAAAACCGGCGTCGCACCGACATAGAGGACCGCATTTGCGGTCGCCACGAACGTCAAGGATGGCACCAGCACCTCGTCGCCCGGTCCGATGCCAAGTGCGTGCAAAATGAGATGAAGCGCTGCGGTGCAAGAACTGACCGCGACGCAATCCTCCGCATCATGAACGTCGGCAAAAGCTTGTTCGAAGGCTCGTACCTGCTCCCCCATGGTCAGCCAGCCGCTGTCGATGACCTTGGTCAAAGCAGTCTTCTCCGGCACACCCAAGATCGGGGCACTGACCAAGAGCATCACAACCTCCTAGACTGATAACTGTGGGAACCGGGCTCGTGACTTCATCATGCAGCCGTCGCAGTGACCTCGATCGAGGCCGACTGGTCTTCCCAGGAAATGGTCTGTGCGTTCTGAAAATCGTCGACGCGCCCGATATCGAGCCAGAGACCCTCATGTTTGTACACGTGCACGGTTGTGCCGTTCTGCATCATCTGCAGCATCAGGTCGTCGAACCCAAAGGGTATGCCGGATGGGATAAACTGCAGAACATCCGGGTTCATGCAGTAAATTCCCATGCTGACCAGATGCGAAAGCGTCGGCTTCTCGCGAAAGACCTGCACGGTATTGTCGACTTCGTCGATGACGCCGAAATCCATCTTGATCAGGCGACAGGCTGTTGCGATCGTCACTGGATCGGTGTGCTTACGGTGCGCTGCTACAAATCGACTGAGGCTTAGATCCGTGAGGACATCGCCATTGAGAACGATGAATGGCTCCGTCAGTTCATCCCTGATCAAAGACAGTGGCCCGATGGTGCCAAGCGGCTCCATCTCCTGCGTATATCGAATTTTCAGGTTCCACTGCGAGCCATCTCCACACACGGTGCGGATCAAGTGGCCGAGATACCCGGTTGTAATATAAACTTCCTGAATGCCGTTGCGTCGCAACCATTTCAGAAGCATCTCGAGAACCGGCCGTGCCCCGATCGGCATGAGCGGCTTCGGCAAGACCGAAGTGAAGGGGCGGAGGCGTGTTCCCATTCCTCCACATTGAATAACCGCTTTCATCCTGGTCCTCCCTTGTTCATTCGGCCTGAACGCTATCGTCACGGGCCGGCTATCCTGCCCTGGTCAGCACCCGGGAAACGCGTTCTTGTCCCCTCAGAAGAACCGGTGAGATTTCCCGTAGAAGACCGGTGAGATTTCTCCACTGTCCCCTGATCCGGACATTGCATCTGGATGGTATGTGGCCGTCAGGGTGGATGTCGTCGTGCATTCGAATGGTAACAATTCAGCCGTTTTGCTGTTCTATATCTTTAGACCTATAGCACTGCTGAACGACCGGCCGGTCTGTCAGCTGTCCAAAAGGTCAGAACGTATGTTCGACGACGTTCGGCGGGTTTCGCTCACAAGGGGCAAAAAAAGAGGAGCGTTTCCCGTCATTTAAGATTATATTAGAAATCTGGCGTTTGCGGTGTTGGGGGTGCCGCAGCGTCGGCTGGATGAATCGACGAGATGATGGCCACGACTTTCAGGCCATTACCGTTCAATCCATTCAGATAGGCGTTGGGGTAGTTCAATGTATCGAATCGTCATCGCCGACGATCACGGCTTGTATCGTCGCGGCTTGCGATTGGCACTGACCGCAGGCATTCCAGGTGTGGAGATCTTTGAAGCGTCCTGTTTCGACGCGGTGCTCAGTTTGCTGGCAGAGCAGTCGTTCGTGGATCTTGCGATCCTGGATCTGAATATGCCGGGCCTGTTCAATCAAGAAGTGCTCGGCGGGATCCTGTCTGCCTATCCGGACACGCGATTTGCGATCGTTTCCGGAAACGATTCACGCTCGGAAATACTCACGGCTCTGTCGATCGGGCTTCACGGCTACATCGTAAAATCGCAGACGGACGAAGAGGTTGTTTTGGCCGTCAATGAAATCCTCTCCGGCCGCATCTATGTTCCTGCACTTCTGTCACGCCCGGGAGCGACGCAAACAACCCACGCGCATACCCATTCCGACGACAAAGGCCCACAGAGGCGTACCGCTGGCGTCAACCTTGGCAGGCTGACTTCGAGGCAAAAGGAAGTCCTCAAGCTGATGGCGGAAGGCTATTCAAACAAGGAAATTGCGCGCGATCTGGAAATCGCAGAGGCGACCACGAAAATCCACGCTGCTGCCGTTCTGCGTGAATTGGGGGTACGCAATCGGACCGAGGCTGCCGTTATGCTGAAGACTTGGCTTTCGAGACATGCCAGCTAGAGCGCCGCGCGTCCTTTTGGACGTGCAAACGGCGTCCCAAGACTCCTCATGCATTTTACTGCATATCCCAAAGCCGCGGCGCAGCTTTGGGCCGACGACATTCTTGGAAGGAACCCTGCGCATCTCAAAGGCCGCTCAGCGCGACCCGCCTTTAGATATCTGCTTTCCGATTGGAGCACTGCACTACAATCCGATTTCCTTGCGTGACAGCCGCAGCGAATACCGCAACCCTTGGTCCGATATTTCCAGCCTGGGAGAGTGACCGACAAGCGGCGCTCCATCCACTCCGATTATCATGGAACCGAAGCCATGACGGACTACGCTTGAGGTCCTACGCCGCCCCGATTCCACCCACTCGAACACGATATCGCTGCCCGTTTCTTCAGGTGCGAACGTCCAGCTTACGTCGATCCGGCCTTTTGGATCGGCAAGCGCTCCATATTTCATGGAATTGGTGGCAAGCTCGTGAACGATCATTGCAAAACTCTCGGCGGCGCCTCCCGACATCGCCACGGAAGGACCGCTGACCGATATCGCACGTGTTCCAATATATGGGTGCAATTCTTGCGCAACGAGATCGTTTATCGCCCCCGATACGCTGCCGTTGCGTGAAAGAAGCAGATGGGTTGCCTCGAGCGCGCGTATCCGGTCGATCAGCATTTCCTTGTATTTGGCGACGTTGTTTCCGGGAACATCGACCATTTTCACGAGCGCCGTGATCACCGCGAAAACGTTGCCGAATCTGTGACGCTGTTCGAGCATGATGCGCTCCCGCTTCTTTGCCGCGGCGCGCAGCAGCGTGGTTTGTCGTCTCTCGCTCAGGTCGGCAGCCACTCCAAGCCGCTGTCCACCATCATCATGTCTTTCCTCCCTTCCGCGCAGCGCAACCCAGCGGATATGTCCGTCCGGTCGGCGGACGCGTATCTCAACATCGTAATTCGTGACCGATGGTGCGGCCTTTCTCGATGCCGCCAGCTTTGGCCAGTCCGCCGGATGAACGACAGCTGACAGCTCCTCCAAACTGCGGCTATTGGCCTGGGCCAGGCCGAGAATGTCCCAGAACGTGTCCGAGCCCGTGACTATCCCGCCTTTAAGGTCTATGCGCCACGTGGCCAAGCGTCCAGCAGACAGAGCGAGGTCCAGCCATTCCTTCTGGGCCCGAAGCGCTTCGTGAACAGCGCGTCGTTCCGAAATATCGTCGACCACCACGAAGATGCTCTCCGAGAGGCCACCCTCGGGCACGGACGAAGAAAGCGTTAGCCTGGCCCAGAATGCCGTACCGTCCTTTCGTGACAGACGCACCTCCGAAACGAACGAAGAAATGTCATTGCCCAGCCTCGCCAGCAATTGCGCCAAGGTATCCCGGTCGTTCGGATGGGCGAGCGTATCGAGCTGCAGTTGGGCAAGCTCCTCCTCCTTGTACCCGGTCATCTCACAAAGGCGTCTGTTGGACTGCAGCAACTCACCTTTCTTGTTGGTGTTCGCGAATCCCATGGCAGCACGTTCGAAGGCCCAACGATAGCGGCTTTCGGTCGCCTCGACGGCAGCGAGCCTGGCCTCCGCGACTTCCAGCAACTCACGCAAGTCCTGCCGCAGACGATGGAAGGTCATGGCAATCACGCCTCCCGAAACCAGAAGCAGGATTGCGCGTGCCCAATCTCCACTTGAAATCTGATCGTGTCCTCGTGCCCACAGCCCGACAGCCACCATCAGAATGGTCGCAGCGAGCGCCGGTACGCGGTCTTCGAGATAGGCGATAATAATAATAGCCGGAATAAATTCCAGAAAACTGGCGCCTTGCCCAATATAGGCTGACGATTTTATTTCAAATATCAGTGTGGCAGCTAACACCGATGCAGAGGCAATATGAGTTAGCAATCTGCCCGACGGGTTCGAATTCGACCTGCGCGACTGCGAGCTCATGGACACAGACTACAACCTTCTGACTAGCCCGTCGAGACTAGAGCAAAAAACGTACAGCTTAGTACCACTGCCGGATTGCCATACCGCTATCATAGCGCGCATTTTATCGGACGCAGCGGGGCCTAAGAGCTGCCTTAGAACTGTCGGATCATATTAAGTTTTCAAGGTGGTGATGAACGTATTATCCGTCAGCGCATAGAAGACTAGAATCCAGCTACACATAGAAGACTACATGAATCCCGAATACTTATTTCGGGCGTGTGAAACTTTGGGTTAGGGGTAGAAAATGAATCTGATCGATAGACAGGTCGATGCTTCTTCGAGCAATCGGTACATTGTTACGAGGACCAAGTATGATTTTGAAGCGCGGAATACGCGGCCCTCTTCTGGTCACCTTCCCGATCGCGCATCGGATCCATTGGACGCAAGGTTCGCCGAACCAAAAGGCCGCAGTCTGGAATCCATAACCGGCGTGCTTGATCGCATTGGCTGTGGCTATCTCGTGCTGAATCGCGAAAGAAAAGTAGTCGAGTGGAACGCAGCCGCCCAAACCACGCTTGAGCGCCAGGGCGAAGCGGCCGACACGGCGAGCGGACTTACGGCCGCCCTAAGGCGGCTGATCGCGAATGTTCCGGGCCAATTCCTGCCGGGCTCGTTGTCTTGGGTGGTGATCCGCAGCAGGGGCGACCGACCGGTGATACTGAACGAGAACGGCGTTATCGCTCCCGACGGAACGAGCATTGTGGCGCTGCTGGATCGCGACAACAGGTCGGGGCCAAATCCTCGGACGCTGCAAAGAATGTTTGGCTTGACGAGCGCAGAAACGCACCTCGCCTTGCGCTTGGCCCAGGGCGACGCACCTTTGGAGATCGCTCGCAGCTGGCGTCTCAGCCGCACCACGATCCGTTCCCAGCTTGCCTCGCTGTTCGCCAAGACCGAAACAAAACGCCAGGCGGAACTGGTGGCCCTTCTTGGGCGTATTTCGGTCCTGCCGTAAGGCCGGCCACTTAGATCCAATCGCCGGACGTCGGCATCCGCCCGGGATTCAAACTACGCAAGTTGGCGTGTCATGACTTGGCAGGTCGTGCACCGCATTGCGCACTCCACTAGGTTCGATGCGCCAGCGTAAATATCGGAAGCCGCAATCCCGGACCGGCTATTCGGTACTGTCGAACGGATTTCGAAAGGCGACAAGTGGACAACGATCTATGCAGCGATTCTGTCCTTGCCGCAGCGGAGAAGATGGAAATCGCTCGATCCCGTTCGGACCGCGCGGTGAAGAAACTTGCACGGACAGGACCGATCGTCGTCACCGGCGCCGCAGGCTTCATTGGTTTTCACGTGGCCTCACGGCTTTTGCGTCTTGGTGTCAAAGTCGTGGGCGTCGACAATTTCACGCCCTATTACGATCTGCGGCTCAAGGAAGCGCGGTTTGCACGCCTCTGTAGCGAGGCGAAGTTCACGCCGGTACGAATGGATCTGGCGGATGCCGCGCGCGTTCAGTTGCTGTTTTCAAACGTTCGCCCCTCACACCTCGTCCATCTCGCGGCTCAGGCCGGCGTGCGTCATTCACTTGTTGACCCGCACGCCTATGTGCAATCGAATATAGTGGCGTTTCTCAACGTCCTTGAGGGCTGCCGGCATCATGGCGTCGGTCATCTCGTCTACGCCTCTTCGAGCTCCGTCTACGGCTTGAATCGAACCATACCGTTTTCCGAAAATCACGGCGCCGATCATCCCGTCAGCTTCTACGCCGCCACCAAGCGTTCGAATGAATTCATGGCGCATTCATACAGCCATTTGTTCGGCCTGCCCGTGACCGGACTGCGCTTCTTCACCGTTTATGGCCCTTGGGGCAGGCCCGACATGGCCGTCTACTTGTTCACGCGCGCGATCGTCGAGAGCAAACCAATTGAAGTAGCCAATGCCGGCCGCGTGTGGCGAGATTTCACCTATATCGACGATATCGCTGAGGGCGTGGTTCGAGCACTTGCTACACCGCCGCAGCCGGATCCGAATTGGGACCCTTGCACCGCCGACCCTGCCACAAGTTCCGCGCCGTATCGCGTCTACAATATCGGCAACGACCGGCCCGAGGAGATCAACCGGCTGATTTCGATCATCGAGACCGCTCTTGGCAGCCGGGCAGTTCGCGTGGATGTGCCGTTGCCGCCTGGCGACGTTCTGGAGACGCGCGCCGACGTCAGCGATCTTCGCCAGGCCGTCGGCTTCGCCCCGGCAACACCGCTAGAGGACGGAGTGCGACGCTTTGTCGAATGGTACCGGGACTTTCATGGAACGGATGCCGCGGCCAGCGTACGGCAACAGACGTTGGTGAATGAGGCCACCGTGTAGGCCGCGGGCCCTGTCGGGCGATGATCTGCCACTCGGCGTGTAACGCGTCGGCCACAAAGCCGCACTCGCCAGCCTCTATCCGACACAACCCTGGACTCGAAATTCCTGAACGCTGATGCCGTCGCGTATCGGGGCGCGACGGTCTCAAATCAGCGCAGGAACCAATGTCGCCGCTGGCCTTCGACTGCGTGCGTTCTGAACGATGTTAGCGCAAAGATCAGCCCAGGGATAATTTTCAGCCGTTTGCTGATGTAGATCGACATCGCCACATTCCAAATCGCCAACGCAAGCGCGAGGCCCACTGCGGCGCCCGGCGCGCCGTAGAGCGCAATTCCTGTGGCACAGCCTATGATACTGGCCGCAGCGCCGACGATCATGGTTGCGGCTGCCGCCCATTCGTTTCCGGTCATCATCAAGAGGAGCATCTGGGGTCCGCACAGCGCGACAAAGACATATCCGAGAATGAGTATCCGCGCGACGGGTGCCGCGGTACTGAAATCCCCGCCGAACCAGCTCAACAGAGGTTCAATAATCGCAAGCATCGGGATGGCCATCGTTAGAGCCCCACCAGAGGAAAGTAGGGCGGCCCGTGAAAACAGCTGCTGCAGAGCCATCCGATCGCCTCGGGCATGAAGGGCAGCCGCTGTCGGCGCAAACATCGTAGAGACGGCAACCAGGGAAAGGCTCACAAGCAAGGCGACGTTCAATCCCAATGCGAAAATGCCTGCTTCGCGAATGTGATGCGTCCAGCCCAGCACCATGACTCCGGCCCGGCTGATGAAAACATCGAGCCCAGCCATGAGCATCATTGGCGGAACCGCGGACCACCATTCCCGCGACTCGTCGCCTGGCTGAACCTGCCGCAAGCCAGGCGGCTGAAATTTTGTCGCCATGACGAACACCAGGCCGACCGTGATGGCTGAACTTGCCAGCACCGCCTGCATCACCAAGGGTGCGTTGGGGGTCCATGATCCGGATAAGCCCGCCATTCCCAGCAACGTCAACAAGAGGCCGTCGCGCACTATGCGTTCCGGCAGGAGGGCCGAGACACCGCCGCCGAAAGCACGAACAAGTGTTGCGCCCAAAGCGTAGGCGGTGACCAAAGGCACTGCTGCCATGCCTAGCAGCTGGCTGATTTGAAGCTCCTTGTGAGAAGGATCTGAAAAGAAAAAGATCAAGGCGGCGCCAACGATGCCGAATAGTGTCGCCGCCGCCAGCGACCTCTGCAGAGCAAACCTGATTACGCCGTGTACCAGGTCAAGCCGCCCTTTGGCACTGTAGGCGGAGACGAAACGCAACAAGGATACGTGGAAACCAAGCGTTGCAAGATAGGCAAGCACCGAGGTCCAGGCCAGAACATAGGAGTAGATGCCATAGCTGGTGGAGCCAACGATGCGCGCAATCAATAACTGCGCCAAGCTGGTCAAGCCCGCACCCCCGATATAGACCAAAAGAGCGAAGATGCTGGCATAGCCGAGACCCCGGCCCGTGTCCTCCTTGTGCGGCAAAACCATATTCGTTGGAGCAACGGAGGCCGCAGGGAAGCGGGCGAGCTTCGGATCGCTGAAATCGTCGATGTCTTTTGCGCCGGCGTCGCGCATTTCATCGCCTTGATCGCCTTTGGCCGCGGACCCTGCTCCGGACTGCGAGATCGTCGATATTATCTTCCGCTCGACAGGTCGAATGCCGTGGCGGTCGTTACGCGGAATCCCGCATGTGACATTCATGATGTTCTCTCGAGCAAGAGATCCGCGCTGTCCCCAAACCGGTAGCCGGCGTGTTTCCTAAGATTGACCTGCGTGAGAACGCTGCCTACGGGGACCTGAGCCGTCTCGTCCTCCGTCAGCAACTGCAGAACACCACGCGCGATGCTGCGACGCGTCCTGGCCCAGCGAACAGCAAAAAGAACTGCGTCAGCCCAGCCCGTCAGTAGCCTGGCCTCAGGTCCTCCAAGTCCCAGCGGTCCATTTATGATGACGATGCTGTACATCGAGCGCAGCTCATCTGTGACCAGGGACCCGTCGATCATGGACAGTTGCGGCAGCAGATCCTCTGATGGTGCGAGTGCCATGAAGTCGATTCCAATTTCAGGCATTCCCGTGACCGCGTCGTGCAGCGGACAACGGTCGCTCATATAGTCTCCAAAGGATTTATGCGGCTTGAACGCACCGAATTCGTTCAGAAACTCGTTCGTGAGGCGGGCGCCCGTGCCATCAAGATCGAGAAAAAGCACTCGTCCCCCAAGTCGGGTAGCTGCCAAGGCGAGGCTCCATGCGAGCTCGGTCTTGCCATCATGCCGGACGCTGGACGTGACGAGGATGACGTGCGACGCACGGCCTCTCGCTTTGTTGAGAGCCACGGTGACAAGGAGAGAAGTGACGGCTCGGCTGTAGCTGCAGTTTTGCTGGCCGAGAACCAGCTGCTGTAGTCGTTTCGCGTGTATTGTGGGCGCTTCCGGTATCAGCCCCAGGCACGGAACCCTGAGCGCGGCTTCAGCTTCGGCCCCGCCGCGCAAGGTCTGATTGAGACGGCTGCGGACCAAGACGAAGACCCCGCCAATGAGGCCAAACACGATCATGCCGGGCGGAATAAGAAAGATGGGCGGCAGGGTTTTTGGATTCGTTGGCGGCCATGCCGCTGAAAGGATCGAGACCCCGGGCAAGGGAGTTGCGATGCGCTGCACCAGATCCTGTTGTTGGGTGAGAAGCTGGTTGTATCGCTGCGTCAGGATGCTGACCTGCGGCTCGAGCGCACGCAAGCCGGAAAGCCGGCCGGCTGTGTCGGCCACCACCGCATCGAGTACATTCTTACGGCCCTCCAGAGCAGCGATCTGGGCACGGTAGATGTTCCCCTCCGCCGCAATGCGAGCAGTGCCTTGTTCGATCTCGCCGTTGATCGCAGTGCTAAGGCCCGCATCCGCATTGTCGTTGGCTTGGCGGGCCGCCATGTCGGCCAATACCGGAGACCCGATCGCTTCGGCGAGCGCCGCGACCGATGCTCCTTCCTCTCGCAAAGCCTCGATGTGCTGAAGGCGAGATTCCGTCGCTGAGAGATCCGCTTTCGACAAGGATATCTGCTGACTAAGTTCGGCTGTCTCCTTGGCAGCGTTATCCGCCGCACCCTGATCGACCGCGCCATGGCTCAGTCGATACTTTTCCAGGCGGTCGGTCGCTTTCGCCAAGTCGCTTTGTACGACCGGCAGGCTGGCGACGATCGAGGCGAGTTCCAGCCTGTCTGACGCCCTGCGCTTCTGTGCGAGATCGTCGATGTATACTTGGACGAACGTATTGGCCACCAGGGCGGCTCGCGCCGGATCGTCGTCGGTGAAGCCGACGGTGATCACCCTTGATCTCAGTTCCTGTCCAACCCTCATGCCCTTGCGCAATGCCTTGAGTTCGGCTGCATCGGCCGCCTCCGGCCCGCCCTGCGGCCAAATCCTTTCTAGCAGACCAGCTGCGAAGGTGCGTATGTTCTGCAGGTTGCCGCCTACCGGGGCGGCGCGGGAATTTCCGACATCATCACCTTGCTCAGCAATGTTGCCGATCTTTGTCTCGCGTAGGGCTGCCACCAGGCGACGCAGATGCCCCTGCGAAGAGAGCATGGTTAAGTGGTCATCAATGCTCGCATCCAGCATCTCCTGAGCAGAATCCGCACCTCCGGGAGCCGCGTTCCTGCCAGGAGCATCGACAATCACCTGTGCGGTCGCCTCGAACAGGACAGGACGCACAAAACCCGCAAGCCCAGCCAACACTCCGCCCAAAATCACCATTGCAAGCAGGAACCATTTTCTCCTCGCGATGGTAATGAGGAGTTGATGGAAGGGGGTCTGCGCGTCGACCTGTTCGCGCAGGAATGGCCTCATGCGCGGATTGATCTCGCGCGTCGGCACGTGCATTTCAGTGGCGCGCGGAAGGTGAATTCGGCTGACTATGGAACCTTCCATCTCATACTCCTGTCAGTTCGAGCGCTGTGGACATGCCCGTTGCCGGCCCGGCGGACCGCCCGGCCTCGTTGCGCCAGGCCTGGAACATCAACGCGGGCCACAAATCGCGAGAATGATCCTGTCTTCCGTCAAGATGGTCGCGCCAGCAGGTTTCGACCTTCGCAAAGTCGAAGATCCCATCTCCGGAGAGGCGTATATCGGCGACTAGATCGCTGGCCCAGATGCGCAACGGGCCGCTCAGCCAGACTGCTATGGGAACATCGAAACCCTGCTTCGGCCGGTCGATCAGCCGTTGCGGAACATAGCGGCTAAGCAGCTGACGAAGAAGCCACTTGCCTTTGCCATTGCGGACCTTCGCATGTGCCGGCAGCCGCCAGGCGAATTCGACAACCCGATGGTCGAGAAGCGGGCACCGGCCCTCGAGGCTATTGGCCATGCTGGCGCGGTCCAACTTCACCAATATATCGTCGGGCAGGTAACCGGCCATGTCGTCGTACAAGAGACGGGACAGCAGGCCATCAAGCCGGGGGGACCCTTGAATTGATGTGGGCGGCGTGTGGAGTGCGAGGCTCCCGGTCGATGCTCCGGTCAGCCGTCGATGCAATTCGTCCTCATCTGGCGCAGCGAGCAGCCGAGCGAGGCGATGCAGCCGGTCGCTCCGCAGCGCGTGCCGTCCACTCGCCGAAAGCGGCAGCTTGCCGACGAAATCGTGACGCGCTGCACGGGCCAGCAATCCGACCCCTGCAGCAAGCGCGTGACGCAGCGGCGACGGCAGCGCATGCTGTCGTTTCAACCGCGCAGCCATGAAATGACGGGCGTAACCGGCGAAGCATTCATCGCCACCGTCGCCTGATAGGGCCACCGTAACGTGCTGGCGAGCGAGCCGCGCCACGAGCAAAGTCGGTATCTGCGATTCATCGGCGAACGGCTCATCCCAGATCCGCGGCAGTTCCGGAATGACTTCACGCGCAGCGGCTGCTGAAAGGTGGAGTTCAGTATGATCGGTGCCCAGGTGCCGCGCGACCTCCGCCGCGTGGGGAGCCTCATCAAACCCGCCTTCTCCGAAAGCGATCGTGAATGTGCGCACCGGTTTTGGCGATTGGGCCTGCATCAGCGCCACAACCGTGGAGCTGTCGAGGCCACCAGACAGAAAGGCACCCAGCGGCACATCGGCTATCATGCGTTCCCGGACGGCAAGTCGAAGCAGGTCGTCGAGTCCATCGGTCAGTTCTTCGTCGGTACCGGCGATTGGATTCTGTCGACCGTTCGCGGCGACTTCAGGCAGCGACCACCAGTGTCGGGCGCGTTGCGAAAGGGATGCGGCGCTGCGCGCCTCGGCAAAATCCGCCGCCGTCACAGACAGGACCGAGCCCGGAGGTAGCTTGAACACGCCTCGCCAGATGCAGCAGTTACCCGGTACCCATCCCTTCGAAAGCATTGTCGCGGCCGCGTCGAGATCGAGCTCCTGACAGAAACCTGGAAAACGATGGATTGCCTTCAACTCGGAGGCAAAAACGAGCGCATCGCGCGTTGCAGCAACATAGAGCGGCTTCTTGCCCATTCGGTCGCGGGCGAGATGGAGGGTCCTGGTCTTTAGATCCCACAATCCAAATGCGAACATGCCAGCGAGGCGCGTGAGTGCGGTGTCGAGACCCCAGCTCTCGATTGCGCACAGCATCACTTCGGTATCGCTGGCGCCACGGAACCGATGGCCAGCGTCTTCAAGCTCGCGGCGCAGATCGCGGAAATTGTAGATCTCGCCGTTGAAGGTAATGGCATATCGGCCACTTGCCGAATGCATCGGCTGGCGTCCTGCTTCCGATAGGTCGACTATAGCCAAACGTCGGTGGCCGAAGGCAATGCCGGCTTCGCGATTGATCCAGAAGCCTTCGCCATCAGGCCCACGATGACGAAGGGCCGTCGTCATCTGGCCAATTGCCCTGAGCGGCTTGATGTTGGCGGCATCGGGTGCAAGGAGAATTCCGGTAATCCCACACATGCCATCACCTCAGGTCGCTAGAGGTTGCCGAAATCGTTCGCGGCGTTCCGGCAACAAGGCAAATGGTAAGCGCAAACCACACGATTGGATGGCGGATGATCAGATGTGGCATTCCGAAGATGACGATCGACACCACCAGCACGAACAGGGCATCGAGCTTCGCACGCCATGCGCATAAAGCCGCCGCGCCGACAATCCAGGCCAGGGCCAGGACCGCAACCAAACCACCTTGAGTGTACAGATCGAGAATCGTGTTGTGAGCCTCGAAAGGCCGGGGCAGAAATTGGCTGTAGGAAATGGGCGGGCGCTCCAGATGCGGGCCAGGACCAAGGCCCAGGGATCCTGACGTTAGGCCCTTGCCCAATGCATCTCCCCAGAGATGGATTCGAAGCGCGGCGGTTTCGGCGGTCGCTTCGCCGCCCTTGTCCTTGGTAAGACTCAAGGCGAACTGTTCGACGCTGCTCACCTCCGTGACGATGTAAGGCGTCATCGACATGGCCAACGGAAGGAAGCCAATCATCAGCAGGAGGGTAACTTGCCGGGACAGGCTGACCTTGCCGTCACCGGCTGCGAGCCATGTCCGAACCCGCAGCCCAAGAAATATCAGGCCGACCAGGACCGTCGTGTAAAGATAGGTATCACTCTTCGTCAGCCTTCCGACGTAGATGGTCAGGATAAGGCTGCTGAGCCCGGCCAACCTCGCCCACGGCTTGCTTGTAGTCGTCGCAAGATGCAAGGCGAGCGGACCAAGGAGTGCGCAATAGAGCGCGAGCTGGTTGGGGTTCTCGGACCAGCCTCGGAAGCGATCCCAGTACCAGGGATCGACGCCGGATTGGTGGATCCAACCCCATCCAAGTGCCAGCTGAACAATAAAGCATGCATTCGCAATAGCGACCACCCACCAGGCAGCACTGCGCAGACGGCGATCCGCGTCGGGCTCCGCGGCGGCCAGACAGGTGACGCAGATCAGCAGCAGGTAGGCTACCATATCGTGCATCACCACCGACAGATACAGTACCGTGGTCAGGTAGCCAACGATGGTGCCAATACCCAGAGCGAGCGTGATGATCAGCCAGAAGCCCGCAACACGGATCAGGGCGGGCCTGACTACCAAGTGACCGCCGGCGAGCACCCGCCCGATCGACAGCATGATCCAAAGCGCGAGAAACAATTCGCCATAGCCGAAGGGCAAGCCCGGAACTGAGAGCTGCGCCGCATACGACATGGCCACGCCGCAGGCCAGGATCGCGTCCCGGATCATCGACGCGCTCCACCCGATCCGCGGTTTGCAGCAGGCTCTTCAAGCAACACCGGCGATGCCGGTCGAGCGAAGCCGCCCTGGGATTTGGCACTAAGGACATTGTCGTAGAGATCGCAATATTGCTCGACCACCCAGGGCAGCGAGAACTGCGTCCGGACGAGCTCGACAGAGCGAGCGCCCATGGTCCGTCCTTTCCGGCGGTCGGACAGGACCTCTATAATTCGAGAGGCAAGGCCGTTCGCATCGTGCGGGGGGACGAGATGGCCGTTCCATCCGTCCTCGACCACCTCATTGCAACCAGGCATCATCGAGGCGACGATAGGCAATCCCGCGAGCCCTGCCTCCAGCAGGACGCGCGGAATCCCTTCTCGGTATTGTGTTGGAAAGGCGAACAGATCGGCCATGCCAAGAAGGGCAGGAACGTCGCGTCGTGGACCCAAGGCGATGACATGCGGCACATGGCGATCGATCTCAGCCTTGTCCACTGCAAATGGGCCCTCGGATTCCAATGGGCCGACAAGCACGAAACGGGCATTGGGCCTTTCCGACAGGATGCGAGGGACTGCCTTGAGGAGTGTCGGGATGCCTTTCTGGCGCGTTAGCCGGCCGACAAAAATTACGATCTCGGCGGATTGGAGCCCAAGCTCTTCGCGCATTTTCATCGCCGACGGGGCAAGATGCCTTGCCATGGCGAACGCATCGACGTCGATTCCAGAACTGCGGATCACTCGTCCGCTGCCGCGTCCGATCAGTCGGTAGCGTTCAAAGAATGCCTGATCGTCCCGATTCTGGAACACCGTAGCCGCCGTCCATAACGACGAAAGCCATTGCAGTCCGCAAAAGATTGGGCGCAGGGCAAGGGCGCGCGGTTCCAGGGACGAGAACGTCCAGCCCAGACCGTTGATAGTGCGCACGACTGGAACGCTTCCGCGCACCGCAAGTGGCGTCACCAGGTTGGGCTTGGTGTCGAAGCTTTGGATAATGTCCGGCCGGAGTTCCGCCATCAGCTTTCGAATGGTTCTGATGGCGGCCCATTCTCCGCTGCTGCTGGAAAATCGGTCGAAACCGTAGCTGCGATGCGGAATGCCATGCCGCAGGAATGCGGCTTCACCGCCGCTCGACACCGCAGTAACACGGAATCCCTTCTCTCGCAGCGACATCAAGAACGGAATTCGCAGGGCATGATCCTCGCCTCCGACACACACCAGATGCGGATTCATCCTGCGTCTCCTGACCGTTCGCTGTAGCCCGATCGCGCGAAGTGGCCGGCCCTTGAATTTGCTTTCATGGTGTTGGTTTCGCTACCCATCTCGCCCAGGTCACGGTAGGGGCAGGTCTTGCCACTGTCCTCGTCTGTTTAAATGACGCAAACCCTGTCCCGGCAGCGGGCCGCCGTACCCAGCCGGTTCAGGTCGCCGCGCGTTGCATCAAAGAGGTCGGCACTGCCCGGGTGCCGAGCGCAGAGTGGTCCGCAGACAAACGGCTCGCGCTCCGCGGCACACTTTCCTGTCATTGCTGGCTGTCGTCGGAAAGCCGCCTACTTTAGCGCGGCTCCCATCATCGTCTGGATGCGCGAAGTTTGACCACGCGGGAGGTGATCGTCCGTGCCTCCGAGGCTAGCAGGATTGGAATGCCGTCGCGAACCGGATAGGCAAGTCCTGCGCTCTTCGAAACGAGTTCATCGCGATCCGAATCCCAGGCAAGTGAGCCCTTGGTCATTGGGCATACCAACCATTCTAACAACTCAGGGTTGAAAGAGGCATTCTCTTCGGCTCGCTTATCCGTATCCATCTGCTATTCCTTTCTCGGCCGTGACATCAACAGTGAGCTCCGGCGCGAGCGCCCTTGGCGATACAAGCCGTCACCCGACGTCATCGCTGTAATTCGTAGGATTCCGGCAAGTGTCATAAGCCTTGCAAACTGCACAATCACGCTAGGTGCAGGCTTGGCCACTGTCGTCGTCCGTTTGAATGAATCGACATCGAACGGAGCCGTATGGCGGCGAAGTTGAACGTGAGGCGTTAAAAGCGTGAATGGAGCAAGCACGATCGGCCATATCGCCATAGGCGACCGGAAGGTTTTGTTATTGAAGACCGCTCGCGGCTAATGCTCTCGAGCCAGTGTCTGATCCTTCCGGCCAGTCAATACGGGCGACGAAATCGTAAACCGGGCCGCCGGGTACTCCCCAATTGCTTGACCAGATCACCTGTGAACCGTCCGGGGACGGCGAGGCGTGGGTCTCACTCCAGTAGTCGAATGGAACGTTCTTCGTCTGCACAATGCGCCGGACCTCTCCGCTGCCGTCGATGCGCAACGCGATGACTTCCCGCGCATACGGCGCCCAAGCCGGATATTTCGATACTTCGTCCGGATTGCCCGAATAGGTAAGGAACACCCAACCGGGCCTGTCCAGCGACCTGAGCGATGCATGCTGTGCTTCACCATATCTCATGAGCGAAGTGACTTTCCCATCTGACAGCCTTCGCTTGATCACCTGGAATATGTCTGGATCGGACTTACTGATCCCCACATAGATTTCGCTGCCGTCGGCATCGACGGTCATGTCGCCATGGCCAGGCCGATGATGCTCAGTCCATTTCTGGCGCAGAACGCCGTCAACAGAAAAGATGAACGTCTGTTCAGTGTCGTCTTTCAGGTTCTGAATGCATAAGATGTTGACGCCCAGCGGCGAGATTGAGCAGGCGCCGTTGGCCCCGACAAGCTGTGCGAGATTGATTTCCGGAAATTTCCGCCGCTGTTTGAGATCGTAGGCAAAGACGACCGCTTTGCCGTCCCGGCGAACCGCGCGTACGGCAATACGGCTGCCATCACGGCTTGGATTACCTTTGTATGGCCCGAACTGGAGATTGCTACTGTCAGTCGAAACAAACAGGACCTCCTCATGATTGGTGCGTGGCGCCCAGGTCGAGATTTTCCGACCCCCGACGCAGATCATCAGGTCGGGATCGTGAGGATGCCATTCGCATTCGGTCGATCGATCACGGCGAAAAAGCGGGGCGTAGGTGCGCCCATCCAGGAAGCATAAGCCGCCGCAGCCGTTGCTGATGACAAGAAGGCTCTGATCCGCATTCCAGGCCTGGGCGCTCGAATAGCGGTGGCTGCAATATTTGCTCCCGCATGCGATGCCGGCGCCGAGGATTCCGGGTTTGGTTATTCGGGTGAAAGTTGTGCCAAATGCCGCATCCTTCGCGGTGTGCAGGTAATCCGGCAGGTCCATGGCTACCGGCGCGACGAACTTTGTCGATGCGACGTCCTCTCCACTCACCGCTCCGTGGATAACTATGGATATCGCGCTGACAGCAGCTAACGTCAACGCCAAGGCAGTCTGGTAGCGAGAAAAGCGCATGTCATGTCAACTCGCGCGGTTCCTTTTCAATAATTCGATTTTCCATATTATTGGATATCTTCTTGTCGACGCTTCAAAACCGCATCTCTCTAAGCTTCAACTCTTTTAAATTTCGCCCGCGCCGCGCCGAACTTGTCGATTACTCCACGCGCTATCATTTCTGTGGCGGCTGTGAGCCCGTTCGAATCTAAACTTTCGACGCAAGTTGTTGGCACGGGAAACGATCCAAGTTGTTCCCCAATGAGATTAACGTGATCAATATGATCAAGACTGCTCTGCAGATCGACTTCGAGGAACTTCTGAATGATACCGAGGTTACGCCGGCGTTCCTTCAGACGGACCTCTAGAATTTCCCTTGGCGCCTGCAATCGGACAAGCAGATCCGGTTTGGGTAGAAGCTCGAGCGCGCGCGACACCCTTTCACGATCCGTTACGCCGCTGAACAAAACCAGTGAACATACGAATTGCACCATACCCTGGTCAAAAATTGAGATCGTGTCATTGGACGCTATTGCCGCGCGCCAAGCTTGAAGAAGAGCTTCAAGATGCCAGTTCAGGCGAGCCGCCCACAGCTCATTCTTGGGTGGAAGAATCTTAAGCACTTCTGCACCGAGAGAACGCTGTCCGATCCACTTTGAATGCAAGCCGGAGACCAGTTTGAAGGCGGCCCTTCTAACCGGATGTCGGCGGTCACCGGTCTGCAAAACAACACAGTAGCCCTGAGCTCGCAAAACGTGCACCAGCTCGGACGCTAACGTCGTCTTACCAGCACCGGACGGCCCAAATAGCTCCAAGATCATCTTTCAATCCAGACTGAGGGAAGCCTACTGGCAGTGACGTCATGTCCATTTGCTGAAGCGAACGCCCATCTCTTCCTGGGATGTCTAGCCGACGAGCCAGGAATCCGCGCCATCCGTATGAATGACGGTGTGGTCACGTTAGGATATCGACGGACGCCAAAATCGTGAACGGAAGGAGTGCGTTTCGGTGACTATCCTTCCGGATTGCCTACCGTCCGTTTACCGTTCCGTCTCCGAAAGGGGTGTGCAGTAGCCCTATTCCCCAGCACACTTCCGCGAGGGCGCGGCCGTCATGAGTTCGGCATGTCTCATCCGTTCGAGGGATGCGAGACACCCAGCCTTCTGGAAACCTTCTCTGTGATGGACGCAGCCAACTGGCCGTTTATCCCCTCTATCGCCAATAGGGCAGCTTGGTCGGCTATCCAATGAACGTGTCGGACAAAAATCTTCGATCTCATCTGCAGGAGAAATCGTATGAAAGCAGGCATATGAGCGAGAACCTCGAGCCACATCAGACGGCAGCGGCAAATACGGCTATACCTGCCAATTACAACGCCAAGGTCGCGGCAGTCGCGGCCTATGAGCTCCCGACAAAACAGAGATATCAAGATCCGAGTTTTGCGAGCTGGTACCTGAACGGCTATGCAGGCCGGTTGAAGCTGTCCACCGTTGCGTCATACGTCATTGCGCGACGGGAGCAACGCTGCATCGCCAAGGCGCTGGAGAGGTGCAGCCCGCCTCCATCTCAGGTGCTCGATATCCCATGCGGAACCGGGAAGCTGGCCGGCGTGCTGGGCCAGCATAATTGTCGGGTGCTGGCTGCAGACATTTCAATGGAAATGATGGCCTTGGCTAGATCAGCATATGAAGGTCAATCCGGATTTCGGGGATTCATCCGATGTGACGTGACGCAGCTGCCGTTCGCCGACGAAAGCTTTGATACGGTGGTCTGCCTTCGCCTCATTCACCTTATCCCGCCACATCTCAGGCGCGACATTATCATTGAGCTCGCGCGCGTTGCCAGCCGTCGCCTGATCGTATCCTACGGCCTTGGCACCCGCCTCCAGAGAATACGGCTAAGGCTGCGGAAGATGATCACCGGAAGGATGTCGGCGCCTCATCCCGTCAATCTCACCGTTGCACGACAGGATTTCGCGGCGGCGGGGCTCAAGCTGGTACGCTCTTTTAGCGTCCTGCGGTTCCTGTCCTGCGAGCAGCTGTTCGTACTTGAGAAGGTAAAGGCTTGACCTGCCGCCGGTTTGCAGTCTTCGCGTTAGCACTGGTATTGCGGATCAGGCCGCTGATGGTTGTCAAAAGCTGAAACGGCTGCGGGAGGTAGCTGTGGAACCGGCAGGCAAGGCCATTCCGGCGCGCATGCCATCACTCGACCTGCTGCGCCTAGCTGCAGCCCTCGCGGTCGTGCTCTTTCACTATCTTTTTGGCGGCGCGATCGCGGGCAATCTCGACGTGGAATATCCTGCCGCAGCACCTTACGCCATCTACGGCTATCTCGGCGTCAATCTGTTTTTCCTGATCAGCGGTTTCGTCATCGCGTGGTCGGCCGAAGGTCGAACCTGGCAGGAATTCGCGGTCGCCCGCTTCGCCCGGCTTTATCCCGGATTCCTCGTCTGCATGACCGCGACGTTTGTTGTTCTCGTCGTCGCCAAAGATCAGCGTTTTCCGACCGATGTTCCAACCTATGTAGCCAATCTTTCCATGTTCGCCCGCCTCTTCGGCAGGCCGTCCATGGATGGCGTCTACTGGTCGATCATGCTCGAGATCCTGTTTTACGGCTGGGTTGCAGTGCTGATCTTTGCCGGCGCCTTTCAGCGCTGGAAAATACCCATCGCGGCCATCTGGCTCGCAATTTCGGCAACCAACGAGTTCTTCTTTGGGAACCCGGTGATACGCATTCTCTTCATTACAAACTATGCGCCTTTGTTTGCCGCCGGCATCCTCGCGGAAGACATCGTTGCAAGGGGCCGTTCACCGGCTGCGTTCCTGTTTCTTGCCGTCGCGTTCCTGGTGTCTTGCCAGACCGCAATGTTCTCTCATAACTGGATGCAGGAGCACTTTGGCGCAGCCATTTCGTATCCGGCCCTCCTCGCTGCCAATATAGTGGTCTACGGAGTCTTCGCTGGCGCGATATTGCTCCGCTCCGTGATTGCTCCATCCAAGGCTATCATGATGCTCGGAGGGTTGACTTATCCGCTGTATCTTTTGCACCAGTATATCGGCTACATTTCGCTTAACGCGCTGGCGCCTCATGTCGGCAAGAACGCCGCATTCTTCGTCGTGTTGGCCGGGGTCCTCCTTGCCTCTTTTATCGTCTGGCGCTTCATCGAGACGCCGGTACGCAAGCCGCTCGTCCGCGCCCTGGTGTCTGGGATATATCGCCTTGCACCAGCCTCGCGGCCAATCCGGCCAACCTCTTCCGCGCGAACGTCATGATCAGGAGCTTTCGGCGGATGCCGCAGAAGATGTTTGAGTCCAACCGTCGCCTCGCGGAAAAGGCAACTGGGTAGCCCCACGACGCCTGCGCAAGCGAATACATGATCTGTGGGTCAATCCGCAGGCGAGCAGCAGGCCGGCGATCAGGCGAGACAGCACCGGGGTTCCTTCCAAGCCGCCGATGTTGCACGGCACCGCTGTTGCGGCAATGCCGGCTGCGAGGCGCATTCGCATTTCGGAGAAGCGCCGTCTAGATCGGCAGCTTCGTCGATTGCGTCACATTTTGTTCTTGCTTTGTGCCGGCAGCTATGCTAGTAATTTGGGTACGGTGCAGATTCGCACTGACGACCCGCCGCTAGGCGGGTTTTGTTTTTGGTCTGGTTTTCAGATTTCCCGGCCGTCCTGCGTCGGACGGCTTCTCGACCGCGCCATTCGAGCCAAGCTCCACACGGTCGGATCAAGTTAGCCGAGTCTTATCCCGAATAGAACCATCCTTGGCTGGTCGTCGATACCGTTGCGGAAACGAGTTCGAAGGGAGCGCCCCTCCAACGCTCAATCCTACTTCAAACCTCAATATTTCTGTCAGAGGGTGTCGGTATGTGATTTGGCGCTAATATACGCCGTCTGTAAGTAGGCACGGTCGAAACAGAAAAAGGAATATTGGATGACAACTCTGCATTACACGTCAGGTGGATCGGGCACGGAAATTTCGCAAGCCGGATTCAATCTGGCCGACGTTTCATCTGTTGACCAACTCAATGCGCTGCCGGACGGTATGAAGGGCTTGGTCTACCTCAACGAAACCGACGGAGCGACGTCGTCCTTTATCGACAAGATCACGCCTTTCATCGGCAATCCGAAGCTGTTCGGATTCTTCCTTGTCGACGAGCCGGATCCCACCGGCCAATGGGGCACCTACGCCTCCGCCGCGAATCTGAAGGCAGAATCCGACTGGATTCACGCCAATGTGCCGGACGCCAAGACCTACATCACGATGATGAGCTTGGGGACGTCCGCGAATCCGGATTTTTCGAACACGTACAATCCCGCCAATACCGGTATCGATTACTACGGCGTGGATGTCTATCCTGTCCGCACGGATGGCGCGGTCGACTATAACATGATCGATAAATTCGTTGCCGCCGCTCAGGCATCGGGCATCCCGACGAGCAAGATCATTCCAGGCTACCAGACGTTTGGCGGTGGCGACTATAACACCGACATGGGTGGCAAATATGTCGTGCCCACCGCCGCCCAGATGGAAACCATGATGGACCACTGGGCCAAGCTGGTTCCGTCACCCGCCTTCGAGTACGCGTACGCCTGGGGTTCACAGCGAGGCGATACCGCGCTTGAGAGCTCCCCGGAACTGCAGGCCGTTTTCCGGCAACACAATCTCAGCACCGCCGGGACTGCTCCTTCCGAAGCTGCGGCCACCGATCCCATTTCTACGGCGACGGTCCCTTCCGAGGCCACCACCGGCGATAGCACCGCGACTGTCACCGCTCCTTCCGAAGCCACCACCGGCGGCAGCACCTCGACCGCCACCGCCCCTTCCGAAGCCACCTCCAGCGGCGGCACCTCGACCGCCACCGCCCCTTCCGAAGCCACCTCCAGCGGCGGCACCTCGACCGCCACAGCCCCGGCCGAGACCATCACCGGCGGCAGCACCTCGACTGCCACCGCCCCTTCCGAAGCCACCACCGGCGATAGCAATCATGGCAAGACCACGCTTTCGCATCTCCTCGCCGGCAACGGCGGTTCGATTACTACCGCCGCCTCCGGCGCTACCGCCAGCGATGGCAGTCATGGCAAGACCGCGCTGTCGCCCCTCCTCGCCAGCGACGGCAGTTCGACTGATACCGCCGCCTCCGGCGCTATCACCAGCGATGGCAGCCATAGCAAGACCGCGCTTTCTCACCTCCTCGCTAGCGACGGCAGTTCGACTGCTACCGCCGCCTCCGGTGCCACCACCAGCGATGGCAGTCATGACAAGACCGCGCTTTCTCACCTCCTCGCCAGCGATGGCAGTTCGACTGACACCACCCACGATAATGCCGGCGACAAGGTAAGCGAGGGCAGCAACGTTGACCGCATATTGGCCTCGTTGAGCCATTCTCTTTCGGCCGGCTCGGAACTTCTCCCGACCAACGATCCATCCGACAAGACGGCAACCAGCCTGATCCGCCACGGGTTCGCGCAAACCGTCCAGCCCGATGAAAGTGTCGGCGCCCAGGCAAAAAACGGCGCCGCCGCCGAGATCATGTCTGGCCACGGAGGCAACGATGCCTTCGACTTCAGCAAGCTTCAGGACAAGCTCCACCTCGATCAAGCCGCTCTTACCGAGCTTAAGTCGGGCGGGCTTTCATTGCATACTTCCCCTGCTGGTACGGCCACGGATGATGGTTCCCACCACATCATCTTTGACAGCTCAACCGGGTCGCTCTCTCTCGACAGCGACGCGGTCGGCGGCGCAGCTCAAGCGCAGCTCGCTACCCATCTCCCGTTGCAGCATCACTCTTTGATCTGAAAACCGGAGCGGCGGACCTTCAACTCGAGCGTGTCCGCCGCTCCGTCCGTGTTCAATTGCGCCACGGAAGCTTGACTAAGAAAAATGCGATATCGGCAGACATCAGAGAGATCGAAGTTGGTCGCATTGTCGCCAATGCGAATTCCGGATTCACCACACCCTACGCAGTCTCGGCAATTTTCAGCACTGCGTCGATCTCGGCCATCACCGTTGCCGGCAGCGGCCCTTTTCCAGCGCACCGAGATTGTCCGCGACCTGCTCGGGCCGCGTGAAGCCGGGAACCGGCAAGGCGATTGCCGACTTGGCGAGTATCCAGCCGAGCGCGCCTTGCGCAAGCGTGCGTCCGCCCGAGGTGAGCAGGTCGCGGATTGCCGAGAGCCTTGACAGATAGTGCGGGTTGGCGGCGCATCCCTGAAAAACACCATCCATTCGGCATTCCCGCCGCGCACATCGTTGGTGGGCAGCCGCATGGCCGGCGTGTATTTGCCGGTGAGCAGCCCCATTGCCAGCGGCAGCCGGCTGAACGACACGAGGTTCTCGCGCGCCGCAACGGCCATCAGCTCGTTCGCCGGGGTAAACACATTGAAGTCGTTCTCTACGGCGACGAACCCTTCGCGCGGCGCGTAGGCGGCAAGCCGTCCGCGGTGATCGGTGCTCCAGCCGAAGCCGCCGATCTTGCCCTCCTGGCGCAACAGGCCGAGCGTATCGAACACCTCGCCGGCGCGCTCGATCGGATACTCGTTGATATGTAGCAGCACGACGTCGATACAATCCCGCTGCAGGCGCT